>NZ_JAYKZY010000002.1:2702500-3002500 GCF_035818615.1 Sphingobium sp. CR2-8 | reverse complement strand
TGATCGTGGAACTCGACAAGCTGCGTCAGCATTTCGGGCGCTTCCTGCTGGCTCTGTTCTGGGCGCATGTCCCGCTGCTGGCGGCGACCGCCATGCTGACCGGTCATTCGCCGCTCTGGGCCGCGCTAGCCGGCGCGGTGCTGGCGGGCAGCTATCATCTGATCTGGTGGCGGCGCGGAATCGCGCCCGCGACGCGCTATCTGTCCGCAGTCGCCCTGATGGGCGAACCGGCGATCCTGCTGGTCCTTCTGAGCGGCCATGCGTGGCAGATGGACATGCATATGTATTTCTTCGCCATGCTGGCGCTGACGATCGCGTGGTGCGACCGGCGGGCGATAATGGTCGCCGCGACCGCGACGGCGCTGCATCATCTGCTGCTGCTCTATCTGTTGCCCTATGCCGTGTTCCCAGGACAGGGCAATCTGGAGCGGGTCATTCTGCACGCCGCGATCGTCGCCTTCCAGACGGCGGTGCTGGTCTGGCTGAGCGACCGGCTGGTGGAAAGTTTCGGCAGCAACCAGCGCATGGGCGAGGAAATTCTCGCCAAGAACGAGGCGCTGGAGGATCGCACGCGCGAAGCGGAGGAGGCGAGCCGCGCCAAGAGCCTGTTCCTTGCCAATATGAGCCATGAAATCCGCACGCCGATGAACGCGATCCTGGGCTTTTGCCATCTGGTCGCACGCACCGACCTTGATCCCAAGCAAAAGGATTATGTGACCAAGATCGACAAGGCGGGCATATCGCTGCTGCGGCTCATCAACGATATTCTCGACTTTTCGAAGAATGAGGCGGGCAAGCTGTTGCTGGAAGCCCACCCCTTCGATCTGCGGACCGCGGTGGAAAACCAGGTGCAACTGGTCGCCGCCGAAGCCGAGGCGAAACGGGTGCGGATTCAATCCACGATCGACAGCGCCGTGCCGCGTCGCCTGGTCGCCGATGAAATGCGGTTCAATCAGGTCGTGCTCAACCTGCTGAGCAACGCGGTCAAATTTTCCGAGGACGGCGCCGTCACGATCAGCCTCGATGTGGCGCAGCAGGCGGGCGACAAGGTCATGCTGCAATTGGCCGTTCGCGACACCGGCATCGGCATGACGCAGGAGCAACAGGCGTCGCTGTTCAACAGCTTCACCCAGGCGGACAGTTCGACCACGCGGCGCTTCGGCGGCACGGGGCTTGGCCTCGCCATCTGTCGCCAGATCGTGGAACAGATGGGCGGCACGATCGCGGTGGAAAGCGCGCCGGGCGAGGGCAGCTGCTTCACATGCGCATTCAGCATGAAGATCGAAGACGATGCCGAGGCGATGGAGATAGATGTGCCCGCATCGGTCCGGCGTCTGCGGGTGCTGGCGGCGGACGACAATCCGGCGTCGCGCCAGATCATGCAGGATATATTCGCCGGGTGGGACATGCATATCGATCTGGTCGCGTCGGGCGAGGAAGCACTGGGCGCGCTGCACACGGCCGATGGGGGCGACGCGCCCTATGACCTGCTGTTGCTGGACTGGAAGATGCCGGGCATGGACGGCATGCAGACCATCAAGGCCATGGAAGCCATGACGTTCAGG
The DNA here is from genome assembly GCF_035818615.1 of Sphingobium sp. CR2-8. Lineage (NCBI taxonomy): Bacteria > Pseudomonadati > Pseudomonadota > Alphaproteobacteria > Sphingomonadales > Sphingobiaceae > Sphingobium > Sphingobium wonjuense. Next base: position 3,000,935 of record NZ_JAYKZY010000002.1, on the reverse strand, counting down.
ACGCATAAGCCCAAGGCGTTGATCGTGTCGGCTTATGGCGCGGACGATTTCGTCATCGATGCCCAAAGTTGCGACATCGCCGGCTTCCTGACGAAACCGGTCGTGCCGCACACGCTGATCGACACGATTTCAGGCATTTTCCCCCTGGACGCGACACCTGTCCAGCCCGTTGCGGTGGCGACGGCGGATGTTCCGATGGTGGCGCCCCATTTGCGTGGGCTGTCCGTCCTGTTGGTCGAGGATAATGAAATCAACCGCGAGATCGCGACCGAGTTGCTGGGCGACGCGGGTCTGCTGGTCGAATGCGCGGAAAACGGAAGCATCGCCTGCGACAAGGTGCGCGCGAACATCGCTGGATATGCGGCGGTGCTGATGGACGTGCAGATGCCGGAAATGGACGGCGTCACCGCGACGAAGATCATCCGCGAAAGCTGGTCGGCGGATCGCCTGCCGATCATCGCCATGACGGCCCATGCCTATGAGGAGGAAAAGCAGCGCTGCCTCAAGGCCGGGATGAACGACCATATCGCCAAGCCGGTGGACCCCGCCCTTCTGGTGCGGACGCTGGATCGCTGGTTGCAGGCGGATCAGGCGACGGCGGCAGTCGCGCAGACCCAGTCACCCAAACTACCGGGCGCGCGCCTGCCCGATATATTGCCGCCGTTCGACCTCAAGGCCGCGTTGCTGCGCGTCAATGGGAAGGAGGCTCTGCTGCACAAGCTGATCGTCGCGTTCGGCGACAGCTATGCGACTGTCGCGCATGACCTGCGGACGCATATCGCCATCGGCCTGCTGCCCGATGCGCGGCGTCTCGCCCATAGTCTCAAGGGCGTGGCAGGGTCGCTCGAATTGCCCGGCGTCCAGAATGTGGCGTCCGATATCGAAAGGATGCTGGCGGGCGGGGAGCTGGATGATGCCAGGCTTGCGATCGGGCGGCTGGAAAGCGAAATCGCGCCTGCCATCGCTGCGGCACGAAGCCTCTCCGCTCCGACCGTTGCGGCAGCGCCCGCTGCGACAGGCGTTGCCGATCGCGACGCCGTGACAGCGGCGCGCGAAGCGCTGCGCGAACTGGTCCGCCGCCGCAGTCTGGGCGCGCGCGCCAGCTTCCATCATATGGCCGACCTGATGGGCCTGTGCAGCGAAGCGAGAAGCGCGCATGGGGTGTTCCGGGCTCTGGAAACGCTCGACTACGACACCGCGCTTGCGCTGATCGATGCGGAACGGGCTGATCATGGATTGGATCGGCGCGTCGCCGATCATGCCGGGAGGGCCTGATGACAAAGGCGACCATCCTCATCGTCGATGATGAAGTCTCGAACATCGAGATCATGAATGCCGTGCTGGAAGATGATTATGAAGTCTGCTTCGCCACATCCGGGCAGCAGGCGCTGGATACGGCGCGTGCGGCGCAGCCGGACCTGATCCTGCTCGACGTGCTGATGCCCGGGATCGACGGTTTCGAAGTGTGCCGCCAGTTGAAGGACGATCCGCTGCTGGCGGATATCCCGGTCATTTTCACGACGGGGCTGGGGGACACGGCAGACGAGATGCGCGGCCTGTCGCTGGGTGCGATCGATTATGTGACCAAGCCGATCCAGCCCGCGATCCTGCGCGCGCGCGTGGGCAATCATGTGGAACTCAAGCAGTTGCGCGATCAACTGGCGAACATGGCCGTGACCGACGCCCTGACCGGGCTTCGCAACCGCCGCCATATGGAGCGCGCGTTGAACGATGAGATCGTGCGCCTGGGCAGGACCGGCCAATGGCTGTCGGTCATCATGCTGGACATCGACTTCTTCAAGCAGTTCAATGACCTGTACGGCCATCCGGCGGGCGATCGCTGCATCGTGATGGTCGCGTCGGCGCTCACGCGCGCGGTCAAGCGGGCGACGGATATGTCGGCCCGTTATGGCGGCGAGGAATTTGCCTGCATCCTGCCCGACATCGATGCGCATGGCGCGGAACTGGTGGCGCAGGAGATACGCCTGCAAATCCAGTCGCTGAATATTCCGCACGCCCAGTCGCAGATAAGCCCGTTCATCACCGTCAGCATCGGCGTGGCGAGCGCCCGATGCGCGCCCGACATGATCCCGGATCAATGGGTGTCGGAAGCGGATCGTCGGCTCTACGAAAGCAAGAAGCGGGGGCGGAACTGCATCACCGTCGCGGAATTTGGCGGTTCGTCGTTGGATGCCGACGCGATTCGGTCCGCCTCGGTTCGCTGACGGCGCATCCGGAATTCTGCCCGACAAAAGTAACCCCGCCGGGAATATTCCACGGCGGGGCCAAGGTTCAGGGAGGTGTCACTCCAAAGGGGGAAGAAGTGACAACCCCTATATAGGGCGCGCATGTGAACCTTCAATGAAGCAGGTTCAGATCCTGTAGGGGGCGGTCGGCTCTGCGCACGAAGATCATGCCCGCATGGATGGAGCTGACCCTTTCCGCAAATCAAGGGAGGGCGGTCATGCGGATGGGACGATCCTGCGCTGTTTTTCCCGCACGGTCCGATCGCGATGAGAATCCACCCTCTATCATAGTCCGCCTGTCCAAAAGTTCATTTTCCCGTCACCCTGTCGACGGAGGGGCTGCGCCATAAGGGGCAGGCAGTCCACGACGGACCGCCTGATAGGAGTATGAACCATGAAAACCCGCATGATCCTGACCGGCCTGGCTTCGCTGGCCGTCCTCGCCACCCCGCTTGCCGCATCGGCTGCGACCGCTTCGTCCAAGCCGATGCATCATGTGGTCAAGCACAAGGCCGCCAAGAAGGTGACCACGACCACCACCACGACGACCGCCACGAAGCCTGCCTCCAAGTAAGCCCTGTCGACAGGGAGCCGGCATAGGGTTCGTCCCCTGTTGACCCGTCCCGGCTCCCGTCGCTCGGCTATGGCCGCCGCGCCATCCGATCATTCAAGGCTGCCGCCTGAGCAGCATTTCCACGCTGAACAGTTCGTTGCGACGGCTGAATCGCACGCCTCCTCCGTGCATCCTGGCGACCGCCGCGACGAGAGAGAGGCCGAGGCCCGCCCCCGCGATACCCCTCGCAGGGTCCAGACGCCCGAAGCGGCGCAAGGCCTCGGCCTCTCGTTCGGGCGCGATGCCTGTCCCTTCGTCGGCTAGCCCGACGATGACGTCATCCCCTTCGGCGGCCAGATATAGCGTCATCGTTCCCGCGCCATATTTGAGCGCATTGTCGATCAGATTGGCGAGCGCCTGGCCCAACAACTCGCGATGGACCGGCAGCGTTACCGGCAGATCGATGGTTATGGCGAGGGTGCGTCCCTGTTCTTCGCTCACCGGTTCGTACAACTCGCCCATGTCGGTCAGCATGGCGGCCAGGTCGGTCGAAACGAAACGATCGCGCCCGATCCCCGCCTCCATCCGGCTCACCTCCAGCGCGGTGGCCAGCATCGCCAGCAACTGGTCGGCTTCGCGGCTGATGCCGTCGATCGCCTCGCGCAACACGGCCGGATTGTCCGATTGCATCGCCCGGTCGATGCGGACTCGCAATCGGGTCAAGGGCGATCGTAGGTCGTGGGCGATGCTGTCCGTGACGGTGCGCAATTCGGCCAGCAACGCGCCGATCTGATCGAGCATGGTGTTGATCGTGCGGCCCAATGTATCGAAACTGTCGCCCGACCCGTCGAGCGGTACCCGCTGGTCGATCTCACCCGCGCCCACCCGCGCGGCGGTCGTCGCGATATGCACGATCCGCCGGTCGATGATATGGACCACCAGCCAGGCGGCGACGATGGCGAGCGGCAACGCCATCAGCAGGGCCGTCGATAGCGCGCCTTCCACGGTCTGGCGGATCTGGTCGCTGTCGTCGGTGCTTTCCCCCACCAGCAGGCGACGGCCATCCCGCAGCCGAGCGGCGGTGATGGTGTAGGGTGCGGCGTCTGCATCGCCGATGCGATAGAGCTTCGCCTTGATCCCGGCGGTATCGGCGGGAATGACCGGGGGCCAACCCGACAGATTGCCCGCGATCCGGCCGCCATCGGTGCCGGCGAGCAACAGGACGGCGTCGCTTTCGTCCTGCGCATGGGCAGTGACGGCGCTGGCCAGCGCTCGGTCGCCCCCTTGTTTCCAGACTTCCAGCAAGGTGTCGCGCGTGTCGCGTGCAATGGCATTGTCGGCCGCGTCCAGACTGGCGTGAACCAGTTGCGTCACCGACAAAAGGAGCGCGCCGCCGAAGACGAGTTCCAATATCAGGATCAGGCCGATGAAGCGCGCATGCGACGAGCGCAGCCAGCGCAGGGCGTCGCTTGCGGTCATGCGACCGGACTCATTCGCCCAACCGATAACCCGCGCCGCGCACGGTATGGATCAGGGGGAGGTCGCCATCGGCATCGACCTTGCGGCGCAGGCGGCTGATATGCACGTCGATGACATTGGTGCCGGGGTCGAAATGATAGTCCCACACGCCTTCCAGCAGCATCGTCCGGGTGACGACCTGGCCCGCGTGCCGCATCAGATATTCCAGCAGGCGAAATTCGCGCGGTTGCAGGTCGATGGCGCGGTCGCCCCGCTTCACCTCGCGCTTGAGCAGGTCCATGCGCAGCGTGGCGCAATTCAGGACCGTTTCGACATGCGTGCCGCTGCCGCGCCTGCGCATCAGCAGTTCGAGCCGCGCGAGCAGCTCGGCAAAGGCGAAGGGCTTCACCAGATAATCGTCCGATCCCGCAGTCAGCCCCGTCACCCGGTCGTCGACCGATCCCAGCGCCGACAGAAAGATCACCGGCGTTTCGATCCCTGCCGCCCGCAACGCGCCCAGCACCGCCAGCCCGTCCATGCCCGGCAACATCCTGTCGAGGATGATCGCGTCATAGCCGCCATCGGTCGCCATGAAGAGGCCGTCGCGACCATTGGCCGCATGGTCGCCGACATGGCCATGTTCGGCCAGCCCCTTCAGCACGAAGTCGGCCGTCGTCCGGTCATCCTCTACCAGCAAAATCTTGCGACCCATGGGCATGATCCTTCTAACCGACGCCGGTTCTGCCGCACTGCCAGATTATTGTGCGATAGGGAATGCCGTGGCGATCGAACATCAGTGGCATGGCGCAATGCCCCGGTGCATGAACCAGTTGGCGCACGGCCTCCAGCGCCACGGCCGGTCGGCCCGCTATGCCGGTCAGTTGGTCCCCCACCTTGATGCCTTGGCGATCGGCGCTGCCGCCGCTGCGCAGGCTGGTCACCACGACGCGGTGTCGGTCGTCCTCGCCCAACGTCAGGCCCATGCGATTGCTGACGGCGGCGGGAGCCGATGGCGCACGCACCCATTGCGTCGCCAAAAGGGGCGGGAGGGACGCCAGCAGCATCGCGGTCGCATAGAAAGGGCGGGCGGACCAGATCATGCCATTCTATTTAGGCTGCATGGCCTGTCGTCGCACTGTCCGGCAGATGACATAAAGTTCATGCAAAGGTCACCGATCCGATGGATGCAGGGGCGTTAAAAGGGCGACGAAAACAGACCGAAGGTCCAACTGATGACGCGCAAAAGTAAAATGCGATGGATTATGGCAGTTTGCGCGCTGCTGGTCGTGATCCTGCTGAAGTTCGCCTGGCTTGGCTATCTGGGCGGCGATCTGTTCACGCCGATGCGTCCGTTCCATTATCAGCCGCGGCCAGGTGCGCCGGTCGCCATCCTGTGGTCGGGCGACATGGGGTTTCGCGTAGGGATGGGGCCGCGCGTCGCCGCCCGGCTGGTCACCGATGGCGTGCCGGTGGTCGGCGTCAATTCGCTCAGCTATTTCCGTAAGACCCGGACCGCCGCCGACGCGACGGCGCTGCTGGAGAAAGCGATCGGACAGGCGCATGCGATCAATCCGCAGGCGCGACTGTTGTTGATCGGCCAATCCTATGGCGCGGACATGTTGCATGTCGCGCTCGATGGGCTTCCGCGCGCCGACCGGGCATCGGTCGGACTGGTGGCGCTCGTCGTGCCGGGTGCCACGGTCGAGTATCGGGCGTCACCGGCGGAAATCTTTACCTTCGCCATGGCGGAATCCGATGCGCTGCCGACCGCGCGTCAGCTGACCTGGACACCGCTGCTCTGCATCCAGGGGCGCGAAGAAACGGCGAGCCTGTGTCCGTTGCTGCATCAACGCAATGCCGAGGCGGTCGCATTGCCTGGAGGCCATCGGCTGAACAGCGATGTCGATGCCGTCTATGGCACGTTGCGCGCGGCCATGATGCGTGCCCATCTTGCGGGGAGGGCATAGGCCATGCGGCGTTTCACCCTTTCGCTGATCTGCGCCGCTGTGATGGTGCTTCCCGCCGCCGCGATGGCGGCTGCCCCGATCGAGGGGAACTGGGTCAATCCCCATGGCAGCGTGGTCGTGACGACAGGCGCCTGCCGCGGTGCGCTTTGCGGCTGGGTCCGCTGGGCCGATGCCAGCGCGACCGCCGACGCCGCCGATGCGGGCGTGTCCCATCTGGTCGGCACCGAATTGCTGCAGGATTATCATCCGCGCGGCCCGGGACGCTGGGCCGGCTATGTGTTCGTGCCCGACAGGGGACGCAGCTTTTCCTCTACGATCGAGCAACTGGACGCCGATCGATTGAAGATATCCGGTTGCCTGCTGGGCGGCTGGCTGTGCAAAAGCCAGATATGGACGCGGCAACGGGGGTGAGGGACAGGATGACCGATCGCATGACGGCCGCACAGCTGTTCCAACGCTATCGCATGACCCTATCGGTCGGCGTGGTCCTGCTGCTGGCCGCCCTGGGCTTCGTGGCGCTCGACCATCTGCTGCAAGAGGTGCATCTGCATGAGGTCCGGACCGCTTGGCATGCGCTGCCGACCGCCAGCCTTCTCGCGGCGACGGGGCTGACCGCGATCAGCTATCTGACATTGACGCTCTACGACGTATCGGCGCTGCGAGCGATCGGTCGGCCGCTCCCCTATCGCACCGCCGCCCTCGCGTCCTTCACCAGCTATACGCTCAGCCATAATCTGGGCCTGTCGCTGCTGACGGGCGGGTCGGCGCGCTATCGGATCTACAGCGCGGCGGGCCTGACCCTCAGCGATATCGCGCGCGTGGTGATGATCGCGAGCGCGACCTTCTGGAGCGGCGTGTTCGTGCTGGCGGGCGCGATGCTGGCGTGGCGTCCGCAGGTGCTGGCGATCGGCGCATGGGCGGGATCGGCGGACATGCTGCGGGGGCTGGGCATCGTCCTGCTGCTGGCGATGGCGGGACTGGTCGTCTGGGCGGGACCGCGCGGGCGCACGATCCGGCTGCGCGGCTGGAGCGCGCCCGTTCCGCCCGCGACGGGCATAGTGGCGCAGATCGGCATCGGCGCGGTCGATCTGGCCGCCGCCAGCGCCGCGCTGTTCATCTTGGTTCCCGGCGTCGGGATCGACCAATGGCCTGCCTTCTTCATCGGCTATACGCTGGCGATCATCGCCGTCCTTATCACCCATGTGCCCGGTGGCATCGGCGTGTTCGAAGCGGTGATGCTGGCCGCGCTGCCCGGCACGGCGCGCCCGGAACTGGTCGCCGCGCTGCTCGCCTACCGCCTGATCTATTATGTCGCGCCGCTGCTCATCGCCATCATCATCGTCCTGGTGCAGGAGGGCAGTCGCTGGCATCGACCGATCGCGCGGACGCTGATCGGCATGCGGGCCGTGGCATCGGGCCTTGCGCCCACGATGATGGCCGCTTTGGTCTTTCTGGGCGGCGTGGTGCTGCTGGTGTCGGGTTCGCTACCGACCGTGCCGGGACGGGCAGCTACGCTGTCTTCCCTGCTGCCCCTGGCATTGACGGAGGTATCGCATCTGGCGGGCAGTCTGGTGGGCGCGGCCCTGCTGATCCTGTCCGCCGGACTCTATCGCCGGTTGGACGGGGCCTTCTGGCTGACGCGCCTGCTGTTGATCGCGGGCGCGACCTTCTCGCTGCTCAAGGGCCTGGATTATGAAGAAGCGGCGGTGATGATCCTGATCGCGGGTGCGCTGCAATGGACGCGGCCCGCCTTCTATCGCCGAACGCACCTGCTGGCCGAAGCCTTCTCGCCCGGCTGGCTGGCGACCGTCGCGGTGATGGTCGGCCTGTCGATATGGATCGGCTTCTTCGCCTACAAGCATGTGGATTATCAGAATGAGCTGTGGTGGCAATTCGCTGAACGGGGCGATGCGTCGCGTTTCCTGCGGGCCAGCTTTGCCGTGGCGACCCTGCTGGCCTGCGTGGCGTTCCTGCGCCTTTTCCGGCCTGCCACGCCCGCCCGGCAGGATAGCAATGCCGCGCTCGGCCCCAGCGAGGCGGCGATGGCGCTGGCGCAGCGGACCGATGCCAACCTGGCCCTGACCGGCGACAAGCGGTTCCTGTTGTCGGCCACCGGCCAGGCGTTCCTGATGTATCAGATACGGGGTCATAGCTGGATCGTGATGGGCGATCCCGTAGGCGCGGAGGCGGAATGGAGCGACCTGCTCTGGACGCTGCGCGAACGGGTGGATGCCGCGCAGGGCCGCCTGCTGCTCTATCAGATCAGCGCCGCCGCCCTGCCGCTGGCGATCGAACTGGGGTTGCAGATCACCAAATATGGCGAAGAGGCGCATGTCGCCCTCGACCGTTTTACGCTGGAAGGGCCGGACGCCAAGCCATTACGTTACGCCGAACGGCGCGCGCTGCGCGAAGGCGCGAGTTTCGACATCGTCGCGGCGGCCGACATGGCCGACATCATGGACGAACTGGCGGAGATTTCGGCGCACTGGCTGGCGATCAAGCGGCACCGGGAAAAGGGCTTCAGCGTCGGACGCTTCGATCCGGCCTATATGGCGCATTTCGATTGCGCGGTCGTCCGCTGGCAGGGAAAGATCGTCGCCTTCGCCAATATCTGGAAGACGCAGGACCGGTCCGAACTGTCGGTCGACCTGATGCGCCACCGTGAAGACATGCCCTATGGCACGATGGATTTCCTGTTCATTCATCTGATGCAGTGGGGACAGGCGCAGGGCTATGCCTGGTTCAACCTCGGCATGGCGCCGCTGTCGGGACTGGACGCGCGCAGGCTGGCGCCCTTCTGGTCGCGGCTGGGGGCGATGCTCTACCAGCATGGCAATGCGCTATACGGTTTCGAAGGGCTGCGCGCCTATAAGGAGAAATTCTCGCCCGAATGGGATGCTCGCTTCGTCGCGGGGCCGCAGGGCCTGACCTTCGCCCGCACCCTGATCGATCTCCAGGCGCTGATCGGCAGCGGCGGTGGGTGAATATGACGAACTTGTCATCCGCCCGTAAAAACCGGGATAGTCGCACCAGCGCATGATGCCTGCCTGTCAAAGGGGTTCCAGGTCATGCGCAGGATCATTCGGATCGTCGTCGCCCTCATCGCGGGAAGCTGGCTGGTCGCGACCGGGATTGGCGCGCCGGTCAGTGCGTCGGCTGGTGGGACGGTCACGGTGGGCGCCTACAGCCTGGCGCCATTCGGCGGCATCCGGCTCTACCGCCCCGGCGGCTCCCCCCGTGCGACGGCCCTGTTCCTGTCTGGCGACGGCGGGTGGAGCGCAGGCACCGCCGCCATCGCGCGCGATCTGGCGAAGCAGGGGATATTGGTGGCTGGCGTATCCACCCCCACATTCATGCGGTCGCTGGAGCGGGAAAGGGGGCGCTGCATCAATCCCAACTATGCGCTGGTGGCGCTGGCGCGCGACGTGCAGCATCGCGCGGGCGTGCGCGCCTATATGAAGCCTATCGTCATCGGCTATTCCGCCGGTGCGACGCTGGCCTATGCCAGCCTGGCGCAATGGCCCGACGGGGCCTATCGGGCGGTCGTATCGCTGGGTTTCAGCGCGGATATGCCGGGCGCAAAGCCCTGGTGTTCCGCGCCGGGCTTCACCGCCCACGCCATCGCAAAGCCTGCGCACGGATGGCTATTCGCGCCCAACCGGCGCATCAAGCTGCCCTGGATCGTGGTGCAGGGCAGGCGCGACGCGGTGGTCGATTTCGCCGCCGCCCGGCGCTTCGTTACGGATGTGCCGCATGCGCGCCTGATCGATCTGCCGCAGGGCGACCATCGCTTTGTCGACCGTGCGCGCTGGATGCCGCGTCTGATGGCCGCGCTGGCGCCGATGCTCGATCCGGTCGCCACCGCCAATGTGGACGACCTGCCCCTGACCATCGTACCGCCCGCAGCGGGAGGCGACCATGGAAATATGATGGCGGTCATCTATTCGGGCGACGGCGGCTGGGTGGGACTGGACCGGGACATTGCGAGCCAGTTGGCGGCGAAGGGCATTCCGGTCGTCGGCGTCGACAGCCTGTCCTATTTCTGGAGCCAGCGCACGCCGTCGGGCGCGGGGCAGGATCTGCGCCATATCATCGCGGCCTACAGCGCCCGCTGGAACCGGCCGCGCGTGATGGTCATCGGCTATAGTTTCGGCGCGGACGTGCTGCCCGCGATCGTCGGCACGCTTGATCCGCAAACCCGCGCCCACATCTCCAGCCTGTCGCTGCTGGGGCTGGGCGCGACCGCTGACTTCCAGTTCCACCTGTCGTCATGGCTGGACCTCAATTCGACACAGGCCCAGCCTACGGTGCCCGCGATCATGCGGCTGCGGGACGTGACCATCCGCTGTATCCGCGGCGCAGCCGAAGATGATAGCGCTTGTCCGGCCATCCCCCGCAATGTCGCGACCCAGGTCGTGGTGCCGGGCGGCCATCATTTCGGGCGCAATGCCGCGTTGCTCGCCAATATCGTCCTGGGCCAGGGGGCAGGCCGCACCGGGTGACGTCGGCATGGCAATCGCGCCGGTTGCACGATGGAAGAATGAAGCAGATAAATATTCCGCATGACGACGGAAAAATGCGCGCCGCGTCTCTTGCCAGGGGGAGAGGAGAGAGGTCACGGAACGCGAAGCTTTGGCTCGATGGGTAGGGCGGGAGATACTGCCCCACGAACGCGACCTGCGTAACTGGTTGCGGCGGCAGGTCGTCGCTGCGGCCGATGTGGAGGACGTCGTGCAGGAATGCTATTGCCGCCTTGCCCAGTTGCCGGACGTCGCGCATGTCACCGCGCCGCGCGCCTATCTCTTCACCATGGCCCGCAACATCGTCCGGCGGCAGCGGGAGCGCGCCCGCGTGGTGCGCCTCGATCCCTTGTCCGACCTGTCGGGTGAGGGCGAAAGCGACCTGCTGACGCCCGAACGCTTCGCGCAGGCGCGGCAGGAGCTGGGACGCGTCCAGACGGCTTTGGCGATGCTGTCCGATCGCGCCCGCCGCATCTTCATCATGCGCAAGGTCGAAGGATTGAGTCAGAAGGCGATTGCCCAGGCGCTGGGCGTCAGCGAAACAATCGTGGAAAATGAGGCGAGCCGGGGGCTGCGCACGTTGCTGCGGCAATTGACGGAGCCGGAAGCCACATCCGAACAACCGTTCGCGGACGGAGGCCTGCATGCCCGAAACCGTTGACGATATGGCGGCGGTCTGGGCGCTTCGCCATCCGCTCGATGCGCAGCAGCAGGAACAGATGGACATATGGCTGGCGCAGGATCGCCGCCATGCCGGGGCGCTGCTGCGCGCGCAGGCGGCCTTGTCGCTGATTAACGAGGCCGTCGAGCAGGATGGGCCGCCACCTGTGTCCTCCCCGTTCTGGACCCGACGTCGGTGGATGGCGGCCGGTGTGGGCGGGGCGATGGCCGCCGCCCTGACCGGGGTGATCGGCGTGTCGAGGCTGATGGGCGACCATGTCACGACCGGGCGCGGCGAAATCCGCCGCCTGCCGCTTGCCGACGGATCGGTGGCGACGATCGACAGCGGCAGCGATCTGCGCGTGACGCTGGATGAGGAAAGCCGACGGGTCACGCTGGCGAGCGGGCAGGCCTGGTTCCAGGTCGCCAAGGACCGTCGCCGCCCCTTCGTCGTCGATGCCGGTATCGCGCAGGCCCGCGCGATCGGCACGGCCTTCTCCGTCAGTCGTACCGGCACAACTGTCCAGATCGCTGTCACAGAAGGCACCGTCGCCACCTGGGCACAGGATGGCGGCGGCACCATGACGATATTGAAGGCCGGGGATTTCGCGACTTTCGAGCGTGGTGCGTTGACACCGGTCAAAGGCAATGCGCCACAAGCGATCGAACGATCGCTGGCGTGGCGTGTGGGTGAGATCGCGCTGGAAGGCGATACGCTGCGCGATGCCGTCGCGCGGTTCAACCGCTATAATGCCCAGCAACTGGTGATCGCCGATGAGAGCCTGTCCAATGAACGGCTGATCGGCCTGTTCCGCATCGACAATCCGGCTGGCTTTGCCCGAACGCTGGCTGCTTCCCTTGACGTTGCGGTGACCACGACGCCGCAGGAAATTCGCCTGGCCCGCAAAAAAGTCGATCCGGTCTGACGGAAAATGCATCGGCGCGTCTCTTGGATGATGAGAGCGCACCGAAAGCAGGGCGCCAATAAAGGGGAGGACGTATGAAAGCTGCGCGCGCTCATCTTCTCGGCGCTACGGCCGCGATTGTCTGCTGCATCGTGTCGCCTGCCGAGGCTGCGGCCCAGATCCGGCGCTTCGATATCGCGCCGCAACCGGCGCAGACCGGCATCCCCCTGTTCGCCAAGCAGGCGGGGATCGAGATACTGGCCTCGGGACCGGTGGTCGAAGGCGTCAGGCTCGGCCGCGTCAAGGGCGCGATGGACGTGTCGCAGGCGTTGAAGCAGCTGCTGACCGGCACCGACCTGATGATGGTCAAGGTCGGTAACGCGATCGTGCTCAAGCGCGACAGGCCGACACCGACGCCTGCCGCCGCATTCGCCTACACCCCGGCGGGGTTCGCGCCAGCCGGTCAGGACGCTTCCGTCGCAGGGGCGATGGCGCCGCAGGAACAGGGTAGCCAGGACATCATCGTCACCGGCATCCGCCGCTCGTTGCAGGAATCGATCAACGTCAAGCGCGCCGCCAGCAACATCGTCGATGTCATCACGGCGCAGGATATCGGCAAGCTGCCCGACCAGAATGTCGCGGAATTGATGAGCCGGATCACCGGCGTGCAGATCACGCGGCGCGAAGGCGACGGTTCGAACTTCACCGTGCGCGGCATTTCCCAGAACCGGCTGGAGATTAACGGCCGGACCTTCCTGGGGCCGGGTGCGGGCGGCAACGCGTCGCTGGAATCGATCAGCCCGGAAATCATCGGCAGCATCGTCGTCGCGAAATCGCCGACCGCCGACATGCCGGAAGGGGCGCTGGGCGCGACCGTCAATCTCAAGACCAAGCGACCGCTGGATCTGGCCGATCTGGTCGTCAGCGGCCGATTGCAGGGCGCCTATACCGACCAGGCCGACCATCTGGGTTATCGCGGCTCGGCGCTCGTCTCGAAAAATTTCGGCGACCGGTTCGGCATCCTCGCCAGCGTGGCCTATTCCAACACCCGCACGCAGGGGCAGTCGTTCGATTCCGGCGGCTGGACCCGGACCGATGCGATCGACGGCAATGGCGACGGTATCAACGATCCGGGCCTGTTTCGACCCAATCGCTACATGGCGCGCATTTACGATCGGCGCGAACAGCGATTGACGCTCAACAGCTCCGTGCAATTTCGACCGGCGGACAATTGGGAGATCATTCTGGACGGCACCTATTCGCGCCTGAAGCGCGAACGCAACAGCGCTAATTACCAGATACTCTTCAACAATAATGACGTGAATGCCGTTGCCGACGAAAATGGCACCGTCGTCAGCGGCACCTACACCGGCGTCACGCTGCGTCCGCTGATTTATGACGAGCCGACGGAATTTCGGTCCACCAATCTCGGTTTCTCGACCAAATATGACGGCGACATCGTAAAAATGTCGGCCGATGCGTCCTATAGCAAAGGCAAGGGAACGGACGGTGGGCCGGGGGCTTCCTTCACCTATGTCGTCGTTCCGCGCGCGGGCAACACCACCAACGCCAGCTATGATTTTTCCGGCGGAGGGCCGGTGCCTAATCTGTCGCTCAATACCAATTTCAATCGGGACGACCCGTCCCAATATCAGCTCGCCTCGATCTTCGATGGCGACAACATCACCAACAATAGCGGCTATGACGGCCGCCTCGATTTCGACATACGCACCGACTGGGGTATGCTGAGTTCGATCCAGGTCGGTTCACGCTATGAAAATATCAAATTCTATTCGGAATCGCCCCAGAGCGTCCCTTCTGCAGCGAGCCTGCTGGCGGTCGGCGACAGGAATGGCGACGGCATCATCACCGTCGATGAAATGCCCGGCCTGAACTACGACAACAGCATGAGCAGCTTCTTCCCGGGCGCGTCGGGCGATTTTCCGCGCGATCTGCTGACCGGGACGGTCGACAAGGACGCCGCGCGCGACGCCTTCGGCCTGCCGATCCCGCGCGCCGACGCCATTCCGCTGGGGCGGGTATCCATCCGCGACGTCAAGCAGGACACTTTGGCTTTCTATGTCCGCGCCAATTTCAAGAGCGAGATCGGGTCAATGCCGATTACCGGCAATGCAGGCGTGCGCTATATCAGCATAGAGCGGCTATCGTCGGGCTATCTGTCCGACACGCAGGCGACGGGATCGAAATCGCGCTTCGACTATTGGCTGCCCAGCGCCAACCTGTCGGTCGAGTTGACGCCCAGCCTGATACTGCGCGGGGCCGCCGCCAAGGTGGTCGCGCGTCCCAGCCTCAACGATGTCGGGGTCAGCTTCATACCGTTCATAGTCGCGCGTACGGGATCACGGGGCAATCCGGCCCTGCGTCCATTCGAAGCGACGCAATATGATGCGACGCTGGAATGGTATTTCGCGCCTGCGAGCGCGCTGACGGTAGCGGGCTTCTACAAGGATGTCGGTTCCTTCACCATCAACACCACGCAGGCGGAGTTCGTGCCAGGCCTGTCCACCGGGCCGGACGACCTGTTCCAGATCACCCAGCCGACCAACGGCCGGTCGGGCACGATCAAGGGTGTCGAGGTCGCCTATCAGCAATCGCTCCGCTTCCTGCCTGCGCCCTTCAACAATCTGGGCGTCCAGGCCAACTACACCTTCGTCGACAGCAAGACGCCGCTGGTCGATGAAGCGACGCAGGCGTCGCTGCCTTTGCCGGGTCTGTCGAAGCACAGCTACAACCTCATCGGCTATTATGAGGACAAGACCGTGTCCTTCCGTGTCGCCTATATCCATCGCAGCAAATATCTGCAGGGTCAGGGCAGCGCGGCGTCGGGCGGCAGTTCCTACATGCAGGCGCGCGGGCAGCTCGATGCGTCCGCGCAGATCAACCTGACGCAGACTGTCCGGCTGACGGCCGAGGCGATCAACCTCACCCGATCGATCGAGCGACAATATCTCCAGCATCCGGGCCGATTGCTGAGTTCGCTGCGCGAAGACCGGCGTTTCTTCTTCGGCGTGGCGGCGACTTTCTGATGATGGAAAAAGCAAAGAGCATCGCCCGGCCGCTGATCGCCGCCGCCCTGCTGCTGACAGGCGGCGCCAGCGCGCAGGACAAGGCAAGCGACGCGAAGACAGCGGCGGACATCGTCATCTATGGCTGCACTTCGTCCGGCGTCATCGCCGCGATCGAGGGGCGACGGCTCAAACGGTCGGTGCTGCTGGTCTGCCGCGACGATTATGTGGGCGGCATGACGACCAACGGTCTGGGCTGGTCGGACACCGGTAGCCATCGCGCGATCGGTGGCTTGTCGCTGGACTTCTATCGCCGGGTGAAGCGCCACTATGACGACCCTGCCGCCTGGACCTTCGCCAAGCGGCCCGCGAAGGCCGAGAATTTCGTCGACGACGACGCGATGTGGCAGTTCGAGCCGAAAGTGGCCGAGCGCATCTATGAGGATTGGCTGAAAGAGGCGGGCGTCACCGTCCTGCGGTCCCAACCGATCGACCGGCGCGTGGGCGCGGTGGAGGTCAAGGATCATCGCATCATCGCCTTCCGTTCCAGGACCGGCAAGCGCTTTGCCGGACGCATGTTCATCGACGCCACTTACGAAGGCGATCTGATGGCCGGGGCAGGTGTCCATTTCGCTGTAGGCCGGGAAGCCAATGCCACCTATGGCGAGACGCTGAACGGCGTGCAGATGGCCAACACGACCAATCATCAGTTCCTGCGCGACGTCGACCCCTATGTCGTGCCCGGCGACCCGAAAAGCGGTCTGCTACCCCGGATCACGGCCGACAGGATCGCGCCGGACGGCACGGCCGACGACCGTATCCAGGCCTATACGTTCCGCATGTGCCTGACCGACGTGGCGGCCAATCGGGTGCCGCTGCCAAAGCCATCGGGCTATGATCCGCGCCAATATGCGCTGCTCAAACGCTATATGGACACAGGCTATCGCGACTTTTTCAAGAAGTTCGACCGTATCCCCAATGGCAAGACCGATACGAACAATTTCGGGGCGTTTTCCTTCGACAATATCGGCATGAACTATCGCTATCCCGAAGGGAGCGACGCCGAACGCGCGGCGATCGTCCAGGAACATCGGGATTATCAGCAGGGGCTGCTCTGGTTCATGGCGAATGATCCCGGCGTCCCGGCTGAAACCCGCGCGGAAATGTCGCGCTGGGGCCTGTGCCGCGACGAATTTACCGGCAACGGCCATTGGCCACGCGAACTTTACGTGCGCGAAGCGCGGCGCATGCTGTCGGACTTCGTGATGGCCGAACCGCATCTGCGCGGGACCAAGCCCACGCTGCGCCCCGTTGGCATGGGATCCTATAATATGGATTCACATAATGTCCGCCGGATCGTGGATGCCCGGGGCTTCGCGCGCAACGAAGGCAATATCGAAGTCACGCCGGGGCGCGCCTATCCCATAAGCTACGACGCGATCGTGCCGAAGCGGGCCGATGCCACCAATTTGCTGGTGCCGGTGGCCCTGTCGGCGTCGCATATCGCTTATGGATCGATACGGATGGAGCCTGTCTTCATGATATTGGGGCAGTCCGCTGCCGCGGCCGCATCCATCGCCATCGCGGATGGCGGGTCGGTGCAGGATGTCGCCTATCCCAAGTTGCGTCGGCAGCTTCTGACGGAAGGACAGATATTGGACCTGAAATAGGGCCATGGCGGATTTTATTGCTGCTTGATGTCCCGATCGATGATCCGAGGGCCGGGCTTGTGCGTTCCCGTCGCAAATCGAACGAGGACATCAACGCATGACGACAGTCGCACAGGTCATAATCGATACGCTTCAGGCAGCGGGTGTGCGCCGTTGCTACGGTATTCCGGGCGATACGCTCAACCATGTCACCGACGCGATCCGCCAGAGCGATATCCGGTGGGTGCATGTCCGGCATGAGGAGGCGGCCGGCTTTGCCGCAGGCGCCGACGCCATGCTGACCGGCGAACTGGCGGCCTGTGCGGGCTCCTGTGGTCCCGGCAGCCTGCATTTCATCAACGGCTTGTTCGAATCCCATCGCAACCGCGCGCCGGTCGTGCTGATCGCCAGCCAGATCGTGCGCGACGAACTGGGCTTCGACTTCCCGCAGGAGGTGGATTTCAAGTCCGTCTACGCCTCGTGCAGCGTCTTTTGCGAGGAAATCCGCACCCCCGCGCAGGCCCGTCGGATGACGGCGATGGCCGCGCAAAGCGCGCTCGCGAAACGCGGCGTCGCCATATTGATCGTGCCCGCCGACGTGTCGAGCGCGAAGGCGCCGGACGAACCCGACTTTGCGGTGCATCGCGCCGCGCCTGTCGTGCGGCCTTCGGACACGGAACTGGACCGGCTTGCCGATGCGATCAACGGCGGCAAGCGCGTCGCCATCTATGGTGGATCGGGCTGCGAACTGGCGCATGACAGCGTCGTCGCGCTTGCCGCGCGCCTCAAGGCTCCGGTCGCCCGCACATCGCGCGCGAAGGATTTCCTGGAGCATGACAATCCCTTCGACGTCGGCATGACCGGCATCTTCGGCAGTGAAGCGGGTTATCATGCGCTGATGTCGTGCGATGTCCTGCTGCTGCTGGGCTGCGATTTCGCATGGCGGCAATATTATCCGGAAAAGGCGACGATCCTTCAGGTCGATCTCGACGGCACCCATCTGGGTCGTCGCCATCCCGTCGATATCGGCGTGGTCGGCGACATCAAGCCGACCCTGAACGCGCTGCTGCCCCGCATCGTTCAGCGCGAGGACGACGCTTTTCTGGAGGATTGCCTGGAGCATCATCGCAAGGCGGAGGCGGCCCAGGCCAAACATGCCACGGTGGGCAAGGGCGGGGCGATCCATCCCCAATATCTGACCGAAACCATATCGCGCCACGCCGCGCCGGATGCCGTGTTCACCGCAGATGGCGGGTCGCCGATGGTCTGGTCGCTGCGCCACATCGCGTCGACCGGGCGCAATCGCACGGTCGTCAGCCTCAGCCACGGCACCATGGCCAACGCCATGCCGCAGGCGCTGGGCGCCAAGGCGGCCTTCCCGGACCGGCAGGTGATTTCGCTGTCGGGCGACGGCGGCATCGCCATGCTGCTGGGCGATCTGTTGACGGCGGTGCAGGAGAAGCTGCCGATCAAGGTCGTCGTCTATAATAATGGCGCGCTCGACTTCGTGGAGATCGAACAGAAGGTGGAGGGGCTGCTCGACGCCTATACCGATCTGATCAATCCCGATTTCGCCCGCGTGGCCGAAGCGATCGGCTTTAAGGGACGCCGGGTGGAGAAGGCGGAGGAACTGGACGCCGCCGTGCAGGCATGGCTCGCTGAACCGGGACCGGCTCTGCTCGATGTCGTGACAGATCGTTTCGAACTGGTCATGCCGCCCAATGTGCAGGCGGGGCAGGTTGCGGGCATGGCGCTCTATTCGGCCAAGGCGGTATTGGGCGGTCGCGGCAAGGATGTGGTGGGCATGCTCCGGAACCTCCTGTCATGAGCCACCAGCCCACGCTCGCCGACGCGCTGTTTCGCGATCATGCACTGTCCCGCAACGCGCTGTTGCTCTTCGGGCTTGTGGGCACGATCGCGTCCCTGCTGATCGGCCTGAGGCATCCGCATCTTCTGTGGTTGCTGATTCCGTTCGTTCCGCTGCTGGGCCTGGCGCTGCTGGACCTGTTCCAGACCCGCCACTCGCTGCGCCGCAACTATCCCGTATCGGCGCGGTTTCGCTGGTTCTTCGAATGGCTGCGGCCTTTCCTGCGATCCTATATCGTGGAAAGCGATCTGGATGGACGGCCGTTCAGCCATGACGAACGGGCACTCGTCTACGCGCGGGCGAAGGGCGATGTGTCGACCCATCCCTTCGGCACCGAACTGGACGTCTATTCCGAGGAATATGAATGGCTGCCCCATTCCATGGCCCCCTCGCGGCAGGCGCAGAAATATACGCGTGTCCATGTGGGGACGGACCAGTGCGCCAAGCCCTATCAGGCCGCGCGGCTCAATATCTCGGCGATGAGCTTCGGCGCGCTCAGCGCCAATGCGATCGAAGCGCTCAATCTCGGCGCGAAGATCGGCGGTTTCTATCATGACACGGGGGAGGGCGGCCTGTCGCCCTATCATCTCAAACATGGCGGCGACGTAGTATGGGAAATCGGATCGGGCTATTTCGGGTGTCGCGATGCGAAGGGCGATTTCGACCCCGGCCATTTCCGGGAAAGGGCCGCTCATGACGCGGTCGTGATGACCGAAATCAAGCTTAGCCAAGGCGCAAAACCCGGGCATGGCGGATTGCTACCCGGTCCCAAGGTCACGGCGGAGATCGCCAAGATCCGCGATATTCCGCAGGGCGAAGATTGCCTGTCCCCACCCTATCACACCGCTTTCTCCACCCCGCGCGGACTGCTGGAATTTGCCGCGCAGATGCGCGACCTGTCCGGGGGCAAGCCGGTAGGGATCAAGCTGTGCGTCGGCTATCCCCACGAACTGTTCGCGGTCGTCAAAGCGATGGTCGAAACCGGCATCCTTCTGGACTTCATCGTGATCGATGGCGCCGAAGGCGGGACGGGGCCGCTCCCACCGAATTGTCGGACCGGGTCGGCATGCCGTTGCGCGAAGGATTGATGCTGGCGCGCAACGCGCTCGTCGGCGCAAACCTGAAAGGCAAGGTGAAGCTGGCGGCGTCGGGCAAGGTCAACTCGGGCGCATCCATCGCCATGAACGCGGCCCTGGGCGCGGACTGGTGCAATGCGGCCCGGTCGTTCATGTTCTCGCTGGGCTGCGTGCAGTCGATGCGCTGCCATACCGATACCTGCCCCACCGGTGTCGCCACCCAGTCGCCCGCCCGTCAACGCGCGCTGGTGGTGCCGGAAAAGGCGGAGCGGGTGGCCCGTTTCCAGAGAGCCACCCTTGATGCGCTGCATGACATCGTCGTTGCGGCGGGCCTGGACTCACCGGACGAATTCACCCCCGATGGCCTGCGTCAGCGTATCAATGCCGCGGAAATGCGCTCCTTCGATGAAATCTACCCCTTTGTTGCGCCCGGAGAACTGCTCGAAGGCGCGCGCGATGCCCGGCTCGCGGCGTGGTGGCGGGCCGCTGATCCGAACAACTTTGCGCGCAGAACCTGATGATTGCCGAGAAAGACCCAACGGTTTTTCAGGCCTGGAACATAGTCGCGACGCCTAACAAAACAGGACCTGCGTCACCGCAGCGGGATCGCGCGTATTTTCCACGATAGGCCGGATGGCATGTTGGCGAATGAAGGCAGCGGGGTCGACCTCATGCTCCAACAATACGCCACATTTTTCGCCATCGGCCCAGATGATCGACGCGCAAAATTCGACGTCATCAACCAGGATCGTGACGGCCGTGCCGACGGGCGGGAAGCAGAAACCTTCGAGTTGGGCGCCATAGATGGAAATGTTTCGGATCGTGGCATATTCATACAGCCCGGCCCAGAATATCGTGCATGGCACGTTGGACGCTATGCGAGGATTTTCGCGACGCTCAGGTTCGATGCGGGCAAGCGCGTTTTGCATGATGTGTATCCTAGTCGTCCCCACAGCAAGATCGATTGAGCAGGAAGATTGTTCCATTTGGTCCGATGGATAAATGAAAATGCGTCAAAACCGTCGGGGATGCAGTGACTGGATGCGCGTGCGATATTTTGGCTGATATGACGCTTTTGCGGGTGGGAACGGGCTGAACAAAAGTAACCCCGCCGGAGAGAACTCCACGGCGGGGCCAAGGTTCAGGTGTCACTCCAAAGGGGGGAAAGAGTGACAGGACGGATATAGGGGGCATATCCGCGGCTTCAATGGGCGGACACATTCTATTATGATTTTGCAGGATGATCGGCAGGCATCGCGGATGCGTTTTCCGGTTTGACGTTCGCGAAAGCGGCGTTCTCATGCCTGCGACCAACGAGTTAAAGCCATGTCACGGCGCGATAGGTGTCCGCGCCAGTTCTTCCAACAGCACGGTTTCGAAAGCCGCCGGATCTTCGACTTGCGGCGCGTGGCCTGGGTCGGGCAGTCGGACGAGGTGGGCGTCGCGGAACCGCGACACCGCGTCGTCCGCCGCCTGCGGGACTTTCCGTAATGTCGCACTATCCCGTGACTATCGATGCGAATCGCGTGATGGCTTGCCGGAGGCGTAAGCCTATCCGGCAAGCGGACAGATGGAAGATCCCGCCTGGCCTTGCACACTCCGTGGACGAGCATGTTCTTCTCAGCGGGGGAGAAAATAGGATGACGCGTCAGAGGTGGATGAGGTCGCTGATTGCAATCGCCATATCGATGATCGTTGCCCCAGTCATGGCACAGACGGCGCGGTCGGATGTCGAACTCAAATCCCTTTATGCTTTGCCAGCTTCGCAATTCGTCGAACTTGATGGCGAGCGCATCCATTATGTGGATGAAGGTGAGGGGCCGACGATCATGCTGTTGCACGGCTCCTTCGGCAGCTTGCGGCAATGGAACGGGTGGGCCGATCGTCTGAAAAAACAGTATCGCGTCGTCCGTTTCGACCTGCCCCCGGCCGGCCTCTCAGGCCCGTCTCCCACCGCCGATTACTCGTTAGAGCGTAACCTTGCGATCATCGACGCGCTGCGCCAGCGACTGAATCTGGGCCGGTTCCTTCTGGTGTCGACATCCAGCTCTGGCCTGATCGGCGCTGCCTATGCGGCCTTGCATTCCGACCATCTCACCGGCCTGATCTACAGCAATGCGCCCGTCGGCAAGCTGGTGATGGACAGCAGCAGATTTTCCGATGCCCTGAAACAGGCCGTGGCGAGGATGCTACGCACAAAAGCTATCACAAGGACGAATATTGGCGGCAGATCATCCTTCATAACGTGGAGGATAAGAGCAAGGTGACGCCGGAACTGGTGCGCGAATGGACGGATCTGAACAATCGCTACCTGCTGATGCCGCCCGCCAGCCAACGCCCGGCGTCGCACGAACGCACGATCGACGATCTACCCAGGATTTCCGCGCCCACGCTCTTCCTCTGGGGCGCGCAGGATCATGAAGCGAGCGTGGAAGGCGATGCCAAACGGGGCATGGCGCTGCTGGCTGTGAAGGACAAGCAGTTGGTCGTCATTCCCCGTTGCGGCCATATGCTGCCCATCGATTGCGACGACCGCGCGCTGGCAGGCGCGATGCCCTTCATCCGCCGCGTGACGAAGACGGCACGGTGACCCTGCCCGCACGGCGTCGCGATCTGCTGGCCGCTATCGCCATGACGGCGGCGGCGGGGCGATTCGCGCCTGCATCGGCAGCGCTGGCAATGAACAAGGACGCACCCGAGGAAAGGGCGATCGAACCCGATCTCGCTATCGTCGATCCCCATCACCACATGCGCGATTATCGCGACCTGACCCCCGGGCAGGAACGCTATCTGGCGGCGGATTTCCTGTCGGACATCCTGCGCAGCGGCCATCGGATCATCCAGACCCTATTTGTCGAATGCGGGATCATGTACCGGCCCGACGGACCAGTCGAGCGCAGATCGCTTGGGGAAACGGACTATATCGCTCGCCTGGGCGACGACGTCGCGGCCCGACGGCCGCCGACCTGCGCGATCGCGGCGGGGATCGTGGGCAAGGTCGATCTCAGGGTCGGCGCGCGTGCCGACGATCTGTTGCGCGCCCATATGGAGGCGGGGGGCGGACGTCTGAAGGGCATACGCAATTCCATCGCATGGGATGCTTATCCCCCGCTTGCTGGCATGGGACTCAACAAGGATCTGCTGACGGATCCCGCCTTCCTCGAAGGGTTCAAGGCGCTCGAACCGCTTGGCCTGAGTTTCGACATCTGGCTTTTCCATCCGCAGATAGCGTCGCTGACCGCCTTAGCCCGGCGCTTTCCCGGGACCAGCATCATCGTCAATCATTGCGGCGGCCCGCTGGGCATCGGTCCCTATGCCGACCGGCAGGCGGAGGTTCGCAGAGATTGGGGCCGGGCCATGGCGGAACTGGCTACCTGTCCCAATGTCTGCGTCAAGCTGGGTGGTCTTGGTCCGTTCGGCCCCAGGCCGGAAGAAAGCATGAAGGAGGCTGGTTCATCGGTCCTGGCTGCGCAATGGCGTCCCTTCATCGAACGGAGCATCGACCTGTTCGGCGTCGAACGATGCATGTTCGAAAGCAACTGGCCCGCCAATGCCGGTGTCGCGTCCTATGGGGCGACATGGAACGCGTTCAAGATAATCGCACGCGGCGCCTCTGCGACGGAAAAGAGCCATCTGTTCCGTAGGACTGCCCAAAAGGTCTATCAATTATAAGAGCCTGGACAGCGCGATCCTGATGGGAGCGGCGATGCGCTCCCGCCTTCCCATTGCCGGACATCTCGACGCAGCAAAGATCGCGCCGATGCAACAGGCCTTTTCAATTGCCCGGGTTTCGGCACCGAAGCGCCAAGGGCGCATGGGATTTGGCCCAGCAGGCACCAACGAGCGACATAGTCTGCAACTAGACCTAAAGATTGAGCAACGAGGGAATCGCGCTTTCAACCATCGTTCGATTTAATCGAACGATGGGCCAAGTTTTATCAGACTGCACAGCATGAGCTGAGCCGACTAGTTCTTCAATCACACCGGAACGAACCGAGTGTACGAAATTCGATTGGAGACCGACATGACCATCAAAGCAACCCCGACCCCCGGCAAATCCCTGATCACGCCGACCGATCACACCCTCGTCATGATCGACTTCCAGTCGCAGATGGCCTTTGCCACAAAGTCGATTTCGACCGAGCTTCTGCGCAACAACGCGGCTCTGGTCGCCAACGCAGCCGCCGGGTTCAACGTCTCCACCATCCTGACCACGGTCGCCGTCGATAGCTTCTCCGGGCCGATGTTCAGCGAGATCACCGACGCCTTCCCGAACCAGCCGCTGCTCGACCGCACCTCCATGAACACCTGGGAAGACGCGGCCGTCATCGATGAGGTGAACCGCATCGGCAAGGAGCGCCTGATCTTTGCGGGCCTGTGGACCTCGGTCTGCATCGTCGGCCCCGTCGCCTCGGCGATCGACCAGGGCTTCGACGTCTATTTCATCTCGGACGCGTGCGGCGATATTTCGCAAGAAGCGCATGAGCGCGCCGTCGAGCGGATGATCCAGTTGGGTGCCAAGCCGATGACGTCGCTCCAGTATCTCCTCGAACTGCAGCGCGATTGGGCAAGGACCGAAACCTACGACATGACCACCGGCTTCGCGAAGAAGTGGGGCGGCGCCTATGGCCTGGGAATCACCTACGCCAAGACCATGTTCAACGCCTCCGAGGCGCATTGATCCAGTTCGGCGGCCGGGCTTTCCCCGGCCGCTTCCCTTCCCCATCGTACCAAGGATTTTCCCATGAGCAATTTTGTCACCACCACCGACGGCGTCGACATCTTCTTCAAGGACTGGGGAGCCAAGGACGCCCAGCCGATCATGTTCCACCATGGCTGGCCGCTCTCCTCGGACGATTGGGATGCTCAGATGCTGTTCTTCCTTTCCAAGGGCTATCGCGTCGTCGCCCATGACCGCCGCGGCCATGGCCGCTCCGCGCAGGTCGATTTCGGCCACGACATGGATCATTATGCGGCCGACGCCGCTGCCGTCGTCGCGCATCTCGACCTCAAGAACGCCATTCATGTCGGTCACTCCACCGGCGGCGGCGAAGTGGCGCGCTATGTCGCCCAATATGGCC
This sequence comes from Sphingobium sp. CR2-8, assembly GCF_035818615.1. Taxonomy (NCBI): domain Bacteria; kingdom Pseudomonadati; phylum Pseudomonadota; class Alphaproteobacteria; order Sphingomonadales; family Sphingobiaceae; genus Sphingobium; species Sphingobium wonjuense. Next base: position 2,975,927 of record NZ_JAYKZY010000002.1, on the reverse strand, counting down.
AGCCACAGGGCCGCGTCGCCAAGGCGGTGCTGGTCAGCGCCGTTCCACCCCTGATGGCGAAGACCGGTGCCAATCCCGATGGCCTGCCGATGGCGGTGTTCGACGGTATCCGCGCGGCGCTGGCAGCGAACCGTGCGCAGATGTTCCGCGATTTTCCCACCGGGCCTTTCTACGGCTTCAATCGCCCCGGCGCGACGGCTCAGCCCGGGGTGATCGACAATTGGTGGCGTCAGGGCATGATGGGCAGCGCGCTTGCCCATTATGAGGGGATCAAGGCTTTCTCGGAAACCGATCAGACCGAGGATCTCAAGGCGATCACGGTCCCCACGCTGGTGCTGCAGGGTGATGACGACCAAGTCGTGCCCTATAAGAACGCCGCCCTGCTGCAGGCGCAGCTGTTGCCGAATGCGACGTCCAAAATCTATCCGGGCTATTCGCACGGTATGCTGACGGTGAATGCCGACGTGCTGAACGCCGACATTCTCGCCTTCATCCAGTCCTGAACCCACAACGCCGGAGAACGGACATGAAAGCCTACATCCTCTCCCTCGGCGCCGGCCTGATCGTCGGCCTCGTCTACAGCCTGATGGGCGTCCGTTCTCCTGCTCCCCCGGTGATCGCTCTTGTGGGGTTGGCTGGCATCCTGCTCGGAGAACAGCTGATCCCGGTCGCCAAGCGCTTTGCCAGCTTGCCGGAACTGGCCCGCTTCGTCCGCCAGGACGGCGTCCATCATGTGCTGGGCGAGCTGCCGACCCATGGAAAGCGCGACGCATGATGTCCCGCCGCCAGTGGCTCGCCAGCGCCGCCGCCACAACCGCCCTGACTGCACCTATGGAAAGTTTCGCCATGACCCAGACCGATCTCATCCTCACCAACGCCAAGGTCACGACGCTGGACCGGGAAAACCCGCAGGCTCAGGCAGTGGCGATCCGCGACGGCAAATTCCTCGCCGTCGGCACCGAGCAAGAGGTCCGCGCCGCCGCCGCGCCCAACGCCCGTGTCGTCGATGCTGGCGGCCGCCGTCTGATCCCCGGCCTGATCGACAGCCACATCCACGTCATTCGCGGCGGCCTCAACTATAATATGGAACTACGCTGGGAGGGCGTGCCGACCCTCGCCGACGCCATGGCCATGCTGAAGAAGCAGGTCGAAAATACCCCGCCGCCGCAATGGGTGCGCGTGGTCGGCGGCTTTACCGAGCATCAGTTCGCCGAGAAGCGCCTGCCCACGATCGCCGAGATCAATGCTGCTGCCCCCGATACGCCGGTCTTCATTCTCCACCTCTACGACCGCGCGCTGCTCAACGCGGCGGCGCTGCGGGCGGTAGGCTATACGAAGGACACACCCAATCCGCCGGGCGGCGAGATCGTCCGCGATGCGAAGGGCAACCCGACCGGCCTGCTGCTGGCCCAGCCCAATGCGACAATTCTCTATTCGACGCTGGCGAAGGGACCGAAGCTGCCGCAGGATTATCAGCTGAACAGCACGAAGCATTTCATGCGCGAGCTGAACTCGCTGGGCGTCACCAGCGTGATCGATGCGGGCGGCGGCTCGCAAAATTATCCCGATGACTATGAAGTCATCGACAAGCTGCACAAGGATGGCGAGCTGACCCTGCGCATCGCCTACAATCTGTTCACGCAGAAGCCCAAGGAGGAGTTGAAGGACTTCGCCAGTTGGTCGACGCAGATCAAACCGGGCGACGGCGACGACAGCTATCGCCACAATGGCGCGGGCGAGATGCTGGTCTATTCGGCGGCCGACTTCGAGGATTTCCGTGTCGCCCGTCCCGATATGCCAGCAGAGATGGAGGGTGATCTCGAACCCGTCATCCGCCTGCTCGCCGAGCGCCGCTGGCCCTGGCGTCTGCACGCGACGTACGACCAGACTATCTCCCGCGCGCTCGACGTGTTCGAGAAGGTGAACAAGGATGTTCCGCTTGAAGGTCTCAACTGGTTCTTCGACCATGCAGAGACGATCAGCGATCGTAATATCGACCGGATCGCGGCCTTGGGCGGCGGCATTGCGGTGCAGCACCGCATGGCGTTCCAGGGCGAATATTTCGTCGAGCGTTATGGCGCAAAAGCCGCCGAGGCGACGCCGCCGATCAAGAAGATGATGGATGCCGGCGTGCCGGTGGGCGCGGGCACCGATGCGACCCGTGTCGCCAGCTACAACCCGTGGGTGTCGCTCAGCTGGCTGGTGACGGCGAAGACGGTAGGCGGCCTGACGCTCTATCCGGTACGCAACAGGTTGGACAGGGAAACTGCGCTTCGTCTGTGGACCGAAAAGAACACGTGGTTCTCGAATGAGGTCGGCAAGAAGGGGCAGATCAAAGCAGGCCAACTGGCTGACCTGGCGCTGCTATCCGACGATTATTTCAGCGTAGCCGAAAGCGAGATCGCGCATCTGCGCTCTGTGCTGACCATATTGGGCGGCAAGATTGTCTATGGCGAGGGCAATTTCGGCCCACTTGCCCCGGAAGCGCCCAAGGCCATGCCCGACTGGTCGCCCGTTGCGACCTTCGGCGGCCATTGGCGGCGAGACGACTGCGCGAAGAAGATGGCATCGGCCTGCGGCTGCGCCTCCTCCTGCAATGTCCATGGCCATGACCATGCGGCGGCGCTCGGCGCAAGCGTACCCGCTGCCGACGTCCAGAGTTTCTGGGGCGTCATGGGCTGCGGCTGCTGGGCCGTCTGATCGCAGGAGCGCCCCTCCCAGCCGGAGGGGTGCTCTTGGGCTTTTCGATAATCTGGAACACACTCTTTGATTTTATGCGGATCGTTCGGATGCTTCTGATCGCATAGACAGTGGTTGCGACCTCATCGGAAGCCCGACGCCACGCACCGGAGATACAATATGAACCGCATCGCCCTCCTGATGGCGACCACCCTGGTCGCCATCAGCCCTATCGCCGCGCCTGCGCAATCGAGCGCTCCCCAGCAGAAATCGACCACCGACTTTTCCGTCGGCCCGCAATATGACACCACCCATGTCTATGTCGCGCCGGAAGATTTCGATCGCTTCGTCGCGAGCTTCACCGCCACCTTCGGCGGCACGACGAGCAAGCAGGGTGTCTTTCAGGTCACGCCGACGGACAGCAAGACGAAGTCGCAGCTCGTACTGACCCCCGCCGGTACGGTTTCCACCTTCGGTTTCGTCACGCCGATCCCGGTTCCGTTCGGCGCCGAGCGCACCGGCTATCTCGTGACCGACCTCGATGCCGCAGTCGCCTCCGCGATGCGGCATGGTGCGACGCGCCTCATCACCAGCTTTCCTGATCCCATCGGTCGCGACGTGGTGGTGCAGTGGGCGGGCGGCGTGAACATGCAGCTCTACTGGCACACGACAAAGCCCCATTATCCCGCGCTCGCTACGGTGCCGGAAAACCGCATCTACCTGACCGCCGACGCCGCCGACCAGTTCGTGAAGCAGTGGCGCGGCTTTGCCCATGCGACGGTAACCTCGGACGACAAGGCCGCACCGGGCGTGGAGATCGGCCAGCCCGGCAAGAGCTATCGCCGCATTCGAATGACGTCAGGCTATGGCAAGATGAGCGTGATCGTGTCGGACGGTCAGCTTCCCTGGCCCTATGGCCGCGACATGACGGGATATGAGGTGAGCGATCTGTCCGCGACCCTCGCCAAGGCGACGGCAGCAGGCGTCGAAACGCTCGTCCCCGTCCATGCGGAGGGGGATCGCAAGGCTGCGATAGTCCGCTTCCCCGGTGGCTATATTGCCGAAATTCATGCGCCGGTGAAGCCGTGACCGGCGCGGAGGAACCCCGCATCGTCGACGCGATCCTCGAATGGCGTCCCATCTGGTTCCTGGCGCGTCTGGCGCTGGTCAGCGCCTATCTGCTGGGTGGCCTCGTCAAGGCGACGGATTGGCCGTCCGCCCTTGCCGAGCAGGCCCATTTCGGCATGAGTCCGCCTGGTTTCTGGGCGGCGTTGACCATCGGCGTAGAGCTGGTCGGGCCGATCCTGATCCTGACCGGCCGCTTCGTCTGGCTGGGCGCCGGCATGCTAGGGGTCTTCACGCTCCTGGCCGCCTTCACCGCCAACGCCTTCTGGGCGATGCCGGACGGGCAGGAAAGCTTCATGGCGACCAACGCCTTTTTCGAGCATATTGGCCTGATCGGCGGCTTCATACTGGTGGCGCTCGTTGCCGAACGGGAACGGCGACGTGCTTAGGATGCTCATTGCCGCCGGGCTGCTGGCGGGGGCCGTGCCGACACCTGCCAGCGCCCAGCAGCGTGAGGCGTGGCAGGCCCCCACGCTCAGCATCACGCGCTATGACGAGGACTGGTCCGATCTCGCCGATGCGCAGAAACGCGCGCATCACTGGACCGGACCGTTCAAATATATCCCGCTTGGCGATGATAGCTGGGTGACGACCGGCATCGAATTGCGCGCCCGCAGCGAGAATTATCAGAACAATCTCTGGGGCGGGGCGGACGCACCAGACGACAGCTATCTGTGGCTGCGCGCGCTGCCCTATGCCGATGTGCATGTCGGCAAGGTCAGGGCTTTCGTGCAGCCGATCCTGGCCTACGCGGTCGGCGTAGCGCCGTCCGCCAGCCCCATAGACCAGACGCGGGCCGATCTGCTTCAGGGGTTTGGCGAAGTCGATCTAGGCCCTGTCACCCTGCGCGCCGGTCGCCAGATGCTGTCGCTCGGGACGGAACGGCTGGTCGGCACCCGCTACGGTCCCAATGTCCCGCTCGCCTTCGATGGGGCGCGGGCGGACGTCACCATGGGGCGCGCCACGATAAGCCTGCTGACCATGCGACCGGTCCAGCCCGGTCCCGGCAGTTTCGACGACGCGACCTCCGACGCCAAGGCGCTGTGGGGCGCCTATGCGACCCTGCCGGGGCTGGACATCTACTATTTGGGCTATCGCAACCGCCTTGCGCGCTTTGGCGGACAGACCGGGCGCGAAGTCCGGCATAGTATGGGCCTGCGCTCCCACGGGGTGCGCGGGGACTGGCACTGGAATGTCGAGGGTGTGGCGCAGTTCGGCCATTTCGAGGGGCAAAGGATCGCCGCCTGGACGCTGGGCACGGAGGTTGGTCGCAGCTTTCCCACGCTCCCCTTTGCGCCGGACGCGACCCTGCGGTTCAATGTCGTCAGCGGCGACAGCAAAGCGGGCGACGGCAAACTCGGCACGTTCAATGCGCTCTTCCCCAAGGGCAAATATTTCGGCGAACTCTCGCCCGTCGGCCCGACCAACATCGTCAGCGTCAATCCGCGCGTCAGCGGCACGCTCGGCAGTGGCGTCTCGTTCAGCCTCGCCGCCATGGCCTATTGGCGGTACAGCAAGGCGGACGGCGTTTATGACATTCCCGGCAATCTCATCCGCGAAGCCAGTGGCAGCACGGCACGCTTCATCGGAAAGGAGGCCGAAGCGACGATCGCCTGGCAAACGACGCCCGAGTGGGAATTGTCGGCGTCATTGTCCGCTTTTGCACCGGGTGCCTTCATCCAGCAAACCGGCCCGGCAAAGACGATCACGATGCTGGGTCTGGAAAGCAACTTTCGTTTTTGACCTTTCTATTCGATTTTATCGAAAGACAGGATCGATCTTATTCCACTGCATCGAGGCGGCGACAGCGGTTAGACGTAAGTCATAGACATTCACGGAGACCCTCATGACCGCCGACAAGCCTGCCACATCGCCGCTTCCCTGGCTCCTCCTGCTCCTCTCCGTCACGACCGGGCTGGTCGACGCCATCTCGGTGCTGGGCCTTGGCAAAGTCTTCACGGCCAACATGACCGGCAACGTCGTCTTCCTCGGTTTCGCCGCCAGCGGCGCACCAGGGTTCAAGATCGCACCTTATCTGTTCGCCATTATGTCGTTCATGGTTGGTGCGTTGATCGCCGGGCGCGTCGGCAAGCGCCATGCAGGTTCGCCCCTGCGCCGCTGGCTGCTGATCGCCGCGTCGGTCGAAGCCAGTCTCCTCTGGATCGCCGCCGGTGTCGCCGTCGGGTTCGACGTGGCCACGCAGACGCCGGACATGAGCGTCTACATCATCATCACGCTGACCGGCCTCGCCATGGGCTTTCGCAATGCGACCATCCGCCAGCTGAAGGTTCCGGATCTCACCACCACGGTCCTCACCCTCACGATTACCGGCCTTGCGGCGGATTCACGCGTGGCTGGCGGATCCAACCCGAACTGGGCACGCCGCGTCGCTAGTGTGGCCGCCATCTTCATCGGCGCGGCCATCGGCGCCTATCTCGTCACCCATGGTGGGCTGGTCGCGCCGCTCGTCCTCGCGGGCGGTCTGATCTTCGCAGGCACGCTCGCCTGCACGCTGTACCCGGCCGCCGCCAAGCCCCTCTAATCCTCCAGTTCCCGCTCGATCCTGCGGTCGGGCGGGAGCCAGAACAGCAGCACCGCGACATAGAGAATGATCGCCACCGGCCGGGCGAAGAAAGCCGCAGGCACGGCGACAGCATAGAGGGCAAGGCTGATCTTGCCCTTCCAATCGCGCCCGATGGCTCTCCCTACCGCCGACTGACGCCCATTGCAGGCGATGATCGACTGCTCGGTCAGTTCATAGCCGATCGCTGCCATGCCCAGCACGACGCCGTAGGACGCGGTCGCCATGGCCGAAAAGCCGCTGGCGTCGAACCACCGGATAACGAAGGGTACGAGCGAGAGCCAGAATAGCAGGAAGAGGTTCGCCCACAGCACGCGACCGTCAATCCGCTGGGTCGCCTGCATCAGGTGGTGATGATTGTTCCAATACAGTCCGACATTGATGAAGGACAGGACGTAAGCGAGCAGGATCGGCATGCTGTCCGACAGCGCTGCAAGCGTTCCGTCCTGCGGCACCTTCAGTTCGAGCACCATGATCGTGATGATGATCGCCACCACGCCATCGGTGAAGGCTTCCAGTCGGCCCGATCTCATGCTGCGCTTTGGCCTGCCCTCGGCCGGATCAGACATCGCCCATGCCCTCCAGTTCCTTGTCGTCCGCACCCAGGGCGACAAACTGATCGAGCAGCCAGGAGGCGGCAGGTCCCGGTGGCGCATCCCTGCGCCAGACACCGGCAAAACGGTAGGTTCCGCCTATGTGATCCGGCATGACGAGACGCACCAGCGTACCATCGATCAGGTCCGGTTCGATCATCGGCAGCGGCATGTTGCCCCACCCGATCCCCTCGCGCAGCAGCGCATGTTTCGCGCCCAGATCCGCCAGCCGCCACGTCTTGGGACTCATGACGGAATAATCCTGCCCCTCGGTAAAGCGCGATCGGTCCGTCAGCACCAGTTGGGTATGCTCGCGTCCGGCGCCGGGTGGGATGCGTTCCATGCGGCCAAGCGGGTGATCGGGTGCGGCGACGGGCACCATGGGAACCGAACCGGCAGCGATGCATTCGACCCCCTCCACGCCAGCCGCCAGCGGCCCGGATATTCCGATGGCCGCGCCGCGATCCAGCACCATGGCGGTGATCGCGCCGAGCGCTTCGACATGCAGACGAAGCTGGACCGTTGGAAACTCGGTCGCGAAATGGCGCAGCACTTTCCCTAACCGCTCGGATGGCAGCATGACATCGACGGCCAGATCCACTTCCGCTTCCAGCCCGTCGAGCAAACCCTTCACCTTCGCGCGCAGTCCGTCGAAGCCATGCGATATGCTGCGCACCTCCGCGAGCAGCGCGCGTCCCTCGACGGTCAACTGGGGTTTTCGCGTGCCCTCCCGATCGAACAGCGTCAGTCCGAGCTGCGCTTCCAGATTGGCGATGCCATAGCTGATCACCGACACGGCGCGATTGAGCTTCCGCGCGGCGGCGGCGAAGCTGCCCAGATCGACGATGGTAAGGAAGATACGAAGCTGGTCGAAGGTGGGGGTGCCGGGAGAATTCATTGTTCTACTTTCTAGAACGGATGGACCCAGTTTATGTATCTGCGTCGAAATTCTTGCAAGGTAAAAGGGCCATATCCGGTCTGATGCGCGCGCATCTCCGCTGGGTGCATTGTGGACAATGAGAAATCTCTCATGTCAGATGTCGATACCGGAGCTCGAAAAGCAGATCCTCCACGTTCTGGAGGTTGAACGGAAACCGGCCACACATCATCCCGACAAGCCGGATCACCTTCGGTCAAGAGTTGCAGTAGTGGAATGGGTTGCTGGCGGGCTTCGTCTTGGGCGCTGGCTGGTGCGCCGACATTTGCTTCGACAGAGCCGTGGCGAGAGATATTTTCGCCGCTTTTCACGCTGGAAATCAGGTAAAGCTTAGTGGAAAATAGAACGATCTGCATCGATCGATTTTTCAGAAAAAACTTTTAAAACAGAAACTTTATGGCGGAGCGGGAGGGATTCGAACCCTCGATACGCTTTTGACGTATACTCACTTTCCAGGCGAGCGCCTTCGACCACTCGGCCACCGCTCCGCATGCACTGGAAGGCGGCTCCCTATCGCGCGTCGGGCGGCTAGGCAAGGGGGGATGGCAATGCGCTTTACATTATCGCGCGGCGGCTGTCTGATCGCGGCATGAACCGCTGTCTTGCATTGGCGCTTTCCACCGCCTCTCTCGCCGCCCCGACCGTCGGAGCCGCCCCGCCCGCGACCCCTGCCGCCATAGTGGCGCAGGCGCCAGCCGACGCCTGGCGGTCGATCCCGGCCGACGATCTGCTGATAATGACGGTCGAGGGTGGCGGCCGCGTGGTCATCCAGCTCGCGCCCGGCCTGTCGCCTCGCCATGTCGCCAATATCGTCACATTGGCCAAGACGCATTGGTGGGATGGCACCAGCATCAATCGGGTGCAGGACAATTATGTCGTGCAGTGGGGCGACGCGACCGAGAAGAAACCGATGCCGCCCGGTCTGTCCGCCACCACGCCGGACGATTATGTGCTGTCTTTGGCGACGCGGCGGCTGGCCGTCACGCCATTGCCCTATCCCGACTCCTATGCTCCCTCAACCGGCTTTGTCGGGGGATGGCCGGTGGCGATGGATGGATCGTCGGCCTGGCTGCCGCATTGCTACGGCTATGTCGGCGTGGGGCGTAACATGTCGCCCGACGCTGGAACGGGCGCGGAACTCTATGCGGTCATCGGGCAGGCGCCGCGCCAGCTGGATCGCAACATCGCCGTCGTCGGCCGCGTGATCGAAGGGATGGCGATCCTTTCCAGCCTGCCGCGCGGATCGGGCGAACTGGGCTTCTACACGCCGCAGGAACATGCGGTGCCGATCCTGTCGGTTCGCCTGGCCAGCGATCTGCCGCCAGCGCAGCGGCCACGGTTCGAGGTCATGGATACCGGCTCGCCCAGCTTTGCAGACTATCTGCGATTGCGCGCCAACCGTAAGGATGATTTCTACGACAGGCCTGCCGGTGGCGTCGATCTGTGCAACGCGCCGGTGCCCATCCGGGCAGCACCCTGACGGTCTGTATCGTCCGGGAAATCAAGGAACCTTTGCCGCTTCAGGGGCGCTCTATCCGCATCAAAGCAGCGCGGACGACGCGCCCCATAATGGACAGGCATGATGATCATAGGCACCGTCAAGGAAATCAAGAATCACGAATATCGCGTCGGCCTGACGCCGGAAAGCGCCCATGAACTGACGGCCCATGGCCATCGCGTGCTGGTGGAAAGTGGCGCAGGTGACGGCATCGGTGCGAGCGACGCATCCTATGAACGGGCGGGCGCACAGATCGTCGCGCATGCCGCCGACATCTTCGCTGCGGCCGAAATGATCGTGAAGGTAAAGGAACCGCAACCGGCCGAGCGTGCGATGCTGCGCCCCGACCAGATTCTCTACACCTATCTGCATCTTGCCCCCGACCCCGAGCAGACCCGCGACCTCATCGCATCCGGCGCCACCTGCATCGCCTATGAAACCGTGACCGACGCGCATGGCGGCTTGCCGTTGCTCAAACCCATGAGCCAGGTCGCCGGGCGCATGGCGATCCAGGCGGGGGCGACGGCGCTGGAAAAGGCGCATGGCGGGCGTGGCGTGTTGCTGGGCGGCGTGCCGGGCGTACTGCCGGCCAGGGTTGTGGTGATCGGCGGTGGCGTGGTCGGCTTCAACGCGGCGCAGATGGCGGTAGGGCTGGGCGCGGATGTCACCATCCTCGATCGCAATCCCGAAGCGCTGGAAAAGCTGGGCATATATTTCGAAGCGCGGGCCAAGACGCGCTTTTCCAACCGTGCCAGTCTGGCAGAATGCGTCGCCGAAGCCGACCTCGTCATCGGCGCGGTGCTGATCCCCGGCGCGGCGGCGCCCAAGCTGGTGAGCGCGCAGATGCTTGGCACCATGCAGAAGGGTGCGGTACTGGTCGATGTCGCGATCGATCAGGGTGGCTGTTTCGAAACCAGCCACGCCACCACCCATGCGGACCCGACCTATATCGTCGATGGCATCGTGCATTATTGCGTCGCCAACATGCCCGGCGCCGTTGCACGCACCAGCACCTATGCGCTTAACAATGTGACGCTGCCCCATGCGCTGCGGATTGCGGAACTGGGCTGGAAGGAAGCGTTGCGGCGCGATCCGCACCTGCGCGCGGGTCTCAATGTCTGGAACGGCCGCGTGACCTATCAGGCGGTGGCCCACGATCTTGGGCAGCCCTATACGCCTGCGGAAGAGGCCGTCGCATAACTATACGTCAAGCGATCGGCCATGCGCGACCTGATCGCCGGGGTGATTTTGTTGTTCCAGCCTGCCCGACTTTGAAAGAGCAGCTTGCGGGTTCCGGGACGTCGTTCGTCTAGCGGGGCAGGGGGACATGACCACATGCCCCCCATGCAGCTTGATTTCGCCGAAGAGAGGCATGGTTTAACGTCATGGTCGATTTCCCCATTTTCGCCGCCTTGATACGTAAAGGCGATTCCCGCACCGCATGTGCGGGCCGCACCGGTCAGGAAGGGGGACGATAATGCAGGGTGATGTCATGACCTGGCTGGTGCCGCTCGTCGCCATGCTTGGTGCGGGCCTCCTCGCCGGTTTCGCGGCGGGCATTTTCGGTATCGGCGGCGGCTTCGTGGTCGTTCCCGCATTGCTGGTGGTGCTGCCCCTCCTGGGCGGCACGCATGATGCGATCGCCCATGTCGCGATCGGCACGTCGGCTGCGACCATCATCGTCACCTCGATCCGCTCGCTCCTGGCGCATGCCAAGCGCGGAGCGGTGGAGTTCGAAGTGCTCAAGACCTGGGCGCCCTGGATCGTTCTCGGCTGCGGCGCGGGCGTGATGCTCGCCAGCCATGTCGATGGCCGAACGCTCAAGATGATCTTTGGCGGCGGCGTGATCCTGATGTCGCTCAACTTCCTGTTGCCCAAGGTGAGCGGCAAGGTCGTAAGCGACACCATGCCGACTGGCATCATCCGCATGGGTATTGCCGGGGGCCTTGGCACCTTCTCCTCTTTGCTGGGCATTGGCGGCGGCACCATCGCCATCATGGTGATGACCCTTTGCGGTCGCACCATCCACCGCGCCATCGCAACGGCATCGGGCATCGGCACACTGATCGCCGTACCGACGACCATCGGCTTTGCGATCATCGGCCTCAAGGAAGGGGGCTTGCCATGGGGGTCGCTGGGCTACATCAATATCCCCGCGACGCTGGCGATCGCCTCCATGTCGATGCTGACCGCGCCGCTGGGTGTGGCCGCTGCGCACAGTCTGCCGGCAGGTCCGCTCAAGAAGATATTTGGCGCCTATCTCCTCATCATCGGCGCCCTGATGCTGCGTGCCGGCCTCAAGATGTAAGCGCCGCTTCCCGGTTGCCTGCGCGAAAGGCCGCCAGTGATGCCTAACAGGCTTTGTCACTGGCGGCCTTTCGCGTTATCTGCAAGCGGGAGGCATGATGGGGCAGACGGACGCAATTTCGATATTGCTGGTGGAAGATGACGCGGCGGCGCGCATCAATGTCGCCGCGATCCTCAGCAATGCAGGCATGACGGTGGAGCAGGCGATTGATGGTGCCACCGGCCTCAACCGTGCGGGCAGCGGTGGCCACGACGTCATCATCCTCGACCGCATGCTGCCGCATCTTTCAGGTATCGACATCGTCACCCGGCTGCGCGTGGCCGGCGTGGGCGCGCCCATATTGATGCTGTCCGCGCTCGGCCGCAGCGAACATCGGGTCGAAGGCCTGGAAAGCGGGGTCGACGATTATCTCGCCAAGCCGTTCGAACCCGACGAACTGGTTGCGCGCGTCCGCGCGCTCTGGCGGCGCGCCAACCGCCGCAGCCATGAACCGGTCCTGCTGTTCGGCGATCTGGAATGTCATGTGAAGGCGCGCACCGCCTTTCGCCGTGGTCGCCACCTGCCGCTTTCGCCCAAGGAATTCGAACTGTTCCGCTATCTGATGGAGCATGCAGGCGAAGTCGTGACCCGCGAAATGCTGCTGCGCCAGGTCTGGAAACTGAGCTTCGATCCGCAGACCAATGTCGTCGACGTCAATGTCGGCCGCCTGCGCCGCAAGCTGGAGGACGGGTTCGACGGCCCGGTGCTGGAAACCGTATGGGGCACGGGATACCGGCTGATCGGCACGACGAGATCCGATCTTGACTAAGCCCGGCCTGTTCCGGTCGGTCTTCGGGCGGGTCACGATTTCGGCCTTACTTGTCAGCCTGTTGTCCACGCTGGCGCTGTTCCTGGTGGTGCAGAAGATCGTCGAAGATCATGGTCGCGCCATGTTGGCGCGGGAAGTCGACACCGATCTTGCCGGCCTGGCCGACATTCATGTCAGCGGGGGCGGGACCGAACTGAGGGACCGTATCGCCGATCGCCTGGCCTTCGATCAGGAAGGCGTCAGAAGCTGGTATCTGCTGACCGATGCCACCGGCCGACGCTTGGCGGGCAATCTGGCGCGCTGGCCTGTCATCGCGTCCGACGTGTCCGAAGCGCGCCTCATCACCCTGCCGGATGGGCGTCATATATTCGCCCGCGCGACCCGACTCCCCGATGGCGCCCGGCTGCTGGTGGGGCGCAGCGACCGACGCAGCCAGGCGTTGCTCGCCCGACTGGCCACCGCCTTTGCCGTGGCAGGGGCGGGCATCGCACTGCTCAGTCTGGTGGCTGGGCATCTCGCCGCCCGTCGGCTGCGCGCTCGGGTTGAAACGGTGAACGCCGCTTTCGCCGCTGTCCGCGCCGGGCGTATTGCCGCGCGCGCGCCTGGCGCTGGCAGCAATGACGAACTGGCGGAACTGGCGGCCAACACCAACATCATGCTCGATCAGGTGGAGCGGCTGGTGGACGCCCAGCGGGCCGTGTCAGATCAGACGGCGCATGAGATCCGTACGCCGTTGATGCACCTGGACACACGTATTCTCAAGGCGATGGATGGCACCCAGGACGAAGCGTTGCTGCGGACGCTGGACCAGTCTCGGGCGGAAATCCGCGGTGTCGTGCACCTGCTCGATTCGCTGCTCGACATTGCGGGAACGCAGGCGATGCGGGGCGATCCGCGTGGCATGGCCGAAGTCGACCTCAGCGATATCGCGGAAAATCTGGCGGACCTCTATGGCGCCAGTGCGGAGGAGTTGGGGATCGGCTTTCATGCCCGCATCGCGCCGGGCGTTCGCTGCCGCGCCGACCCGATGCAGATGATGCGCCTCATGTCCAATCTGCTCGACAATGGATTCAAATATGTGTCGAGTGGCGGGTCCGTCCTATTGGAATTGGGGCCAGGGCCGCGCATCGTGGTGCAGGATGACGGCCATGGTATTCCGCGCGCCGATCGGGAACGCGTGTTCGAACGCTACGTCCGGCTTGACGGGGCGCTGGGCGGGGGACATGGGCTTGGCCTGTCGCTGGCCAGGGCGATTGCGGAGCGGCACCAAATGTCGTTGCATGTGGAGGATGCCGCGCCCGGCGCGCGGTTCGTGCTCCAGCCGGAGGGCCGCGATGATTAGAATGTTATTGACCGCCTGGCTGTTTGCCGCAGGACCCGCCGCCCCGGCAGCCGACCTGTTGCCGACCGACCCCGTATTGCGGACGCTGATGGAAGGCGAAGCTGCGCAGGCGAACAGCGATTACGGTGTGCTGCTCGAAACGGCAGGGATACTCAAGGCGCTGGGCGCCAGGCCGGCCAAGGAGCAGGATGATCTTGCGGCGCAGTGGATCCGTCAGGCCCATGACCATGGCGTCGCTGTATCGGATCTGGCTTTTCGCGGCCGCGCCTTGGGGCCGGCCTATCGGCGTGGCTCGCTGGCCGCGCGCGAAAGTCTGACCCTGCGCCAGCTTTTCCTGGCGGGGCAGCGCGCCCAGATTTCGGTCGCGCCTACGCATGGCGCATCCGGTCTGTCGATGCGGGTACAGGGCGCCGACGGTAATACGTTGTGCGACAAGGCCGTGGACGGCCGCCAGTCGGATTGCGCCTGGCTGCCGCTGTTTACGGATCGCTACGACATCGTGATCGAAAATGGCGGCACCATGCCCGCCGACTTCTACCTGATCGTGCGATAGTCGATCATCTATCGGAAATCGCTACATTAAATTGATGGTAGGCGGAATGGCGACCGCTCGGTCCATCGCCCCTTCCGGTCAATTGATCCATTCTGCACATCCGTTCAGGCAAAAAAGCCAGGGTTTGGTGCGTTGTGCGGATCATGGTTCAGATCAGAAGAGGAGAAGAACCCATGAATCGCTCCAGGCCCATGAATCGCTCCAGGCCCATTAATCGCTCCGGGATTGTCATCGCCGCTGCCCTGCTGGGCATGGTTCCGGCTACCGCCTTGGCGCAGGAAGGCCCCGTCAGCTATGAAGAGCAGCTGGCGCAGGTTGAAACGCAACTGGTCTATCATGCCCCGATTGCCGGGGTCGAAAATGATTATTGGTTCAACTACCAGACCGATCTTGCCGAAGCGCGCCAGGAATTGACCAAGGATTTGCGCGGTTCGTCCGATGCTGAGGATAATCGCGACGCATGGGAGGAGTATCGGGCCGAACTGGCTGATGCGCGCGGCGATTATGCCAAGGAAATGGCTGAAAAGGGCTATCCGGTCGGTGAGGTGCGCGTCCTGACCGACAATGGGCGCTGAACGATCGGACGGATAGGGGGAGGGGCTGTGCCATTCCCCTATCAATCCCTATCAATCGGCATCCGGATTGCGGAAATTCAGCCGCCGCGTCACCGTATAATCCAGCACCCCCACAAGCAGATAGCTGATCCATTGTTTCAACAGGGTCAGCCCGCTGCGCCCGCGACGATGCGCCTCCAGGCTGATCGCCCGACTAACATCTGCCTCCTGAGTAATGAACGCACGGACTTGCGCCGCAAATCCTGCATCCTTGATGCGGAGCATCACCTCCAGATTGATGAACAAGCTACGCATGTCGAAATTGGCCGACCCTACATAGACCGCATCATCGATGACGATCAGCTTTGCATGCAGTTTGCAGGGTTGATATTCATAAATCTCTACGCCGCGCTTGAGCAGCGGCCCGTAGAGAAGGCGCGAAGCGGCCACGGTCGCGCCATTGTCCGATTGCGCCGGCAGGATGATCCGCGCGCCCTCTCGTTTCGCGGCGCGCGCGATCCGCTTGAGCATGCCGCGCCCCGGCGAGAAATAGGCGGCGATCATATCGACCCGTCTGGCCTGCTCCAGATCCTGTTTCACGATCTTGGCCCAGGGGCTTAGCCGCCGGGTTGGTCCGCCGATCAGCCAACGGAACGGGTCGTCGGGATCATGGTGCAGGGTCGGGTGCCATTGCCGCACCATATGGCGCAGCGTGCGAAATCGATGTTTCTTCGTCGATCCCCACCGCCATAGCTGGCCATACCAGCGCGTCATCGCCCCGGCCTGTTCGCCCACGATCACCAGTCCGAGGTCGCGCCAACGATCGTCGGCGGGGATGCCGAAATAGCCGTCCTCGACGTTGAAACCGCCGATCATCAGCCGGCGGTCGTCGGCGATCGCCATCTTTTGATGGTTGCGGATCAGGTAGCGCGTGGATCGGCCAGTGCCAAATCGCCTGAAATGCGCGCCGACATCAATGAGGGGCGCGAAAAATCGTCCGGCGTCGCGGCCGATCCGAAGCCGTCGACCATCAACGTCACCGCCACGCCCCGCCCGCGCGCGGCGATCAGCGCGTCGCGCACCATCGTCCCGCTACCGTCGGCAGCGAAGATATAATAATAGAGTTTCAGGCTGTAATGCGCGCCCTCGATGAGGGCGATCAACGCACCGCGCAGAGACGGACCATCTGCGATCAGGCGCAGATGATTGCCGTTCAGGTCCAGCCGGATGTCGCCCGCATCGGCACTGGCAGGAGAGGATGTGACGGTCGCCATCCGCCCTCCATGCCCATTTTAGATGCAGGGAACCATCCCTTTATGACCGTTCATTGACTCTTCAATGGAGGGCTGCTAATCGGCCGGTTCACGACTTTCCTTCCGTTATTTGCAGGAGGCCCTGTTTGGCCCGCGTTACCGTCGAAGATTGCGTCGACAAGGTTACCAACCGTTTTGACCTCGTCCTGCTCGCCGCCCAGCGCGCGCGGGAAATTTCCGGCGGCGCCGAGCTGACGCTCGACCGCGACCGCGACAAGAACCCGGTCGTCGCACTGCGCGAAATCGCTGAGGAAACCGTATTCCCCGCCGATCTGCATGATTCGGTCGTTGCATCGCTGCAAAAGGTGCAGATCGATGACGACGATACGCCGGACGAAATCGGTTCGATCGCCCAGTCGGCGGAGGCGCTCCGCCTGACCGCTGCTGCGCCGCCGCGCAACCAGAATATTGGCGGCGATTACGACGGCTGATCACGGATACAAGTTTGGAGAGGAACGAAGGCCCGGCCTGCGCAAGCAGGACCGGGCCTCATCTTTTGCGACATGAAAAGGCGCGCTGGACCAAAGGTCAGCGCGCCTTTCTGTATTCAGCGGTGGGCCGATCCGAACGGACCGCCCACCGCCTATCTGTCGCCTAATGCATCAGCATTTGGAGTTGCGGTCGATCGCACGACCCGCGAGCGCGCCTGCGCCAGCGCCGATGATCGTACCGGGGGCACGGTCGCCGCGCGTATCGACGGCACGGCCCAGCAATGCGCCTGCGACGCCACCGACCAGCAGGCCGGTCGTCCCACCCGACTTGCGGCAGCGATAGCCGCGATCGTCACGATAGCCGCGACGGTCTGCATAGCGGTCGCCGCGATAGTCGCGATCACCACGATATTCCCGATAGCCGCGACGGTCATGGTCGTGGTCGCGGGCGCTTGCGATCGTCGGCGTGACGGCGCCCAGCGATGCGGCGGCAAGGGCAGTGGCCAATATGGCTTTACGAATGAACATGTGCTTCTCCTCGGACCTGGATTCTCTGTCTGTGATTCGGATATCGCACGAGCAGGTTGTTTCGTTCCTGAACCAGTTTGTTATGCGCCGTTCAGCTAAACCCTTTGGCTACAGCGAAAGGCCGGTTTGATGCCCGCCCTCGTCCTCGTTCAATGCCGGCAACGCCCAATCGATCGCGCCCCTTCCCTTGGCTTCCAGGAAGGCGTTTGCCTTGGAAAAAGGCCGTGATCCCAGGAATCCGTTGTGCGCCGACAGCGGCGAGGGATGGGCGGACTTGATGACCAGATGGCGGCTCTGATCGACGAAACCAGCCTTCCGCTGGGCATAAGCGCCCCAAAGCAGAAAGACGACCGGCTCCTCCTTCTGCGCGACGATCCGCACTATGGCGTCGGTAAACTGCTCCCACCCCTTGCCCTGATGGGATGCGGCGCGCCCCATCTCGACCGTCAGCACGCTATTCAGCAGCAATACGCCCTGTTTGGCCCAATGCTCCAGAAAGCCATGGCGAGCGGGGGCAATTCCTAGGTCCGCCTGCATTTCCTTGTAAATGTTGACCAGCGAGGGCGGCGTTCGCACGCCGGGTTGTACCGAAAAGCACAGGCCGTGCGCCTGCCCGTCGCCATGATAGGGGTCCTGCCCCAATATCACCGCCTTCACCTGATCCAACGGCGTCAGGTCGAGCGCACGGAAATAGGCGCTGCCCTTGGGAAAGATACGCTTTCCGGCCGCCTTTTCCGCCTGGAGAAAATCTTTCAGCCCTTGCATATGCGGGGCCGCGAATTGCTCGGCCAGCGGTTCGCGCCAGCTTTCGTGCAGTTTGATGGGGTCGCTCATGCCCGACTGATGGCGTGGGGCGCAAACCCCTGTCAACCTGCCTGAATCCTGACCATGCCTATTGCCTCGCGCGCGGCGATCCGCAAAAGAATGGTGATGTCGTTCCGCCGCTCCTTCAGCCTGCTGGCCGCTTTCGGCCTGTTCCTCGCGCCCTTGCCCGCCGCCGACGCGTTCGGCCCGCCGCCCAAGCCGCTGCTGCAGCAGACGGCCGAAGCCAAATTGCTGGGTGAATTCACACGTTTTGCCGCCTTGTCCGATGGAACGGTGGGGATCGCCGCGCGCGATCTCCAGACCGGCGAGACGCAGGCGTTGAACGGCGACACGCTGTTTCCGATGGCCAGCGCCTATAAAGTCGCGGTGGCCGGGCGCATTTTCGCGCTGATCGATGCGGGCGACCTGCGCCTGGACGATCAACTCGCGCTGGACCCGGCGCTGGCGAGCGAGGGCGGCATCGCCTGGATGTTCTCTCGTCCCGGCGCGACGCTGTCGGTCGACCGGCTGCTGGAACTGATGCTTCAGAAGAGCGACAATAATGCCACCGACGTGCTGGTCGCGCGGGCGGGCGGGCCGCAGGCGATCACTGGGTTCGTGACCAAGCTGGGCATCACCGGGCTGCGGGTCGACAGCGATACTGCGCATCTTCTCTACCGTGCCATGGGCATCCACCCGCTGTCGGGCAGTTTCCGCCAGAATGCGGACGCGGCGCGCCGCGCCGATCCGCAACTCGCCGTGCGGGATATACGCGACCTGCCCAATCTGGCCTTCGCGGCCGAGTTGGAGGATACGTCCACGCCGCGCGCCATGGTCGATCTGATCACCGCCTATGAATCGGGTCGCGCGCTGTCTGCGGCCAGTACCCAGCGGCTCTTCACCATCATGGCCCATTGCGAAACCGGCAAGAAGCGCCTTGTCGCCATGCTGCCGCCCGGCACCGCCATTGCGCACAAGACCGGATCACTGAACGGCATCGGCAATGACGTCGGTGTGGTGCGATTGCCAGATGGTCGTCGGTTCGCCGTCGTTGTCTTCGTCATGAAGGACAGCCGGGGCCATGACGTGCGCGACCGGATCATGGCGGAGGCGGCGCGCGCCGCCTATGATTACTTCCTCTACGCTCCCGATCGCGCGCACGCCCTGGCGCATCACACTTAACAGAGATCAGGATTCCCATTACGCTCATGGTCGGAGAGGATGACCATGACCGGCATGACCAGCTTCCGCGCTTTCTGGCCTTATTATCTGCAGGAACATGCGCGTCCGGCCACGCGCGCTCTGCATTATGTGGGCACCAGCCTGGTGGTGGGGCTGTTGCTGGCTGCGCCTTTCGCGCGACGGGGTTGGATGGCCGCTGCGGTGCCGCTGGCGGGCTATGGGTTCGCCTGGGTCGGCCATGGTCTGATCGAACATAATCGTCCTGCAACCTTTCGCTATCCGCTCTGGTCGCTCCGCGCCGACTTCGTCATGTGGTATCGCTTCCTCACCGGCCGCCTCGCCCGCGATCTGGCGCACGCCGGCGTGCGCGCCGACGGCACGGTCGATCCGGTAAAGCGCCTGACAGCCTGATCCGCTTGACCCGTCCCCGCGCTCTGCCACAAGGGGCGCGATGGCACTTTCCTCGACCTTCTCGCAGCCCGACCGGGCGACCCTGGCGCAACGCTGGCAGGCATTGGAGGCGCGATCGGACGGCGCTTTCTTCCTGAGCTGGACCTGGATCGGCGCATGGCTCGACAGCTATGACGTCCAGCCCGACCTCCTCGCCGTCACCGATGATGCGGGGCGGGATGTCGCGCTGGCGCTGCTTGGCCATGCGATGCAGCCGCGTCTGCTGGGCCGGGTCGGCACGCTCAGCCTCAATCAGTCGGGCGACCCCGCCGCTGACCGGCCCTATGTCGAATATAACGGCCTGCTGGTGGAGGCGGGACGGGAAGGGGAGGCGACCGCCGCCGCGCTGGCCGCCCTGTCCCATCGCCGCGACTGGCGCGCGTTGCGGTTGAGCGGAATCGCGCCCGATACGCCGTTGCTCGGCCTGGCAGCGCGTCGTCGCACATGCGTCGACACTTCGCCCGTCTATCAGGTCGATCTTAACGCCGTGCGCGCGGCCGATGGCGATTATCTTGCGCTGCTCAGCGCCAATACGCGCAGCCAGATCCGCCGTGCGATGAAGGATCATGGCGGCCCATTGCCCGATATCGCCGTCGCCACCTTGGACGACGTCGGTCCCTGGCTGGACGAGATGGCCGCGCTCAACGGCGGCCGCCATGCCGACAATGCCTGGGACGATGCCGGTTTCCGTCATTTCGTCGCCACGATCGCCGCGCGCGGACTGCCGTCCGGCGCGGTCGAACTGCTGCGCTTTGCCGATATCGGGGGCATGGTCGGCCTGCTGGTCAATTTCATTCATCGCGGCGTGGCGATGAACTACCAGTCCGCCTTCGCCGCGCTGCGCACGGCCAAGGACAAGCCCGGCCTGCTCTGCCATGCAGCGGCGGTCGACCATTATGCAGGGCGTGGCCTGACCCGCTACTCGCTGCTGGCAGGCAAGGATCGCTACAAGCAGAGCCTCGCCACCTGCGAGGAATCGCTCGACTGGTGGATATTGGAACGGTTCAGCCCGCGTCTCGAAGCCGAAGCGCTGCTCCGCCGCCTGCTCAGGCGCCCAGCTTCCGCATGATGCGATAGATCAGGCGGCGCAGGCCCTGCGCCTCCGGCTGCGCGCTGATCGTGCCGACCGGCAGGCCGCGCTTGCGCAGCAAGGCGTTGAAACTGTGCAACTCGCCTTCGGCTACGCTGCGGTCCGACCGCCATGTCACCGACAGGCTGACCGATACGGTGGGGCCGTTCTCCACGAAATGCGGGGCCTTTACCGGCACATGGATGGCGTCGCCCGGCTCCAGCCGCACCGCCGTGCCACGCGTCTTGAAACCATCCTGCCACACCAGGTTGCGATGCCCGCCGCCATGGAAATCCTCGCTTTTTTGCGCCGGGACCAGATGTTCGTCCCGCGCAGGGAAAACGGTCATCGTCTTCACGCCCATGATCTGAAGCAGGATATTATGCTCCGGGTCCATATGGAACGGCGTCACACTGCCGGGGGAGGACAGGAAGATGAAGGCTTCCCGGTGCAGCATCGGTCCGGTCTTCCGCGCGACGATCGGCGCAATCTCCGCCAGCGCCTCGTCCAGCACCGCAGCGTAGGCCGGATCGCGCTCGACATTCTTCAGCACGGCCCAACTGCCATTCGTCTCGATCGTGCGGATAGTCTCGCCCAGCGTCAGGCCGTTGGACGGCGTATCCTCGGGCCGTACGCCCAGCGGCAGCTTGCCCAGATTATATTCGACCGACGTGGCGGGCATGCGTTCGGCCAGGGTCGCCAGCGCGTCCAGCGTCAGCAAAGCGTGGCCGACCAGCCCATGATGCAGCTTGGTCGATTGGTCGGGATAAGCGGCGGCAAGAGCGGCGCGCGCCTCGTCGGGGAAGATGGCGCCAGCGGCCTGCGCGATCGGGCCCGGTGTAATGGGGCTATGGGCGGTCATGCCTGTCCTTTCAATTGTCTGGCGATCGCCTCAACGCCGTTGGCGATGGCGAAGGCGGCGCTCCGCTGCATCCGGGCCACGCCGGTGCCGTGCAGGGCAATGCGATATTGCACGATCGTCCGCCGCTCCGCCCACAGGCTGTCGATCATCGGATGGTCGGCGGCGGCGCAACTGTCCATCCATCCGATCGCCGGATCATCCTGCACCGCATGCAGATTGGCGATCTCGATCAGCACGCCGGGCGAAAAGCGTCCCATCGCTTCGTCGAACGCGATCTTGAAGGAGAACGCTCCGTCGCCATGGCGAAAATTGACCAGCATGGCGATCGCCCGGCCATCGAGGTCGATCCGCAACATATGCAG
This sequence comes from Sphingobium sp. CR2-8, assembly GCF_035818615.1. Taxonomy (NCBI): domain Bacteria; kingdom Pseudomonadati; phylum Pseudomonadota; class Alphaproteobacteria; order Sphingomonadales; family Sphingobiaceae; genus Sphingobium; species Sphingobium wonjuense. The sequence continues at coordinate 2,953,948 of NZ_JAYKZY010000002.1, read as the reverse complement.
CCGTCCGGCCGCGAATGCAGCAGCGCAGGCACTGCGGAAGAAGGCGGCGTCGGCAGCCTTGCAGGCCAATGCCGTGCCTTCCTGGCCCTTCCACCCCGATGCCTCCAGCGCCAGAAAATCGCCACACCAATGCGCCAGGTCATCGCCCGCCGCCAGCAGCCTTGTCTCCACCGCCCCCAATTCCGCCAGCCTCTTTTGCAGGCGGCGCAGCTCCTTGCGCTTCTTGGACCGGACATGGCTGTCCCAATAGGCGTCGGCGGTCAGGTCCGATCGCAGCATGGCCCGGTCATAGCGATGGATTTCCCGCCGTCCGCGCCGCTGTTCGACGCACAGCGCCTCCAGCGCCGCCGCATTGGCCCCGGCCGCGTCCAAGCCCTGCAGATGCAGGAAGCCGCCCGCCCAGGGCGCTGCGTCCAGCTGCGCCAGAAAACTCCGCCATGCCGCACTCTCATGACCCGCGCGGATCATCGGTGCGCCGAAGAAGCAATGATCGTGCATCCAGTTCGCCACGCTGCCGATCGGCAATCGGCCATGCCGCGCCCGGCGGGTCACCGGCAGCAGTCCGATCGTCCTGTCGCCCTCCCGCGCCTCGATCAGGCGCACCTGCTGGTCCGCGGCGAGGTGGTCGATCGCCGCTTCCAGCATGTCGGGCGCGTAAAAGGCGTTGGCCTCGGCGGCGTCCAGCGCCAGCGCCGACCAGCGCGCATGGCGGTCCTGCCCATCCGGGTCGGGTCCGGTCGGTCCGGCGGGACGCGCGGGATGGGATGCCATATCCATGGCTCCCGCTTAGGTGATAAAGATTAGAGGGGGGTAAAGATGGGCAGCAGGATGGACCTTTCCATCGACGCTCAATGGCGTGTGGTGGAAGGGGGCTTTACAAGCCGTCGCATAGTGTCGGAGACGGGAGGGAAGGGCCGCGCGCCTTGATACATGCCGAAAGAGGGACGCATGACGATTCTCGTTACCGGAGCCGCCGGGTTCATCGGCATGCATGCCGCCGACCGCTTGCTGGCGCAGGGGCATGCGGTGGTCGGCATCGACAATATGAACGACTATTATCCAGTGTCTTTGAAGCGCGACCGTATCGCCCGGTTGCAGGCAACACATGGGCGGCTTTTCACCTTCCACGAACTGGATTTCGCCGATCTCGACGCCTTGCATGCGGCGCTGAACGATCAGGTGATCGAATCGATCGTCCATCTGGGGGCGCAGGCAGGCGTGCGCTATTCACTTATCAACCCGCACGCCTATGTCCGCTCCAACCTGGCGGGGCATGTCAACATGCTCGAACTGGCGCGCGAACGGCGGGTACGGCATCTGGTCTATGCGTCATCCTCATCGGTCTATGGCGGCAACGATACGTTGCCGTTCCGCGTCGAGGATCGTGCCGATCATCCCGTCTCGCTCTACGCCGCCACCAAGCGCGCCGATGAATTGATGAGCGAAACATACGCCCATCTTTTCCGCATACCCATGACCGGTCTGCGCTTCTTCACGGTCTATGGTCCCTGGGGCCGCCCCGACATGGCGATGTGGATTTTCGCGTCCAAGATACTGGCAGGCGAGCCGATCCCGGTGTTCAACCATGGCCGGATGCAGCGTGACTTCACCTATATCGACGATATCGTCGACGGCATCGTCGGCTGCCTCGATCATCCTCCGGCGGACGACGGTGCGGCCAAGCCCGGCGGCAGCCGCGCGCCGCACCGGCTCTACAATATCGGCAACAACAAGCCCGAAGAACTCATGCACCTGATCGCTGTGCTGGAGGACGCGCTGGGGCAAAAGGCGAAAATCGACTTTCAGCCCATGCAACCCGGCGATGTCCATGCCACCTATGCAGACATCAGCGCCATCGCGCAGGATATAGGGTTTGCTCCGACAATCGGTATCGACGTCGGCGTTCCACGATTCGTGCAGTGGTATCGCGACTATAAAGGATGAGAATCCCCTATCGATGGAGTTGCGGGACGACGAAATTTCGCATTTCGTCGCTTTAACCGTTCGGTCCGTCTGCTGCTTGACGAATTAGCGTGCTTTGACTGTCATGAATTTTCGTTCGCACTTGCAAAATGGATTGCCATAAGTGGCTGAAACAGCGTAAGCCGACGCCGGTGCTGATTATGAAATCAGTATGGGGTCGCGGAAAAAGGGAAAGGCGAGGCATCGGAAACGGTGGTTCGTCACCGTTGATCTGGCCGGATAATCCGGCTTTGAGAAGCGGATAAAAGGGCTAACGCGTGTCGACACCAGCATCTAAAATCATTCCGTTCGGTTCGGGCGGACGTATCGTAGAAACTGCCTGCCGCAGTCTGTCCATTGCAGCTTTGGGTCTCAACGCGCTGGAGGCCAAATTCGCAGATCGCGATTTTGCCACCACCTTCCTGCGCGTGATCGGCGTCATCATGAAGGTACGGGGCCGCGTGATCGTCACCGGCATCGGCAAGAGCGGCATCGTGGCGCGCAAGATGACGGCGACGCTCACCTCCACGGGTACACCTGCCATCTTCCTGCACCCCGCCGATGCAGGGCATGGCGACCTGGGCATGATCACCCCTGACGACGTCGTGCTGATGCTGTCCCATTCGGGTGAATCGACCGAACTCGGTCCGATCATCCAATATTGCAAACGCTTTGCTATTCCCTTGGTCGCCATCACCGCGCGGGCGCAGAGCACCGTCGCCACGGCGGCGGACATGTGCGTACTGATGCCCGAAGTGGAGGAAGCCTGCCCCAACGCGCTGGCGCCCACCACCTCCACCACGGTGCAGATGGCGTTGGGCGATGCGCTCGCCATTTCGCTGATGGAAATGCGCGGCTTTTCCGCCGACGATTTCCATAAATTCCACCCCAATGGCCGACTGGGCGCGCAGCTTATCAAGGTGCGCGAACTCATGGCCAAGGGTGAGAATGTGCCGATGGTACGCGAAGACGCATCCTTGCTCGACGCGACGATGGAAATGACGCGGGCGCGCCTCGGCGGGACGGCGGTGGTCGACCGCAACGGTCGCCTCATCGGCGCCTTCACCGACGGCGATCTGCGCCGGACCGTGACCGGTAAACAGAATCTGACCGGCGCCGTGGGCAGCGCCATGACCCTGACCCCCCTGGCGGTCGGTCCTGACGACATCGCGTCCGAAGCGATGCAGTTGATGCACGAACGCAATGTCATGCTGCTGTTCGTCTGCGAAAACGGCAAATTGGTCGGCGCGGTGCATATGCACGACCTTCTGAACGCCGGGGTCGCCTGAGCTTTCTGGTCGTCATTCCCGCGCGGGCAGGCTCGTCCCGCCTGCCGCGCAAGCCGTTGCGGTTGATCGCGGGGCGAACGTTGCTTCACCGCACGATCGCCATGGCGCGCGCGGCAATCGGCGCGCGGACCGACACGATATTGGTCGTGGCGACGGACGATGACGCGATCGCCGACCATGCCCGTGCAGCCGGATGCGATGCGGTCATGACTGACAGCGCCATCGCCACCGGATCGGGCCGCGCGCTCGCCGCCGCGCTGGCCCAGTCGGCGCCACCCCGTTTCGTCATCAATCTTCAGGGCGATTCTCCCTTCCAGCCCGAAGGCGCACTGGGCGCGGTGATCGACGCGTTACAGGCCGGTGCCCCGGTCGCGACCCCGGTGATCGCGCTCGACTGGCCCGCGCTCGACGCGCTGCGCGAGCATAAGAGCCGTTCGCCCTTCAGCGGCACGACCTGCGCGCGCGCGCCGGACGGCCGCGCCCTATGGTTTTCCAAGACGATCATTCCGGCCATCCGGGGCGAGGACAGGTTGCGCGACACCGCGCCGCGCTCGCCGATCTGGCGTCATGTGGGCTTATACGGCTACGCATTGAACGCTTTGCAACAATTTGAGGCATGCCCCCCCACGGCGCTGGAAAATCTGGAAGGGCTGGAGCAACTGCGCCTGCTCGAACTCGGCATTCCGGTCATGACCGTCGCGGTCGATCCGCCCCGTTTCGACAGCAGCGGTATCGATACGGAGGCTGACATCAGCCGGGTCGAAGCGTTGATCGCCCTCTATGGCGACCCCACGCCGCCGCTCTGACCCGGTCCGCACGATGCGCCGCCTCTTCATCATTCGTCACGGCAATACCTTCGCCAGCAGTGCGCAGGCGCGACGCGTGGGGTCGCGCACCGATATCCCCCTGGTGGAAAGCGGCGTCGCCCAGGCCGACCGACTGGGGCAATGGTTTGCAGGCCAGACGCTCCCCATAGATCGTCTGCTCGCCAGCCCGTTGCAGCGCGCCCGACAGACGGCGGATCGCATCGCGATCGCTACCGGTCATGCTCAGGACGGCACCCGCGACTGGCTGGGCGAGATCGATCACGGCCCGGACGAAGGCCGCCCGGAGGCGGAGGTGGTGGCCCGCATAGGTGCGCAGGCGCTCGCCGACTGGGACGAACGCGGCGTTGCCCCCGACGGCTGGATCGTCGACGCGGACCGGCGTATCTCCGCCTGGCGCGCCTTCTTCGCGGAACGCGAGGCAGGTGTCGATTTGCTCGTCACCAGCAACGGCGCGGCCCGCTTCGCGCTGATCGCCGCCGGATTGCCACTCGGCGCACTCAAATTGCGAACCGGGGCCTTTGGTGAACTGGCAGTCGACGCAACCGGCGCGGTGACGCTACTGCGCTGGGACGAGCGGCCCTAGCGCTTCAACCGCATTCTACCGTGACATGCTCCATCCGCGGCAAGCTGCGCACCCGTGCCCGCACCTTGATGGCGTCGGCGCCCGGCGCCAGGCTGATGATCGCGGCATGCGCCTGCGGCCCGATGCGCCAGACATGCAGGTCGCGGATCACCGCGCCTTCGTCTTCCACCAGGGTGCGGACCCGCGCCATCAGGGCCGGTTCCGCCGTATCTAGCAGGATCGTGGCGGTATCCTTCATCAGGCCCCAGGCCCATCGCGCGATCACCACCGCGCCCAGCAGGCCAACCGCCGGGTCCATCCACCACCAGCCCAGATAGCGCCCGGCCAGCAACGCCCCGATCGCCAGCACCGACGTCAGCGCGTCGGTCAGCACATGCACATAGGCGGCGCGCAGATTATTGTCGCCATGGCCATGCTTATGGTCGTGACCATCGTCCGGCCCATGGTCGTGACTATGGTCGTGCCCAAGCAACAGCGCGCTGACGATGTTGATGATCAGGCCGATGATCGCCACCAAGGTCGCCTCGCCGAAGGCGACATGGATCGGCTGAAACAGGCGCATGCCCGATTCGACCGCGATGAACAGGGCGGTAACGCCCAGCAGCAGCGCGGATGCGAAGCCCGACAGGTCGCCCACCTTGCCGGTCCCGAACGTGTAGCGCGGGTTGCGTGCATGACGCCTGGCATAGCCATAGGCGGCCGCTGCCACCGCCAGTGCACCGGCGTGGGTCGCCATGTGGAATCCGTCCGCCAACAGCGCCATCGATCCGGTGATCCAGCCGAAGACGATCTCCACCACCATCGTCGCAGCGGTCAGCCACACGACCCATATCGTCCGCCTGGCATTCTGGTCGTGCCCGGCGGACAGATAGATATGGTCGAAATAATGGCTGTCTTCGCTATCGTTCGCCCCATTGCCCGAACGACCCTGCAACGGCGCAATGGCCTTATTTTCATGGCTGTGGACGTCGTGGCCGTGGCCGTGATGATGGCCCTTTTCGTCGTGCATCGTCATTTCCCGTAACGGCGGATCAGCGCCAGCATCTCTTCTGTCGCGGCCAGGCGCGCCTCGTCCGACAGGCCGGGGCGGGCCACATGCTCGCGCATATGCTGTTCGATCAGCTCTTCCACCAGGCTCCCCACGGCCCCGCGCACCGACGCGACCAGTTGCAGCGTTTCCGAACAGCCCGCGTCGCCGGACAATTGCCGGTCGATGGCTGCAACCTGTCCTGCGATCCGGCGCACGCGCGCCAACAATTTATCGCGATCGTCTATAATATGCATAGGGTAGTCCCCTATACTATATGGACATGAAAACCAACAGTGGATCGTTGGCCCATGCTCCCCTATCAGCTATGATATGGCGAACGATCTGAACTGCGATTTGGCGATCATCGGCGGTGGCCTGGCCGGCGGCCTGATCGCGCTCGCCTTCGCGCGGCTGCGCCCGGACGTCCGCCTGCTGCTGGTGGAGCAGGGTGATCGCCCCGGCGGCAACCATGTCTGGTCCTTCTTCGACGGCGACGTCGCGCCCGCGGACCGCTGGCTGATCGATCCGCTGGTCGCCCATCGCTGGCCGCAGGGCCATACCGTTTATTTTCCAGGGCATTCCCGGCAATTGGCCACGCCCTATAATAGCGTTACTACTGTCCAACTCGCTGTCGCACTCGAACGCGAACTGGGGGATCGGCTGCTGACCGGTGTGCCGGTCGCTGCCTTGTCTCCTGACCTCGTCACCCTTGCCGACGGTCGCCAGATCCGGGCCAAAGCAGTCATCGACGCGCGAGGCGCGGGGGACTTGTCCACGCTCCGTTGCGGCTGGCAGAAGTTCGTGGGGCACACGCTGCGCCTCGACACCCCTCACGGCGTCGATCGCCCGGTCATCATGGATGCGACGGTCGACCAGACGGACGGCTATCGCTTCGTCTATCTGCTGCCGTGGGACGACCGCACCATCTTCATCGAAGACACCTATTATAGCGATACGCCGACCCTGGACGTGCCCGCCATCGCCGCCCGCATCGCCGCCTATGCGCAGGGAAAGGGCTGGCAGGGCGAAGTCGTCCATCGCGAACAGGGCGTGCTGCCGGTCGTCCATGGCGGCCACTTCGACCGTTACTGGCCCAAGGACGATCCTGTCGCTCGCGCCGGGGTGCGCGCCGGCCTGTTCCAGCCGATGACGGGCTATTCGCTGCCCGACGCCGTGCGCTTCGCTCTCTGGCTGGCGGATCAGCCGCTCGACGGACTGCCGACGGCCACGCGCGCCTACGCCGCGACGCAGTGGCGACGGGGCGGCTATTACCGCCTGCTGGGCAAGATGCTGTTCGGCGCCGCTGTGCCGGATCAGCGCTGGCGCATCTTCGCGCGCTTCTATCGTTTGCGCCCCGACCTCATCCAGCGCTTCTATGCCGGTCGTTCATCGATGACTGACCGTTTGCGCATCTTGTGCGGACGGCCACCCGTGCCCATAAGGGATGCCATGCGAACATTGTTGAACCCGCCCGCCTGATGAACAGGACAGCGATCGTCATCGGCGCGGGCTTTGGCGGCCTAGCGCTCGCCATCCGTCTGCAATCGGCAGGCATAGACACGACCCTGGTCGAAGGGCGCGACCGTCCCGGCGGCCGCGCCTATATGTGGGAAAAGGACGGCTTCACCTTCGACGCCGGGCCGACCGTCATCACCGACCCCGATTGCCTGGCCGAACTGTGGCGCCTGTCGGGGCACGACATGGCGCAGGACGTCACATTGATGCCCGTGTCGCCCTTCTACCGACTGAACTGGCGCGATGGCACGAATTTCGATTACAGCAATGACGAGGCCGCCCTGCGCGCCGAAATCGCTAAGCTCGATCCGGGCGATGTCGCGGGCTATGACCGGTTTTGCGATTATGCAGCGGGCGTGTTTGAAGAGGGCTATCGCAAGCTCGGCTCGGTCGCCTTTCTCGACTTCGCCTCCATGATCAAGGCGGCGCCCAGCCTCGCCAAATATCAGGCCTGGCGCTCGGTCTATTCGGTCGTCGCATCCCATGTGAAGAACGAAAAGCTGCGCGAGGCGCTGTCCTTCCACACCCTGCTCGTCGGCGGCAATCCGATGAAGACCAGCGCCATCTACGCCCTCATCCACAAGCTGGAAAAGGATGGCGGCGTCTGGTTCGCCAAAGGCGGCACCAACCGCCTGGTCCAGGGCATGGCGACGCATTTCGAGCGGCTGGGCGGCACGCTGCGCCTCGGCGATCCCGTCACCCGGATCGAAACCTATGGTGACAAGGCGACGGCGGTCCATACCGCGTCGGGCTGGCGCGGAGAGGCGGACGCGATCGCGACCAACGCCGATCTGATGCACAGCTATCGCGACCTGCTGGGCCATCATCCACGCGGACAGAAACAGGGCGAGAAACTGGCGCAAAAGCGCTGGTCGCCCAGCCTGTTCGTCCTGCATTTCGGCATCAAGGGCAGCTGGCCGGGAATCCCGCACCATATGATCCTGTTCGGCCCGCGATACGAAGGGCTGCTGACCGATATTTACGATCATGGCGTCCTGCCGCAGGATTTCTCGCTCTATCTGCACCACCCGACCGTTACCGATCCGTCGATGGCGCCGGACGGGCATTCGACCTTCTATGCGCTCGCCCCGGTGCCGCATATGGGGAAACTGCCGATCGACTGGGACCAGTTTGGCCATGCCTATGCCGAACGCATATTGGACGAGATCCAGCATCGCTTGATCCCGGATATCCGTTCGCGCATCGTCACTCGGTTCCATTATGCGCCCAGTGATTTCGGCCGCGACCTCAACGCCCATATGGGCAGCGCCTTCAGCCTGGAGCCGCTGCTGACGCAAAGCGCCTGGTTCCGCGCCCATAATCGCGACGATGTCATTCCCAATCTGTATCTGGTAGGGGCCGGCACCCATCCCGGCGCGGGCATCCCCGGCGTGGTGGGCAGCGCCAAGGCGACCGCCGCGCTGATGCTGGATGATTTGCGATAGGGGCGCTGCCCCGGATGGAATGAGACGATGAAGAGACTGGCAGTCTATTGCGGGTCGGCGACCCCCGCCGACCTCACCTATATCGATGCCGCGCGCCATGTCGGCCGCACTTTGGCGCAGCGCGGCATCGGCGTGGTCTATGGCGGCGGGCGCCTGGGCCTGATGGGCGCGGTGGCCGACGCTGCGCTGGAGGCGGGCGGCGAAGTGATCGGCGTAATCCCCGAGGCGCTGGTCGGCGCGGAGGTCGCGCACCGCGGCTGCACGCAATTGCACGTCGTCCAGACCATGCACCAGCGCAAGCAGCTGTTCACCGACCTGTCCGACGGCTTCGTGACCCTGCCCGGCGGGGTCGGCACGATGGACGAATTGTGGGAAGCGATCAGCTGGGCGCAGCTTGGCTATCACAGCAAGCCGGTCGGTCTGCTAAACGTCGCGGGTTTCTATGATCAGCTCATCGGCTTCAACCGGCAGATGGTGGAGGTGGGCTTCATCCGCGCCCAGCATGCCGGGATCATGATCCATGACGACAATATCGAAGGGTTGGTCGATTCCATGGCCGCCTATCAGCCGCACGAAACGATCTTCGTGATGAAGGCGGCACGGCTCTGACATCGGCACTTTCCTTTCGCTGGCGTCGCATTGAGGCGAGGGACTCGACGCGGGGGTTAGGCGAGGGCATGTCCTGAGCATGGATGTGACAAACCCTATCCCGACCCTTCCCACAGGCGAGAGGGCGGCCTTGGATCGGTCTGCCCTCGTCGCCCATGCGCGCGACAGCATCGCGCGCGGCTCCAAATCCTTCGCCCTCGCCTCGAAATTGTTCGATCCGCAAACCCGTGAGCGGGCTTGGCTGCTTTATGCATGGTGCCGCAAATGCGACGACATCGCCGATGGCCAGGACCATGGCGGCACGTTGCAAGGCGTAACGGACGGCCAGGCGCGTCTCTCCACGATCCGGGTGCTGTCGGGTAAGGCCTTGCGCGGCGAACCCACCGGCGACCCGGCCTTCGACGGGTTCGGTGTCGTGATGCGCGAATGCGCCATTCCCGACCGCTATGCTTACGACCTGATCGAAGGCTTCGCGTTGGACGCCCGCGAATGGCGGCCACGCAGCGAAGCCGACATGCTGCGCTATTGCTATCATGTCGCCGGCGCGGTCGGTTGCATGATGGCCGTGTTGATGGGGGTCGATCCAAACGACCACGCCACGCTCGACCGCGCCTGCGACCTGGGGCTGGCCTTCCAGCTTGCCAACATCGCCCGCGACATCAGCGAGGATGAAGCGGCGGACCGCTGTTACCTGCCCGAAGAGTGGCTGGTGGAGATGGACATCCCGCCGGGTGAACATATGAAGCCCTGGGTCCGGCCGCGCCTGGCGATCCTGGCGCGCCGAATGGCGGATATGGCGGCCGCCTATGAAGACAGCGCCCGCCATGGCACCGGCGCGCTACCGCCGCGCGCCGCTTGGGCCGTATTGGCCGCAGCGGGCATCTATGGCGATATCGCACGGGAAGTCGCACGGCGGGGCGAGCATGCCTGGGACGACCGGGTCATGACATCCAAGCGCGAAAAGCTGGGCTGGGTGGTGCGCGCGGGCCTGGCCGTGCCGGGTCGCGCCCGTCGCTGGCCCAGCCATGCCGATCGTCCCGCATCGCTATGGACGCGTCCGGCGGAATGATCGGGGTCTGACGCTCCCTATCGATCCATTCCCTCGCGCCATTCCGGCAGCCTGCGCGGGGAGGGGGAGGGCGAGTAAGTCGCCTTCTGAACTCCCCCATCGAACGCTACGCGCCATGTGCTATCCGCTACTATATAAGCGCGATGCGCTGCGGCTTCTTTCGCCTCGCTCTCGATGGGAAGGGGTTCCGTCCTACATCCGGCCAACGTTATCATCGTCGCCATCCCCGCCCATCGCGACGTCGTCGACGGCTTCCCCCTTGAGCCATAGTAAACGCGCCACAAGACGAACCTGCCAGTGGGCCGGGGCAAAAAAAGGGCCGATGCTTTCGCATCGACCCGAGGCATGTTCGCAGGAGGAACAAGGTGGGGCGGGCGGGCCATGTCCGTGTCGGGCGGCCCGCCCTGCCAATTCATGCCTGAGTATCAGGCGTTGTAAGCCCGCTCGCCATGTTCGCCGAGGTCGAGGCCTTCATATTCGACCTCCTGACTGACCCGCAGACCGGTTACGGCCTTGGCGATGAAGATGGCGATGGCGGTGCCGATCGATGCCCAGACGATCGTGGCCAGGACGGCTTCGATCTGGACGATCAGCTTGGCACCGATCTCATAATCTGCCGCGCCGGGGCCACCGAAGGCAGGCGAATAGACGATGGCGGTGCCGATCGCGCCGATGATGCCGCCGACGCCATGGATACCGAAGGCGTCGAGGCTGTCGTCATAGCCAAGCTTGGGCTTGATCACGGTGACGGCGTAGAAGCAGACGATCGATGCGACAGCGCCCAGGATGATCGCGCCGAAGGGACCGGAGTTGCCGGCAGCAGGCGTCACGGCGACCAGACCGGCAATGATGCCGGAGCAGAAGCCCAGAGCCGAACCCTTATGACCGTTCACCTTTTCGGCGAGCATCCAGAACAGGGCACCCGACGCCGTGGCGACGAAGGTGTTGATCATGGCGAGCGCGGCCGAGCCATTGGCTTCCAGCGCCGAACCGGCGTTGAAGCCGAACCAGCCGACCCACAGCAGGCCGGTGCCGACGCCGGTCAGCGTCAGGCTGTGCGGAGCCATCGGTTCCTTGGGGAAGCCGATACGCTTGCCCAGGATGAGGCAGGCCACCAGCGCCGAAACACCGGCGTTGATGTGAACGACGGTGCCGCCCGCAAAGTCGAGCGCGCCGAGCTTGAAGAACAGGCCGCTGGCCGCCCACACCATATGTGCGATCGGGAAATAGACGATCGTCAGCCACACGGCGGCAAACACCATCACGGCCGAGAATTTGATGCGTTCGACTACCGAACCCAGCACCAGCGCGACGGTGATCGCAGCGAAGGTCATCTGGAAGCAGACGAAGACATATTCGGGGATTTCGACGCCCGCGGTGAAGGTCGCCGCCTGCGAAGCGGGCGTGATGCCCTTCAGGAACGCCTTGTCGAAGGTCGAGATGAAGTTGGACAGCCCGCTGGTATAATCAGGGCCGAAGGCCATCGAATAGCCGTAGATCACCCAGATCAGCATCGCGAGACATGCCGCCGCGCCGATCTGCGTCATGACCGAGAGCATGTTCTTGCTGCGGACCAGACCACCGTAGAACAGGGCCAGGCCCGGCAGGATCATGGCCAGCACCAGGACGGTGGAGGTCATCATCCAGGCGACGTCGCCCTTGTTCACGGTGGCGGCGGGTGCCGCCGCATCCTGTGCCCAGGCGGGCAGGGCGGCGAAGAGCGAAAAGGCCGCAGCCCCCGCCACGCCGCCAAGTTTCTTGGAAAAGGTCATCAAATCCCCCCTTCTTACAGCGCGGTTTCGCCGGTTTCGCCGGTGCGGATGCGCACGGCCTGACCGACATCGAGGACGAAGATCTTGCCATCGCCGATGGCGCCCGAATTGGCGGCTGCCTGCGCGGCTTCCACGACGCGCGGCGCGAGGTCGTCGTCGCAGACCACTTCGATCTTGATCTTGGGGACCATGTTCGTCGAATATTCGGCGCCGCGGTAGATTTCGGTCTGGCCCTTCTGGCGGCCGAAGCCCTTCACTTCGCTGACCGTCATACCTGCGATGCCGAGCGAGGAGAGTGCCTCGCGGACATCGTCAAGCTTGAACGGCTTGATGATAGCCATGACAAGTTTCATGTCGCCCCCTGTGTCTGGTGTGCGGGGACATATCAGCAAGAGCCGTGCCAAAACGCTAATGGCGCGTTAACGCGGATCGTGCGCGCATCCCATCAGGGGATAGCGCCAAAAAAATGGGCAGTGATGGCGGGGTGCCCAAAAAATAGGCAGATTACCAGCGCGCGCCTTCCGCCACAGCCGCTTCTTCATCCGGCCGCGTTTCGCGACCCAACAGGGCGTTACGATGTGGGAAACGACCGAAACGCGCGATCATTTCATGATGCTTGCGTGCGAAATCGAGCGCTTTTTCGTCCCCAGCGCCTTCGAACAGGGTCAGCGAGAGATCCTGGTCCTCGATCGCCTCACTATGCTGGAGCGGCATGTAGAAAAAAGGCGACCCGCCCCGCCGATCTGCACGTCATACCCCTGCGCGATCGCGCCGCGCGCTACCGCGCGCGCCAGCGGGTCCGTGGCAAAAGCCTCTGCCTCGCCTCGAAACATGTTGCGGGGCAACTGATCGAACAGGATGATAGCCGCCAAAGCATCGTCTGCCCGATCAAGGAATGTCTCCGCCGGGAGCGATTGCTTGGCCTGCCATAACGCCTGGAACCGCGCGGAACATTGCCGGTCGAGCGCCGCGTCATGGCTCCACCATCCTGCTTCGCCAACCTGGTTGAACCAGAAGTCGAGCAGGGCCGCTGCCCAATCTGCGGTCACGGCATCATGACTGTCGGTCAACATGTTCATGCAGGATCAATGACGAACGGCGGCTAGGGTTCCCGCCGTTCATGCGTGAAACGTCTCAGGTCGCCGTGCCGCCGACGGTCAGGCCCTGCATCAAAAGCGTGGGCTGCCCGACGCCTGCGGGCACGCTCTGGCCACCCTTGCCACACATGCCGATGCCTTCGTCGAGCGCCCAGTCGTTGCCGATTCCCACGACCTTGGTCAGGGCGGTCGGCCCGTCGCCGATCAGCGTCGCGCCCTTGATCGGGTCGGTCAGCCTGCCATTTTCGACCTTATAGGCTTCGGTGCAGGAGAAGACGAACTTGCCCGACACGATGTCGACCTGGCCGCCGCCGAAGCTCTTGGCGAAAATGCCCGATTGCATGCGGCTGAGCAGTTCCGCCGGATCGTCCTGACCACCTTTGATGAAGGTATTGGTCATGCGCGGCATGGGGGCATGGGCATAGCTTTCGCGCCGACCATTGCCCGTGGGCGCGACGCCCATCAGCCGGGCGTTCAGGCGATCCTGCATATAGCCTTTGAGGATGCCGTCCTCGATCAGAATATTTTCCTGGGTCGGGGTGCCTTCGTCATCGATCGACAGCGAACCGCGGCGGCTCATGATGCTGCCGTCGTCGACCACGGTGACGCCGGATGCGGCGACGCGCTGGCCGATGCGACCCGAAAAAGCGCTGGTGCCCTTGCGGTTGAAGTCGCCTTCCAGGCCATGGCCGATCGCTTCATGAACCAGCACGCCGGGCCAGCCGGGGCCGAGCAGCACGGTCATTTCGCCCGCAGGCGCGGCGATCGAGCGCATGTTGACCCGTGCCTGCGCCAGCGCTTCGTCGATGGCGCGGTTCCAGATCGCCGGGGCCATGACTTCATCGTACAGATAGCGGCCGCCAACGCCGAACACGCCGGTTTCGCGCCGCCCATCCTCTTCCAGGATGATCGACACGTTGAGGCGTACGAGCGGGCGAATGTCGGTCGCGGTGAACCCGTCGGCGCGAACGATTTCGACCACCGACCAGCTGCCGGCCAGGCTGACCGACACTTGGGCGACGCGCGGATCGCGGGCGCGGGCGGCGGCATCGATCTCGCCGCACAGCTTCACTTTCTCGGCGAAGGGGACGATTTCCAGCGGGTTGGCGTCGGTGTAGAGATGGCGATTGGTGTGCTGCGGCGGCGGGGCGGGCTGACCCTTGGCCGGGTCGAGGAGGCTCAGGGTCTGCGCAGCCTTGCGGATGGCGGCTTCGCTGATGTCGTTGGCATGGGCGAAGCCGGTCATCTCGCCCGACACGCCGCGCAGGCCGAAGCCCGCATCGGTCGAATAGTCGGCGGTCTTGAGCCGTCCGTCGTCGAAGCCGAAGCTCTCGCTCGCGCGATATTGCAGATAGAGTTCGCCATCGTCGCACTGGCCCAGCGCCTGTGCGGTCAGGCGGCGGGCGCCGTCCGGGTCTAGCAGGCCCGGACGATAGAGAAGGCCGCGAGCGTCGGTAAATTGGTTGGCGATGTCAGTCATGCGACCGATATAGGCGCGACCGCCGCCAACCCCAATGGAAATTTTAAGCTATCATGCCGTCGACCGGAGCAGCCGACGGCGCGCAGAACGCGGAAATGCTTAAAGGCTGGCGCCCGATGCGATATCCGGCTTGGTCGCGATGTCGCCATTGTCGGCCACGCCGCCGATCAGCACAAAGCGCCGGTCGCAATAGCCGCAGTCGACATAGCCATGTTCGTCGATTTCCAGGAAGACGCGCGGATGGCCGAGCGCGGCGGGGATGTCCCCGGACCCATCGCAGGAGACGCGGGATTTGGAGACTCGGATGGTTTCGGGCGGCTGGATCATGATGCGCGGGGTTAGCAGCGCCCGCGCCGCGCTGCAATATCCGCTGTCACATCAGGGTGAGAGGATATCGGTCGCAGGGCAACGGCGTCCCTGCCGGGACGGCCCTGTTGCCTGCGGGCTGGTCTCTGGCATGGTGGATGACCATTACCGCCAAGGGCGACAGCATCAGTATGATGGACAGGATCATCCTGTGAGCGAACGCGGCGACGAGCATGCGGCGATCATGGCGGCGGGATGCTTGCGGCAGGATGAACGTTACGGATGCGGATTGTTTGGCGACGAGTAACCCGAGCGCGTCCAAGTCGAGCGTAGCATGAGAGGTGTGCCCTGCGCTGTTACTAGGAGAGTTTGGCCGAAAGCCATCCCCGGATGGCGTTTTCGTCGGCGAAACTGGTGGGCGATGACGGGCTCGAACCGCCGACATTCTCGGTGTAAACGAGCGTTATCAACGCAATAGCGCCATTTAAAGCCATATTCGGTAATGAACGGATTGGCTACATATGCAGAACATATGCGAACATGCGGACCATTTGCGGACCACCCGCTTGAACGGGGAGGCGGCCCATGGGTGACCTCATCATCCCGCTCAAAGGCATCTACTTCGACCAGATCGCATCGGGCGAGAAGCTGGAGGAATACCGGCTCGTCACCAGCTATTGGATCAAGCGCCTCCGCAACCGGACCTATGACCGCATCATCCTCCTGCGCGGCTATTCCAAGGGCGGCGGCATCGAGGGCAAGACGCGCCTGACCCGGCAGTATCGGGGCGAGATGATCCGCACCATCACGCATCCACATTTCGGGCCTGAGCCGGTCGTGGTCTATGCGATTGATGTCAGCACGCCTGCCCGCCTCAACGGAGGCGCTGCATGAGCGAGCGCAAAGACCCGCCCATCATTGAGCAGGAATATCTGCACGGCCTCAAGGTCGTAGACATTGGCGATCTTCGGGTTGCACGCGGCCGGTCTCGCCGACCCGTTTCGGCCTGCAAGCACCCGCGCATGGTGTACGATGGCCAAGAGCGCCGCATATGGTGCAAAGACTGCGAAACGGACATCGAACCGTTCGATGCTTTCACGAAAATCTGCGAGAATTTCCACCGGGCCGCGTTCGACATAGAGCGGCGGCAAGAGGCCGTAACGGAGGCCGAGCAGCACAGCATTTTGCGCATCGCCGCCAAGCAGATGGATGAGCATTTCCGGCGCAAGAACATGGTTCCTGCCTGCCCTCATTGCAGCGCTGCGATCTTCCCAGAAGACGTTCCAAAAATGGGAAGTGTCAACCACCAATGGGAAGAAGCAAAGCGCGCACGAAAGGACAAGACCCAATGACCTCGACCACCCCCACCGAACCCGAAGCGCTGGCGGCTGCTCTGGAGAGAAAGCGCGACAGGGTACATGTTGCCAACCGCCGTTCCGACCTTCCAATAATGCTGAAAATAACGTTCGGCGATTTGGAGGCGATCATATCATCGCTGGCCGCAGACCAAGATGCCGCCCTTTCCACCCCCGCCGCCCGGATGCTCGCGGACAGCAAGTCTATTGAGCAAATGCCCGAAACCCAATATACCTCTTCATCCGAGAGGTTGCATCTGGACCGCGATCTCTGAAACTCCCGGATGGCCTGGCAAGTAGCGCAAATCCCCCTCTTGAGGGGGAGGCGGTTGCGTTCCAGCAGCGTGTCCAGCCATGGATGATGCAGTGCTTTGGCGCAGAAATCAGCAGCGACATGCTGGAGCGGGCCGACCGCTTCACAGAAGAGGCGCTGGAACTGGCGCAGACGATGCCCGGCTTCACAGCGACCCGCGCCCATGCGCTCGTTGACTATGTGTTCGGCCGCGATGTTGGCGAGCGGCAACAGGAAGTAGGCGGCGTGATGGTGACGCTGGCCGCCCTCTGTCTGGCCGCCGACATCGATATGCACGAAGCTGGCGAAATCGAACTGGCGCGCATACTCCAGCCGCATATCGTGGAAAAGATCAGGGCCAAGCAAGCCGCCAAGCCTACGGGGTCAGCGCTGCCTGTCGCCCACCCGCCCGCCGCTGAGCCGGTTGGGTTGCGGGAGGCTGTGGCAAGGGAAGCGCGCGCCGCTGAAATGTCGGCCAACCTAATGCGCGACCGCAATCGCACTGGCGGATGGCAGGGTGCGGCAAGAACGGCGGATGCCTTTGATCGCATTGCCCGCGCTCTGCGCCAAGCCCTCACCACCCCAGCGCGAACGGATGATGCCGGGGTGGGTGGTCCAGGCTGGGACGTAGACGGTATGTGCGACGACCACGGACGCTTTGTTTGCTCAAAGTGCGCCCTCTCCCCTGCGCCAGATCGCGGGGAGGTGGACGCCGAACATATCGAACGCGCTGCCCAATGGCTGCATGACGAAGGCGGGTTCGGTGACGCTTGGTCCAATTATACATGGCCCGAACATCGAGACGATACCGGCCAGCGCGACGGCGGATTTGTGAAGATCGTGCCGTCTGATGTGCAGGCCAAGTTCCGCGAAGTCGCAACCCGGATGCTTCGCGTGTTTCCCGCCGCCCTTAAGCCAGCGGACGCCACACCAGCCGGGGAGGCGGTGCAGATGGCGGTGCCTGCCGATGTGGCAGCGCTGGTCGTGGCTGGTCGACAGATCATGGAACGGGGCTATGTCTCCATCTCGATCGAGGAAGAGCGCGTCGATTCTGAGGCTTTGACCAAGGCGCTGGACGCCTTCGCATCACGGGTATGCTGGGATGACGAGGGTGGCGAACTGCCGGATGCTCATGCCGATCCTTGCACTTGCGGCCAGCAGGGAGGTTCGGGCGAATGAGCGGGGAGCGAATCGGCGCAATCGGCTTTGCGGGGCTGGCTCTGTTGGCGGCAACGGAGGCGATGAACAGGGGCGAGCCGTTGCCATCGTTGCCGGTCGGAAAGCCGAAGCCGAAACCCCGTGAGAAATCCGCATCCCTCCAGCGCATGTTGCGAAAGGCCCGCTCATGACTGACCCTATCGCCGTGTCGCAAGGGGCGAGAGAGGCGGCATGGAGAAGTCGCAACTGGTTCATGCGTGGCGGTCCGCGTGAGCGATTTTCTTGGATGGCCGGCTTCCATGATAGCCATCCGCGCATCCAAGCCTTCGCCCGCTTCGAAGCAGAGACGCGCAAGGATGAGCGGGAGCGGTGCGCGAAAGTGGCGGATGATGCCGCCGAAGGTTCACGCGCCCTGCACAACCTCGCATCCAAGGATCATGACAGGGATGGATGCAACGTCCACGCCGAGGGGTGGAGGACCAGTCAGCAGATCGCCGCCGCCATCCGCAATTTGGGGGAGGGGTGATCACTCCTTGACCGAATCGAGAACATTGCGCGAACAAGCGCTATGCAGCCCGACGCCACCCGCCTGACCGACTACGCAAAATCCAGAGGCATGCTGTGGATGTGGCGATATCGCAAAAGCGGCGACCGCTGGGAGGCTCAAGTCGATCTTCACCATCGCGAGGGTGGTTGCAATGCGCGATGGGTTGGCAGGGGTGATAACCCGCAGGCAGCGCTAGACCAGGCGATCGAATATGCGATCTACTATTGGAGCGCCACCGGGGCGACGCATCGGGGGATCAGTCATGGCGGGAGTTAGGTCCACACCAGCAGCAGAACCGCGTCCCACCACCATTGCCACTTGCCGCGCTCTATGCGTGCTAGGTTGAGAGGGGGTACCTCTTTGATAAAGGCGCAGAACAGCGTCGGCCCCATGAATGGCTGATCATCAGGCATCTTGAATCCGCAGCTATATGTGCCATCGCTGTAGATCCCGATCGTCAC
The DNA here is from genome assembly GCF_035818615.1 of Sphingobium sp. CR2-8. NCBI lineage: Bacteria > Pseudomonadati > Pseudomonadota > Alphaproteobacteria > Sphingomonadales > Sphingobiaceae > Sphingobium > Sphingobium wonjuense. The sequence continues at coordinate 2,935,151 of NZ_JAYKZY010000002.1, read as the reverse complement.
ATGGCCGATCAGTTCAGAACCCTCGGTGGACATTTCTGCCAGAATGCGACCGGATCGGGCGGCCATGGCGAGATAGCTGTTGGACTCGTAGTCGGTGTCGATGATGGTGGGCTTTTCGGTCACTTTGCTTCCTCCGTCTGAACGGGGTTCGTCGGCGGGTTGTCGATCGTCACACTGCTGTTGCGCGGTCGGAAAGTCCCCAGCACGCCAACAAGGCCTGTCGTGATGCCGCCGAAGCCCAAGGCCTCAGCGTATTTGCCTTGCGCGGCGAGCCATGCCGCGACCGTGGCGAGATAGCAGATGGCGAACAGGAGCAGGCCGAACGCGATTAGGGGTTGGCGGTCGGTCATGCCCTACCTCCCGCTAACAACGCGTCCTGGATCTTGACCGCATAGGTGATGCCGATGCCCAGCGAGGTCGTTGCGCGCATCACGTTCCAGCCATCTTCGGGATCCACCGCGAAGGAGCCGGGAATCAGCAAGATCGCGCCGCGCACGAAGAAAGGATTCTGTTCGGCCGTAGTGGTGTTGAGCCAAGTGATCGCGGCACCGTTCGCCGGGGTGGCAGTGGCGTTCTGCAATTCCTTGCCGCCGATCGTGCTGCCGCCGTTCGATATGATCGCAGGCCAAATCGTGATGACGCCAGCAGACGGCTTGCCGATGACGCGGTACGTCTGAAGCTGGCCGGTATCCTGCTTGGTGATCATGTTGACTGCGTTCACGCCAGCGATGGTGAAGGCGTCGCCGACCTTGATGTTCGCGTAGGCCGCTGCGGTGATGGTTAGGTTCTGCGAACGGTTGTCCACATTCTCGGTTTCGCCGGTCGCGCCCATGCTGGTGGCCTTAGGCTCCCAGAACTGACCAGCGCCATTGACGGTCATCGCGCCGCCCGTGGCAGCGCCCAGGGTCTTGGCCGTGTCATTCTTGAACGTATCGAAGCCGCTGATTGGGCCGACATAACCCTTCTCATAGGCCGTCGAGGTCTTGGTCAGGCCGGAAGTCTGCGGCTTTGCGAGATTCGACGCCATTCCGTTATAGGCCGATGCTGCCAAGAACAGCGAGCGATCGCGGTTGGTCACGCCGATACGCGAAAAGGTCGTGTCAGCGACTGCCACGTCATCAAAGCCGGTCGGTGCCATGCCGCGCTTGACGAACACCGAGCCGAGGGCGGCCGTGTCGAACAAGGCGCCATTGATGTCGGACGACAGCTTCTGCTTGGCTGCATCCGCATATTGCTGAAGCGCCCATTCGTTGCGCAGGTTCTTGGACGAAAGGGTTTGGCTGATAAAACCGAGAGTGAGCAACGGCTGCTCCAGCAAGTCGAAGCTGCTGCGCCCAAAGTGGCTTTCGCCGAGCAGATCGAAGCGGCCCCTGATGCTATCCCTCTCGGCCAGACCGCTAAGATACTCGGCACTGGCCGCAACCGCCTTGCCGCATTCCTTCGCGAGAAAGGGTGGATGACCCGGTTGAACGAGCCTTATCAGGACAAGATCAATTCTGGCCTGATGGACGTGAAGATCGGTAGTTGGGAGCATCCCGAAAAGGGCCTCCAGCGTAGTGTAACCGCTCTCATCACAGGCAAAGGGCTGGCGAAGCTGCATCAGCTTTTCACCGCCCATTAAAAACAGAACGGCGCGAAGCTACCACCCTTCGCGCCGCTCCTAACCCTCAACGAACCGGAGTTTCGTTATGGCTACCAACGTCATACCAATTCGTGCGCGCGCCGCAAAGAGCGGATATGCGGTGGGCGTCAAGCCCTTCGACCCCACTAATCCCGCGCATATCGCAGCATGGAACGCCATTCACGCCCTTGGTTGGGCTGAGCAGGCGGCACGGAGGGATGCGCAATGACCGACCGCCGCGCCTTCCTCACCGCCGCGCTGGTCGCGCCGGTCGCTATCGCCGCCCGCCGCTGCCCAAGCGCTGGTATGCTCGCCGTCGAGCGAACTGGATGTTGCCATCGCTCGTTTCCGGCAGGCTTGGTCTGAATATCAGGCTCATCCGATCCATGACACACGTGGAAACGATCCCGATTATGACCGGATCAATACAGACAGCATCGCTTTTAGCGATCGTGCCGATGAGGAGTTAGAAGCCGTGCTTCGCGTTCCAACACGCAGCGGTAAAGACATCGCCGTGAAGCTGGAGCTAATACTGAAAGAATATCAGGAATGCCATTTGCCGATGACCTGATCCAGATCGTCGCGGACAGCGCGCGGCAAATGGCCTAACCTATCGGCGGGCTTCGGCCCGCCACTTTTCAGCACCGCAAAGGCTTAATGGCGCGCAAGTAGGCTGTTCGGCACCGTCCCGTCATCACTCAGGGACGATGCAGGATGTCACTCTTTTCGCAAGCAAGCCCGCTCCCTGTCGTCCTCAATCAAATCGGCGGCGGCTTGAATGGAGGTAGGCCGCCATACCCTCGTCAGCTTCACGGAATCGTAGGCCGATCCACCGATTGAACCGAATGTTAGGCCTCCATTGTACCCGCACAGCCCTTTCGCCCGGTCGCCCGGTTGAGATGGCGCGCTCCTGCGACCAGGTTACGCCGTCTATGGTCCAAGACATGAAAGTCCGCGGGCTTGTTCCGGCAGGCGCGCGGCCAGGAAGGCCAGTCAGCTCAACGGAATTTATGATTCCGCGCCCGGCATCATTGTAAATCAAGGTGGTATCGAAACGCCGGCCCGCAACCTCGCCATAATGGGTGGCAACAGTGCTATCGATATAGCCGATATTGCCGTCCCGATCGCCAACGATAAATTTGCCATAGGCTAGAACGGCGTTGCGCCCGCGATACGCTTTGTCGGCCGCAACGCCCGAAGCGAACACCGCCCAGACTTTCGACTGCGCTGCCTGCGAAGCCGTTGCATAATAGACCAACGTTTTTGTCGGAAGGTGGACAAGAAGCCTTTGCTCATCAGCGTCTACCCGCGCCTCCATCTCGATCGCCGCCGCCTCTTCGTCGGTGAGGGCTTTAAGTTCATCATCAACAAATTTGTTAGACAGCTTGGCAGCGTCGCCATTGCCCGCGAGATATACACCAAGAGCCTCGTCCTTTGCGCTGCCGACAAAGGCAAAGCTATCGACATAGGCGGCTTTGGCATGGGTGCCGACAACGCCATACGAGATAAGCGCGCCGCTGTTGCGCACGAACGGGAAGCCGGAAGAGCCGGAATTAGTAAAATTCTCGATGGTGTAGCGGTTCAGCGCATAGGCCTCGCCTCGAACCTTGATCAGGCCAAGCACGGGATCAGGGTCGGCTTCAGACGAGCCGTATTTCAGGGGGTCGATTTCGGTAGGATTGTTAAGCTCGGTAACGACGAGATATTCACCATCCGTCGTCATGAATTGGCCATCGAGCCAAATTCCATCGATTGCCTGCCCAAGATCCGGGTCAGATACCTGATTGAGAGCAGACCCGTCCCAGTAATACATGCGATCGCCAGACCCGATCGCCAAACGGTCGAAGCTATAATCGAACCAACAACGCCCGCCGCGCCCGACATCGCCTAATTCGGTGATCGCTCCATAGGCAGAAACGGTAACCAGCTTCGTGCCGATCACGCGATAACATATCCCATTCCAAAGCTTGCCGCCGCGATCGGCTCCATCGCGCTTCGCCAGGCGAGAGATGCCAGGAGCGACACGCGCACATCCGCGAGCATCAGGAAGAGCGTAAACGGATGTGGGAATGGTCGATCGAGCAGGCGCGGAAACGTGACGCTGAAAGGAAAGCACGCCATGACTGACACCATCGCAGAACTGCGCGAGTTGCTGGCACTCGCCACCCCACGCCCATGGGAATACCTGAATACGTCAGGCACGATAGTCCAGAAGATCGACCGGCTGACTACCTATGTCATCGCGGAAATGCAGACCAGCAATGAGACGATTGACGCGAAGCTAATTGCCGCTGCCATCAACGCCCTTCCCGCCCTGCTGGATCGGGTGGAGGCGGGGGAGTGGCGGCCTATTGAGACGGCTCCGAAGGACGGTACGTGGGTGCTGATCTATGCGCCCGACCTAGAAATAGGCGTCACCATGGGCTGCTACTATCGAGAGGAAGAGCGGAACTCAGAATCAGGGCGCTTTGTGGGCGGTGAATGGACCGGGGCGGAATGGGATGGCGCGGTCAGCGGATATCTTCGCCCCACCCACTGGCGCCCACTCCCCGACGCACCCCAGCAGAAGGCCGACACCCCATGAGCGAGGCGGATTGCCCCTATTGCGATGGCCCGATGCCAAAGGCGGTTACGACGAAGGATCACATAGTCCCGCGCGTCCTGTGCGGCCAACGCTTAGGCCCTCAGAATATTATCCGGGTTTGCCGGGCCTGTAACCAGCTAAAGGGCGAGATGACGCCGGATGCTCTGGTGACCCTGGCTGAGGAAATGGAATTTCAGGCGAGGCAGATCCGCGAAATGGCGCGGCGGGTTGACGTGCTTATCGGTGAGCGTGGCTTGCTGCCCGCTGCTTTGCGGGGGGATTGAGGGTGGGGAACATCAGCGACATCGCAAAGAAATACCGCCGCGCTCTTCGCAATGAGACAGGCACGAAATTCACACTGGACGAACTGCGCGCCCTTGTGGACATCGGCACGCTTGACGCCCTCATTAGGGCCGAAGCCGAGGAAATTAAGGGTTCATGGGCAAAGACACATCACCTTACGTCATCGGAGATTGCTGGCTCGACAAGCGCCGCGATGGGCGTTCTCCCGACATCTGGCAGATTGCCCGATACGACGCCAAGTCAAGATCGGACATATATCGCAGCACTAAGTGCAAAGCATTAGACGATGCAATCGGTGCTATCCATGCTCATGTCGAAAGCGAAAGGGCGAAGGGGTCGCAGCCGGTTGAAGCCGCCACGGTCCTGCCGCAGCTTATTCTCTACTTCGATGAGCATGGCTCCAAGGTCGATAGCGCCGACACCATCGCGGGATCGCTGCGCCACTTCATCGGCTTTGTCCTGCAAGATGAAGTGGGCGCGCGCGTGACGGTCGCCCAGGTCAACAAGAACCTGATCACGCGCTACATCGCTTGGCGCATGGGTCCGCACGAATATTCGCTGCCATGGCGCGGCAAGGAATATGTGCATCGGTCGAAGGGCGTGAAGGGCGAAAGCGTCCAGCGCAACATCGAGGATTTGCGCGCCGCCCTCAATCATGCAGCCAACAACCAGCGCATCCCCTACGTGCCGAAGATCCCCAGCGTCCCGAAGGAGAAGCGGTCCCTTGCCCGCGATCGCGTCTTGTCGATCGAGCAGATGGGCGCGGCGCTGGCATTTCTTTCCATGGATAAGCCAACGTGGCGCTGGGTCGTCCTGATGATGACCACCGCCGCCCGGCCAGATGCTTGCCTTGCTTTCAACCCAGAGACGCAATGGCGCGAATCTCAGCGCCAGTTGGACATGCACCCGCCCGAATGGCCGCGCACAAAAAAGGTCAATCCGGTGATACCGCAGATCGCTGCCCTGAAACCTATCCTGAAAGATTGGAAGGCCGATCCGCATGAGGCCGTCGCGTCACGGCGCAATGCATGGCGGTTGATGCGATCAGCGCTCAACCTGCCCGCCGATGTCGTGCCTAAGACGATCCGCCACACCTTGGCGACGGAATTGCGCAGCCGAGGCATCGCCCAGGAGCAAATCAGCACATTGCTAGGCCATGCCTACGGGAATCGCACGACGGCGGTCTATGCGAAGTATGATCCGGCCTATTTGCGGGAGGCTGCGGCGATGCTGTCCACGATTTGGGGAGAGATTCGCGCGGCTGCGGACCAATGGCTTGCGGACCACATGCGGACCAAAGAGGGAAATGGAAACACGACTGTCATTGACAGAAAAGCGCCGAAAGGCTAGTATTTGCAGGCTTTATAATGGTGGGCGATGACGGGCTCGAACCGCCGACATTCTCGGTGTAAACGAGACGCTCTACCAACTGAGCTAATCGCCCCCGTGATCGGGTGGGGTCTATCTAGGGGAAAAAGCCCCGGCGTCAAGCGGGCATGCGGCCCCTTATGTGCCGAGCAGGCGGCGGCTGGCTCCGAACCAGCGGGTCAGCGCGTCGGCGGCCTCCTGCGCTAGGGCGATGAAAACGCGGCGGCCGTCATGGGGATCGGCCTGCCGCTCCACCAGCCCCTTGTCGGTCAGGGTGCGAATCCAGCGCAAGGCGGTCGTGGGCGGCACTGCGGCGGCGATACACAGGCTGGATACCGATACCCGTTCCTGTTCCAGCCGCGCGGCCAGCAGGTCCAGCATCATGTCCCAGGCCGGGTCGGCGAACAGATCGCCGGGCAGGAAATCCGCCCGTATCCGTCGGGCGCGCAGCAGGTCGCGAACTTGCGCGGCGGTGATGGTCGCCGTCGGCTTCTCCGTCGTTTGCGGTGGCGCGCCCATTGGGGAGAGTGCGGGCATGCCGATATAGTCGCTGGGCCGATCGGAAATGCGGGGGCCAAGATCGAAGCTGGGCGTGGCCATCCGCGTGCGCTCGGTCAGCGCGTCAAGGGTTCGGGCGAGGCGGCCCACCTCGGCGCTTAATTGTGCGAGGCGGGCGCCTTCCCGATCCACCTCATGCACCTGGCTGGTGATGGGCCGATGTTCGCCCGCCGCCACCAGCGCGGCGGCCAGTTCGGTGCGATCGGGGTCGCACAGCAATTGACTGTGCGGACTGCGCAGGCAGGCGAAGGCCAGTTCGACGGTGTCCCATCCTGTCACCAGAATCACGGACACGCCATTATGGATGGCCTGGGTTTCGACCTGGACCAACAGCCGTTCCAGCAGAGGCGTCGCGGACGGGCAGAAAAGAAGGATCGTGTCACACTGGGCCTGAAGGTCGAGCCGGACCGGCGCATCGGCCAGAGGCGTGACGCCCAGCAGGCGAAGGCCCGCCGCCGTCGCGACGGGTTCGAGATCGGGCGCTTCCATATCGTCCGCGATCACCAGCAGGCTGGCGCGTTCGTCCCGTGGCGCGAGCGGTGCGGCCGTGGCGGTCTGGGGCGCGGCGTAGGAGAAATCTTTCATCATGATCCGATCCTGTTCTACCTTCGTTCCGGAGACTAAAGCAAGAATGGATCGTTTCAGCCCCGCAAATCAGCCATTATGGAGTAGGTCTGGATCAAGATGCCGCCCGGTCGCTGCTGGCGACCGGTTCATGCCGGTTTTTTATCCATCTCATCGCCATTTCCAGGCCAAAATGATGGAAGTTTTCTGCCCAGTTAGAAAAGAATGAAGCTTCCTCCATAATGGAGATATTTGTCAGACGGCTGTCGCACGAGCGAAGTCGATATAAAGGTCGCGCAGGCGGGTTGAGACTGGGCCGGGCTTGCCATCGCCGATCGCCTGCCCGTCGATCCGCACTACCGACAGGCACAGGGTCGACGCACTGGTGATGAAGGCTTCCCGGGCCGCCAATGCTTCCGTGATGGTGAAGGGGCGGCGGATGACGGCAAGGCCGCTTTCTTCGGCCAGTGCGGTCAGCGCCGCGCCGGTGCAGCCGGCCAACACAGACTGGCTATAGGGCCGCGTGATGATGCCTTCGTCGGTGACGATGAAGGCGGTGGAGGATGCGCCTTCGGTGACGAAGCCGTCCTCGATCATCCAGGCTTCCTGCGCGCCTGCGTCCTTGGCGGCCTGCTTGGCCATGACCTGGGCAAGCAGGCCGACGCTCTTGATGTCGCGCCGCGCCCAGCGCAGGTCGGGCATGGTGGCGACCGCGATGCCCGTGCTGACCGCAGGCACGTGCAAGACCGGCTTGTCCTGCATGAACATGAAGAGGGTGGGCTGCATGTCCGGCGCGGGGATGAAGTCGCGGCTCACGTCCGCGCCGCGCGTGATCTGGAGATAGACCAGCCCCTCGGATAATCCGCTGCGGGCGATCAGTTCCCTTTGGGCGGCTTCGATGTCTGCGGTCGAGATCGGCAGGGCGATGCCGATCGCGGCGGTGGAGCGCTCCAGTCGGGCCAGATGGCTGGCGCTGTCGACTAGGCCCCCGTCGATCACGGCGGCGACTTCATAGATGCCGTCCGCGAACAGGAAACCGCGATCGAGCGGGGAGATGCGGACATCTTCGAGGGGCAGGAAAGCGCCGTTCAGATAGGCAACGGACATGGGCGAGGCGATCCTTTTCAGGCTGATCCAACAGGCGGAATTTGGCCGCCGCTTTTGCCGGTCGCGTCGAGCGGGTCAAGGGTGGTGGGGGGCTGACGAATAGGGTTTCCATCGCTTAACTTCCCACATTTCCCGCACATTTCGACATTTTGTTGCGCGCTTGCGATCCTATCGGAAAGGGGTGGTGTATGGCCCGGTCGTCACGAAAAGCCGGATATCTGGTATCAGAATAGCGTCAGGTAGGACAGCGCCGGTCAGGCCGCCTTGCCCTTGAGCGCCTTTTGCCGACGGCGCTGGACCGAAGAGCCGATGCCGAGCGCTTCGCGATATTTGGCGACGGTGCGGCGGGCGATATCCATGCCGCGCGCGCGGAGCAGATCGACCAGCGTGTCGTCGGAGAGGATCGCCTGCGGGTCTTCGGCCCCGATCAGCGCCTTGATATGGCTCTTGACCGCTTCGGCCGAGACGGCGGCGCCATCCGCGTCGGAGGAGGACACGCCGCTGGTGAAGAAATATTTCAGCTCGTAGAGTCCGCGCGGACAGGACAGATATTTGTTGGAGGTGACGCGGCTGACGGTCGATTCATGCATGGCGATCGTGTCGGCGACGGTTTTCAGCGTCAGGGGCTTCAGATGGGCTACGCCGTGGTGGAAGAAGGCTTCCTGCGTGCGGACGATCTCGCTCGCCACCTTGATGATCGTCTTTTGCCGCTGGTCCAGCGCCTTCACCAGCCAGTTGGCGCTGGCCAGGCAATCGGCGAGCCAGGCCTTGGCGTTCCTGTCCTGCGGTCCGCTCGACAATTCGACATAATAGCTGCGGTTGACGAGGACGCGGGGCAGGGTGGCGCTGTTGACCTCTATCGCCCAGCCGTCGCGGGTCGGGCGCACGAACAGGTCCGGCGTGACCGGCGCGGCGCGTTCGCTGGTGAATTGCAGGCCGGGCTTGGGGTCGTAGCTGCGCAGTTCGGCGATCATGTCCGCCATATCCTCCTCATCCACGCCGCAGATGCGGCGCAGCTGGGGCAGGGCGCCCTTTGCCAGCAGATCCAGATTGGCGAGCAGGCGCGCCATGCAGGGATCGTGGCGGTCGGCCTCCTTGGCCTGGAGCGCGAGACATTCGGACAGGCTGCGCGCGCCGACGCCGGTGGGGTCGAATGTGTGGATGACGCCCAGAACCCGTTCGACATCGAAAAGGGGCACGCCCAGGCCATGGGCGGTGGCAAGCAGGTTCGCTTCCAGATAGCCCGCTTCGCTGATCTGGCCGATCAACTGGGTGGCGATGAACAGGTCCATGTCCGACATTGCGGCGCGCGCCTGCCCCATCAGATGTTCCTGAAGGCCCATGTCGGGCGCGGCGAAACTGTCGAAGTCCGGCGCGTCCTCCGCATAGCTGCCGGCCATCGCGTCCGTGCCGCTGCCGCTTGTCCCATGGGCTTCGGCCATGCGATCGCCGGGACCATCGTCGATGAAGCTGTTCGCGCCATGATCGACGTCGAGCGGATTGTCGGCGACGCCCAGCCCCTGCGCGATGAGGTCGTCGCTCGCGCCGGTTTCGGCCGACAGGGTGGGTGCTTCGATCGTCCGGTCCACGCCGTCGGGCGTGGGCGGCGCATCGTCGCCGCCGGTTTCAAGCAGCGGGTTCTTTTCCAGTTCGCCCGCGACGAAGGCTTCGATTTCCAGATTGGACAATGTCAGCAGCTTGATCGCCTGCTGCAATTGCGGCGTCATGACCAGAGACTGGCTCTGCCGAATGTCGAGACGCGGCCCGAGCGCCATCAGTGCGCGTCCCGATCAACAGGAAGGGTGCGCGCGTGTCTCATCTCAAAGCTGGAAATTCTCGCCCAGATAGAGGCGGCGGACGTCGGCATTGGCGACCAGTTCGGTCGGATTGCCGGCAAAGAGAACCTGCCCGCCATAGATGATGCAGGCGCGATCGACGATTTCCAGCGTTTCGCGGACATTATGGTCGGTGATGAGGACGCCGATGCCGCGCGTCTTCAAATCCTTCACAAGATCGCGAATGTCGGCGATCGAGAGCGGATCGATACCCGCGAAAGGCTCGTCCAGCAGCACGATCGAGGGGTTGGCGGCCAGCGCACGGGCGATTTCGCAGCGGCGGCGTTCGCCGCCCGACAGCGCCATCGCGGCCGAATTGCGCAGGCGGGCGAGGCCGAATTCGGTGAGCAGCTGTTCGAGCCGCGCTTCGCGGGCGGCCTTGTCCGGTTCTGCCAGTTCCAGCACCGCGCTGATATTCTGCGCCACGGTCATGCCGCGAAAGATGGAGGTTTCCTGCGGCAGATAGCCCAGGCCCAATATGGCGCGGCGGTACATGGGCAGGTTGGTGATGTCCTGGCCGTCCAGCACGATGCGCCCATGATCGGGGCGCACCAGGCCCATGACCGAATAGAAGCAGGTCGTTTTGCCCGCGCCATTGGGGCCGAGCAGGCCGACGACCTCTCCCTTGCCCACGGTCAGCGACACGTCGGACAGGACGACGCGCTTGTCATAGCTTTTGGCGATGGAAATGACCGACAGGCCGTCGCTCACTTCATGCGGGATTTGCGGGCGTTGCGCCGTCCGTTCCGGGGTCATCACGTCGTCCATGCGTCTTGTCCTTGCAGCCGTTTGACTAAGCATCCCTTAAACGCCGGAACGCGTACGGCAGTTGGCAAGCTTTGTGCATGGGATTGCCGCCGGAGCAAGGGGAAAATGGTGATAGGGGCTTGCCGGTCGACGGAGGCTTTCACCAGTCCCAGTGCGACAGCGCCGGTCCGGGCGCCTATTCCAGGTCTGCCCGCCGGGAGCGAACCGTTGGTCATCGGTGCGACCGGCTGGCGCACCTGTTAGCTGGCGGCAGTCCGCACCGCGCTTCGCCAGCGAATCACGGTGATTCGGCGGCGACGCTTTATGTCTGGTGGCGACAGATTGTTGCTGGAGTCGGACCAGTGGAAGTGGGAAAACCGTTACGGGTTCATGTGGAATTCAGGCGCGTTTTTGGCGGAATAGCGTAACTTCGCTCAAGGCTCCGTTCGACTGGCGTCATGCACAGCCGGACAGAATCGCGTTGTCCGCCGCTCTGCGCTGAGCTTGGAAACATGACGGTTTATTGACCATCAGGAGAAAAATATGTCGCCGTCTCTGACGAAAATGGCCCCGCTTGCCGTGGTTTTGATTGGCTCGATGGGCTTGGGTGGCTGCGCCACGAAGGGGTTCGTCCGCGAACAGGTCGCCACCGTGAACCAGCGCGTGGATGCGCTCGACGCGAAATTGCAGACTACCGATGGCACCGCCCAGCAGGCCCTGGCCGAAGCGCGGTCGGCGTCCGGCCAGGCGCAGCAGAACAGCCAGCGGCTGGAACAATTGAACGGCCGCGTCGACGGGGTCGAGCAGCAATTGCAGCAGGCCCAGCGCAAGCGCGCTCGCAACTAAGGTCGCAGACGGCTATCTGCTATACGGGTCGGCGCTTTCCTTCGCGTCGGCCCTTTTTTGAGTTTTGCCCTGCATGATTCCTGCTTTTCTGGCGCTGATGGCGCTTGCGCTCACCGTGTCCACGCCCGCTCAGGCGGCCGACCGTCGTCCGGCCACGGCCAAGCGGAGCACCGCCAAGCCCGCTGCCATCAAGCCCAAGGCCGCCAAGTCCAAGGCAGCCAAGCCAGATGCCGTGACAGCCCAAGACGCACCCGCGCCGGAACTGTCGGCATCCGCCACGCGGGTCGCCGACTGGGTGATGAGCGCGCGGGACAATCGCGCGTTGCCCTACATCATCATCGACAAGCCGTCGGCCGCCGCCTTCCTCTATGATGCCAAGGGCAAGCTGCTGGCCCATGGGCCGGTGCTGATCGGCATCATGCCGGGAGATGACGCGACGCCCGGCATCGGCAGCAAAAGCCTGTCGGAGATCGGACCGGCGGAAAAGACGACGCCTGCCGGGCGTTATCTGGCGAAATTCGGCGTGGCGGCGGGCAAGCAGCGGGTCTTGTGGGTCGATTATGCGACCTCCGTCGCGCTGCACACCATCCCGCCGGGCAATCCCAAGGAGAAGCGCAAGGAGCGGATGCTGTCCCCGAAATAGACGACAACCGCATCACTTTCGGCTGCATCAACGTGCCCAAGGCCTTCTATGCCAAGGTCAGCCCGCTGTTTCGCAGGAAGGGGGGATATGTCTATATCCTGCCCGATACCAAGCCGATCGAGGATGTCTTCCCCCGGTTGCGGGTCCAGCCTTTTCTGAATGCCGCGCGCGATGCCAATTCTTTGGCGACCACGCAATAGAGGGGTTATCTATCGTCCGGCGGGCCGGGCCTTCGCCTGGGCGCGACGACGCCCGGTTCCTTGGCCGCCGCTTCGTTATTGCGCAAACAGCTTGAATTCGGCGAGGCGGGTCGCCTTGCCCTGGGGCTGGGTGAAGAGCAGGCGGACCTTGCTGGTCTGAAGCTTCGGCCAGCGGACATCGGTCACGCCGTTGGCGACCGGGCTGCCCTTTGGCGCGGCGATGTCACGCCAGTCTCCATCGACCCACGCTTGGAGCCGATAGCCTTGCGGGGCGGCGAAGCCCTCGCCGTCGGCGAAGAAGGCCAGTTCGGCGCGGGCGAGGTCGGTCGGCTTGCCAAGGTCGATGGCATACCATTGTTGCGCCGGAGAGGGTGCGGACGACCAGCCATTGGGCAGTTCCCGGAAGAACCAGGTGCGGCCGTCGATCGCATCATGGACATTTTCGATGTCGCTATTGCTGGACGTCGATCCCATCGGGAATTGCCCGCGCACCAGTTGTACGGCGAGGTTGATCGGACGGGCGATGGCGGGTGTGGGCGCGCGGTCGATCGGAACCTCTATGCGGCCCAGCGTGTCGCGCCGTGCGACTTCCCTGCCGTCCACTTCGATCGCCAGCCCCTTGCCCCGGCCGTAATGGCGGCCGTCTGCGTCCCACGTCACCGCGACCTTGTGGCCGTGATAGGGCACGTCCTGCACCCGGAACCAGGCGAGCGCCTGCGGATCGCGCGCATCGGGGAGCAGTGGGTTCACTTCCAGCATGTCGTCGGCGCGCGGGCGGATGCCGACCAGGCCGGTCAGGATCAGGTCGTTAAAACCCGAATGGAAATAATGGTGGCTGCGGTCGAGGCCGACGATCGGCTTGCCGGTCTCCGGGTGATAATCCTCCTCGATATCCAGGCGCCTATCCCGACCGACGCCCTGATAATGGAGCGCGGCATATTGGCGCAGCAGCCGCATATAGGCGCTGCGGGTGACGGGGCCGGTCTGCCGGGCATGGTCGAGCAGATTGGCCATGCCGTGCAGCACCTGCGTCGTCTGATAAGGCCAGACGGGGCCGTTCCACTGGCATTCCGGCGCGTCGCCCAGATAGCGATATTGCCGCATATAATATTCGTAACTGGCCTCGACCGTGCGCATGCCCGCCTTACCGGCCAGCGAGGCGGGGTCGAGCAGATGCGCCCAGGCGGCGGCATATTGCGCATCGTCGGGGACGAGGTCGAACATCCACGGGAGATAGCCGACCAGTTCGCGGTTACGGATCGGCTCCCAATAGTTGACGAACGGGTTCTTGCGCGACTGGTGACGGTCGATGAAGTGGCTGAGCCTGTCGCTCCACAGGTCGGCGAGGACGCGCTTTTGCAGGGCGTCGGCGCGGGCGGCATAGGCGGCGGCGAGTGGCTTGTCGCCCGCCATGTCGGCCATGCGCGACAGGGCGCGGGCATTGGCGAACATATAGCTGTTGATCGAAGGGCGGAACGCATTGCCGCCCCGAAATCCGTCCTTGCCGCCCGACGCGTCGATCGAGGAGACGGTATATTCGGTGGCGTCGAGCAGCGGCTCCACGAAATACAGCCCCTTGTCGAAGTCGTACTTGTCGTCCCACAGCCGATAGATGTGGTTCATGACGGGCAGATGCTTCAGGGCATCGCGACGTTCGGCATCGACCAGGTAACGGCCCCAGACCGAGTCCGCCATATGATCGGTAAAGTGGCGGTCGTTGCCACCGCTGCCATACATGAAATTGATATAGTCGTCCGCGAAACGCCGGTCATTGAGCCAGCGTCCCTCGCCTATGTGGAACCCACTGGCATCGTTCAGGCTGGCATAGGGGTGGCGCTGCCAGTCGACATCATCGAAAAATTCGGTGGTGATATAGCCTTCCGCGCCCAGATCGCGCTGATGGCCGCGATAGAGCTGCCAGCGATAATAATAGACGGCGTCGATTTGGGGATCGGCCGATTCGAAGAAGGGGATGCGGTGTTCATACCAAGGCGCATCGTTGCCGAAACGCTGCGTGGCTATGGCGGCGGTGTCGAGCGTGGCGGGGGGCGGGGGAGACGCGGCGCCGATCCCGATCATCGCGGCCCCGGCCAGCAGAAGCATCCTCATCGCGCGCATCGTCATCCTCCTTCCAAATAAATATGGCGGCCGTGCCGGGACTGGAGAGGGTCCCGATACGGCCGCCATGATATGGGGCACGGCGAGGAGACGCCGCGCCCCATCGGGCACTTATTTAAAGGTGTAGCGGACACCCAGCGCGAAGGTGCGCGATAGCAGGGTGGTGCCGAGGTTGAACTGATCCGGCCCGCCGACATCCTCAAACTTATAATATGTCTGCTGTTTCGACTTGGTCAGGTTCACCGCGTCGAAGGTCACGCCCAGGCGATCGTTGACGTTCCAGGTGAGCTGAAGGTCCAGGCTCTTTTCCGGGTTGCGCCATACACCGATCGGGTTGGCGAACAGACGGGCTTCGTTGTTCGCCAGGAACTCCTTGCGCCAGATATAGGACAGGCGCGCCCCGATAGGGCCGTTGTCATAAGCGAGAGTGGCGTTGTAGCTGAGGTCCGATACGCCGAAGAAGGACGAGGTCGACTGGCCAGTGATATTGCCTGCCGAATCCGACTGCGGAATATTCTGCTTGGAATCAAGGATCGTGACGCTGCCTACGAAGCCCAGGCCGTTGAGGACGCTGGGCAGGTAGGACGGGAAGTAGGTCAGGCCCAGTTCGATGCCCTTGAGCACGCCGTCCGACGCGTTGACGGGCCGCGTGATGGCGAAATTATTGGTCGCGCCCGCCACGATGCCATTGTTGGGAATGAATTCCTGCACCGTCAGCGGCACGACTAGCCCACTGATCTTACGACGGAAAGCCGTCGCGGTGATCGCGCTGTTCCGCTCGAAATACCATTCCAGCGCCACGTCGATATTCTTGGAATGAGTCGGGTTGAGCGACGCCGTGCCTGCCGTACCGCTGCCATAGCCAAGGTTGGTCAGGTCGCCGACCAGATTATAATTGGGATTGATGTCGGTGAAGTTGGGCCGACGCAGGGTTTCGCCATAGTTGAAGCGCACGCGCAGATTGTCGAAAATCTCGTAGCGCGCCGTGAAGCTGGGCAGGAACTTGTCCGACCCGCGCGACACGCTTGTCTGTGCGCCACCATTATAGCGGTCGAAGAAGTCATAGTCGGTATCGACGGTGACATAGCGCACGCCGCCCTGGAGCTTAAGCGGGCGACCGAAGATCGACACTTCGCCATCGGCCTGGAGATAGGCGGCGATGGTGCTTTCGTCGATGTTGAACACGCGCTGGAGCGACAGCTGGTCCGCCGTCCGCAGGCCGTAGAGGCCACGCACCGTGTCGGCATTGTCGTGCAGCCAGTAACCGCTGGGCAGGGTCCAGCTGGTCGGCACATCGGCACCGCCCTGATAGAAATCCTTGTTGGTGAAGGCGGCGTCCGTGCCAAGGCCTGCAAGCGTGGTGCGTGCCCGCGGCGCGCCTGCATCCTGCGTCCGCACGGACGTCGACGCCTTGCGCTGGTCTATGCGGATACCGGCCTTGATCTGGCGGATGAAGCCTTCATCCCAGGTGTAGTAGCCGTCGAGCGTGCCGGTGATGGCGCTGCCCTTGTCGCGATTGGCGTTGTCGTAAAATTGCGCGACGTTCCAGAGGGCCGGATTGGTCAGCACGCTGTCGTCATTGAAGTGGAACGAGGGGATGCCGCCGCCAGCGTTGAAATCGACGTTGATAGAGTTCCGGGTGCTCGCGCGCTCTGTCCGCATGGCGAGGAAGGAAGATTTCACCGTGCTGGTCTGATAGGCGATGTCGCCCACGATCTTGCCGCGATCGCCCAAGTCCCACTTGCCGTTCAGCGCATAGACGAAGCTATCCGTCTTAGACTTGTTATAGTCTCCGCTGTTGAAGCCATAGACGTTGTTGGCAACGCGCGATTTGACGATGTTGGTGCCTTCATACAGCGTCGGCGCCTGCGGATTGTCCCAGAAATCGACGAAGCTGAATTGCAGGCTGTTGAAGGTTTCGCCGCGGAATCCGGCATAGAAGACCTCAGCCGTATAGACCGAGCTGGCGTTGGGCGCCCATTGCAGCGCAACGTTGAAGGACGGACGCTCGCGCTTGCCATAGAGATCGGAGCTGAACACGGCGTCGCGCGAGAGCCAATAGGGCGTGGAAATGCCGTTGACGAGCATCGAGGAACCGGCGGCGGTGGACAGGCCGCGATCCAGACCGGGGGTCCATTCACCAGCGCCTGGGCCACGAATATACGCGCCTGTAACCGGGTTCCGGCCAGCCGGGAAAATGCGCTGGAAACCAGTCAGGCCTGTACCTGCGGAAGGCGTTAGCGTGGCGAAGGGCACCAGCGCGCCCGCCGTCACTGTCTGATCGCGATATTTGGTGCGAGTGTAGCTGCCATTCACCAGAATGCCGATGTCGCCGATGCCGGTTTCCCAGCGGTCGCTGACCAGCAGTGCTACGTTCGGATTATAGGTGTCGGCCTGCTCATTATAGATGCCGCGCGCCAGGCCCGAAATGGCGAAACCGTCGAAATCGAACGGACGGCGCGTCTGAACATCGACTTGTCCAGCGAGGCCGGTTTCGATCTGATCGGCCGAGCGTGTCTTGAACACGTCGACGCGGTTGACGAGGTTCGCCGAAATATCCTGAAGCGAGAAGGCCTGCCCCGCAGCGGTGAAGATGTTGCGGCCGTTGAGGGTCGTCAGCGCATCGGTCAGGCCGCGGATCGAAATACCTGCCGCTTCGCCCCCCGTGCGGTTCGTGACCTGAACACCGGTGACGCGCTGGAGCGCTTCGATGACATTGTTGTCGGGCAGCTTGCCGACATCTTCCGACACGATCGAATTGACGATCTGAGTGGAATTCTTGCGGACGTTCAACGCGCCCACGATCGAGGCGCGGACGCCGGTCACGACGATGTCGGCGGCTTCGTCGCTGCCCTGCGCGGCCTGCGGCTGCGGGGCGGTCGTGTCCTGCGCCTGTGCGGTGCCAGCCAGCATGAGTGCGAAGATGGAAGCGGAAGCGAGTGTGATCGGCTTGATTGCCATTTGGATATCCTCCCCGGAAGCTGGCGATTACGCCATGCGTGAATTACTCTGACTAATTATTGCTCCGACAAATGAATCGCAAGCGGAAATTTGGGGTTCGCTCCCACGAATTGGGATGCCAGTGACATTTATGCCGCATCTTAGGAAAATAGAGTATTCCCTAGGGTAAAGCGGCGAAAATTAGAAAAAGGGGCCGATTGCGCACGGCAACCGGCCCCTGTTGTTCGTTCATTAGTCAGACTTGGCAGCGTCAGTCGGCGCGCCAATATGCGCTGGCGTCGCGACTGGGGACGAGGCGAACCTGACCGTCCGCCAGGCCCAGCGCCTTGCCGGGGGCGGAGATGGCGGCGAAGCGCAACTGACCGCCGGCCTTGTCTTCCAGCCGTACGAACTGGCTGCGCAGGGCGAAGTCGGCGCTCTTGCTGTCCTGTTCCAGCGTCACCGACCCATCCTTTTTCGCGACCAGATAATGGTCGGGCAGCAGGATGGGGGACAGCATCACGCTTTGCTTGCCGGCCCGGCCCTGTGTCTGGCGGAACTGGGTCTGGGCCAGCGCCGGGTTGCCGGCCAGCAGGCTGGCGCCGTCATGGGCCAGCAGGCGCGTCGGGTCGGCGGCGGAAATGAAGCGTTCGGGCAGCGGGCCATTGCCCACGGGCACGCCGAAATCGGGCGTGCCGTCGGCGGTGTAATAGAGGCGCTGGACACGGGTGTGGCGATCGGGGTTGAGCAGCGGATCGCCTTGGATCGTTTCATAATCGCGGCCATGATAGACCAGCATGTCCCGGCCCTGCTCATCCACCGTGAAGCTGTTGTGGCCGGGGCCATAGACGCTGGTCGCCTTGTTGCTGACGAAGACCGGCTGGGGCGATTTGGTCCAGCTCTTGGCATCCAGCAGGTCCGCATTTTCGTCTGCCGTCAACAGGCCCAGGCAATAGCGCGCATCGGTGGCGCTGGCCGAATAGGTCATGAACAGGCGGCCGTTGCGATGCAGGACGGCGGGCGCTTCGGCGACTTTGTAGCCGCGCACTTCCCAATCGAGCGTCGGGACCGTCAGGCGCGTGACCGTCTTGCCCAGCTTGAGCGGCGATTCCAGCCTGGCGATATAGAGGTTGCTGTTGGTTTCGATGCCCGGTTCGCGCTGCGCCCAAGCGAAATAGCGTATGCCCTTATGCACGAAACTGGTCGAATCGAGGTTGAAACTGTCCCAGGGCGTCTGCAATTCACCCAGCACACGCCACTTGCCGGTCATCGGATCGGGCCCGTCGCAGACGATCGCATAGGTGCGGATTCGGAACACGTCGTCGCCACCGCCTGCCGGACCGGCGGCGAAATACATATACCATGTGCCGTCGATCTGATGGAGTTCGGGCGCCCAGATATAGCCCGAACGCGGGCCGCTGGCCTCATGCCGCCACAGCACCGCTTCCTTTGCGGTGGCCAGGCCCGCGATCGTCTTCGACTGGCGCAGCACCAGCCGGTCATATTCGGGAACGGAGCCGGTCAGATAATAATAGCCGTCGTCGTGGCGGAACACCTGCGCATCGGCGCGCTGCTTGACCAGCGGATTGACCGGGACCGGCGCGGTGGCCGGGGTCGAGGCGGCCTGGACGATGGCAGGCGTTGCGGACAGCGCGGCGGCGCTGCCGATGAAGCCGCGGCGGGATAGGGCTAGGGGCATGCGTGTCTCTCCGAATATGTTAGTCGGACTAATAGATTAATATTGGGCGACGGGCCAGCCGTCCGCTCCCCAAATGACCGGCGCAATGCGCAGCGTCGGCGCGCCGTTCGCCTGCTTGTCATAGGCATGATAGACGACATAGTCCCTGCCATCCCCACCCTTGGCATCAACGTCATGCAGCCAGCCCGCATGGCCGGGGCCACGGAAACGCTGCTGTTCGGCCAAGTCGGCGCGCAGGAAAATGGTGCCGCCGCCCTCCATCAGGGGGCTGCCGTCCTTGCCCAGATAGGGGCCGGTGATGGCCTTGGATCGACCCATGACGGTATAATAGGTGCTGTTCACGCCCTTGCAGCAATAGTCGTAGCTGACCATCAGCCAATAATAGCCGCCATGGTCGACGATGAAGGGCGCCTCGACCGGGGCCGGGCCGCCTGCGGGGGCGGGGCGGCGGGCGATCGACAGCGGCTTGGCCTTCGCATCCTTGGGCTTGCCGGTCTTCGGGTCGAGTGCGAACAGCTTGATCCCGGTCCAGAAACTGCCCAGCGACAGCCAGTGGCGGCCATCCCGATCGATGATGAAATTGGGGTCGATGGCGTTATAGTCGTCGTCCTTCGTGGACATGACGACCAGCCCTTCGTCGCGCCAGCCGTAATTTTTCGCCTTGGGGTCCAGCGTCGGGCTGGTGGCGAGGCCGATGGCCGAGCGGTTGGAACCGAAGGTCGATACCGAATAATAAAGGCGGTAGCGGCCGTTGACGTAGCTGATGTCGGGCGCCCACATGCCATCGCTGCCGGGGATCGCGTCCTTCGCCCAGGTGGGAAGGGCGGTGAAGATCGGGTCCCCCGCGGTCCAGGTCACCAGATCCTTCGACGTGCGGGTTTCGATCAGCCGCTTGCCATGGCCGGTGCTGAACACATGATAGGTGTCGCCTTCGCGGGCGATGACGGGATCATGGGTCGGGACTAGGTCGCCGGTCAGGCGGCTGTTGAGGCTGGTGCCGGTCGGTTGCACGGGCTGCTGGGCGCAGGCCGCGCCGACTGTAGCCAGCAGAGCGAGGCCCGCCAGGCTTGTCATGATATGCCGCGTCATGGGGGCCTCTCCCTCTTCTAGCCAATGGTTCCTGCAACCGGCGGGAGCGCGGGAACCGATATATGGGGGATGGAGCGGGCGGCAATTCCACCCTCCGCCCGCTCCAAACTTTTATTGCAGGTCGAGCACGACCACCGACTTGGCCGGCAGCGTCACGGTAAGCGTGCCGCCGCTGATCTGCGCACCGGTGAAGGCGACAGGCTTGACGGTTTCGGGCGCGTCGAACGTGTTGTGCGCATTGATCGCCGATGCGGTCAGGATGCGGCCGGTGACGGTCGCGGCGTTCAGGCCGTCCAGCTTCACGCTCACGGTGTTGGACTGGTTCGGATCAAGGTTCGACAGGCCGACATGGACCTTGCCATCCTTGCCCTTGACCGCCGATCCACTGACGGCGGGCATGGTGAACTGGTCCTTGGCATACCAAGGCGTCTGGATGTCGATCGGCAGCACCGTCGCATCCTGCCAGGGCTTGTACATTTCGAAGACATGATAGGTGGGGGTGAGCACCATCTTCTTGCCGTCGGTGAGGATCATCGCCTGCAGCACGTTCACCATCTGCGCGATCGCCGTCATGCGGACGCGGTCGGCATGACGCGCGAAAATGTCGAGATGGATCGATGCGACCAGCGCGTCGCGCATCGTGTTCTGCTGACGCAGGAAGCCCGGATGGGTGCCCTCATCCTGCGCATACCAGGTGCCCCATTCGTCCACCGCCAGGAAGACGCGCTTGGCCGGATCATATTTGTCCATGATCGCGCTGTGCCGGGTGATCAGGTCGTCCATCCGCCGCGCTTGCGACAGGATATTGGCCCATTGGTTCTCATCGAACGCGGATGGATTGCCGATCGGCGGGAAGGCCCCATTGAGCAACGTGTAATAATGGAGCGAAAGGCCGTCGAGCTTGTCACCCGCCTCCCGCATCATGACTTCGGTCCAGTTGGTGTCGTCGACATTGGCGCCGGCCGCGATCTTCATGATCTTGGTGCCACGTGGCGCCTTGACGAAGGTGGCGTAGCGACGCGTTTCGTCCGCGGCGAATTCGGGCCGCATATTGCCGCCGCAGCCCCACAATTCGTTGCCGATGCCGAAATAGGGGACGGCCCAAGGTTCCTTATGGCCGTTCTTCGCGCGTTCCTCGGCCAGGCTGCCGGCGGGCGAGGTCATATATTCGACCCATTCGGCCATTTCCTGCGGCGTGCCGTTACCGACATTGCCTGAAACATAGGCCTGCGCGCCGACCTGACGGACCAGTTCGAAAAACTCATGCGTGCCGACGCTATTGGGTTCGGTCACGCCGCCCCAATGGGTGTTGATCTTGACCGGGCGCTTGTTCTTCGCGCCGATGCCTTCACGCCAGTGATATTCGTCGGCGAAGCAGCCGCCGGGCCAGCGGATGATCGGCACCGACAGGTTGCGCAGCGCCGAAATCACGTCGTTGCGGAAGCCGTTGGTGTTCGGGATCGACTTGTCGTTGCCGACATAGAGGCCGCCATAGATGCCATTGCCCAGATGTTCTGCGAACTGGGTGAAGATCGCCTTGTCATAGACCGGGCCGGGCTTGTCGGCGTGGATCGTGGCGGTCGTCGGCTTGCCGTCGGTGTCGGCCACGGCGGTGGTGGTCGCGAGCGCGCTGGCGCACAGCAACAGCGCAGCGGAGGCGCGGCGCAGGGATTTCATCATCTTGTCCTCTCCCGTTGGAATTAGTCGTGAAATGCTTGCGTAGTTTCGCGGCGACCGCGCAGGAAGGCGTCGGCCACCAGCCGCAGCGGGCTGGTGTCGACATCCGACCGCCCGCCCCGGATCAGCGTGGCGAAGCGGGCATAGAGGCCCGCATATTCGACATCCTCGCCATGTTCGGTGCCGCTGGGCAGGGTCAGCACCGCGCCGCCATGAGCGAGCTTGAGCGTCCCCGCATCGGTTTCGACCACTATGTCCCAGCTTTGCGGGCCGGTCTGGCGCCAGTCGAGATCCATGTGGATCGGCGCGCCTGCCGTATCGCGGAACATCATGTCGGCGGCGATGGGCGCGGCGCGGTTTTCCGGCAGCACCAGAGTCGCGTCCTTCAGGAAGAAGGGGCGCGGCAATATATGAGTGACGATCGACAGCGCGTTGATGCCAGGATCGAACACGCCCAACCCGCCGGGCTGCCAGATCCACGCCTGGCCCGGATGCCAGACGCGCACGTCTTCGCGCCAGACGATCGAGACCTTTTCGATCCTGCGTTCGGCCAGCCATGCGCGCGCCGGAGCGACCCCGGCGGCAAAGCGGCTGTGCCAGGCGGCGAACAGGCTGACGCCGACCTTGTCGGCCTGGCTTTTGAGCGCTTCCACTTCCGCCAACGTCGCGCCGGGCGGCTTTTCCAGGAAGAGGTGGATGCCCTTCTTCAGCGCCTGCGCCGCCAGGTCATAACGGACCTGCGGCGGGGTGCAGAGCGCGATGGCGTCCACCGCCGGTCCCTGGGCGAGCAGATCGTCCAGGCTGGCATGATGCGGCACGCCGTCCAGCCCAGCATCATGCGGGCTGACGGTGGCCGCCAGGCTGAAAGCGTTGTTGCCCAGAATCGCAGGCACATGCTGATCGCGCGCGATCTTGCCTATGCCCACGATCGCGATGCGGATCGGGTCCATGTCGAAGCGTTCAGAGTTGCTTGACGGCGACCTGAACGGGATCGGCGCGCTTCAAGGCGTTGCGCACCGGCAGGGTGAAGGGCGCCGCGATGATTTCGAACACGTCGCCTTCTTCCGGCACGATGCCGTCGCTGAACGACAAGGTCGCGGTGCCGAAGAAATGAACGTGGACGTCGCCCGCGCGGCGGAACAGATCATATTTGAAATGATGATGTTCCAGGTTCGCGAAGCTGTGCGACATATTGCCTTCGCCCGACAGGAACGGCTTTTCCCAGAGGACTTCGCCGTTGCGGACGATGCGGCTGGACCCTTCGATATGCTCGGGCGGGGTGCCGACCAGCAGTTCCGGGCCAAGCGCGGCCTGACGCAGCTTGCTATGGGCGAGCCACAGATAATTGTGCCGCTCGGTCACATGGTCGCTGAACTCGTTGGCGAGCGCCAGCCCGATGCGATAGGGGGTGCCGTCTTCGCCGATGATATAGATGCCGGCGAGTTCAGGCTCCTCGCCACCATCCTTGGCGAAGGCGGGCATGGTCAGCGGGTCGGTCGGGCCGACCAACTGCGAACCGTCGCCCTTGTAGAACCATTCGGGCTGCTGGCCGACTGCGCCAGCGGCGGGCTTGCCGCCCTCCAGGCCTTCCAGGAACATGCGCATCGAATCCGTCTGCTTTTCGACGGCGGCGGCTTCGCGGTGCATCTTGTCGCGCCCTTCGGCCGAGCCGAGATGCGTCAGGCCGGTGCCGGTCAACTGGATATGCGCGCCGTCTTCATGGTCGATGGGCGCGAGCAGGCGGCCCGCTTCGAATTCGGCGGCGATGTCGATCGCGTCGCCCTGGCCGGCGGCGTCGACCGCGGCGGCAAGGCTGATCTTCTGCGCGATCGCGTGCAGCGCCAGGGCGCGAATGGTGGTGAAGCCCGGCACGATATAGGCCGCATCGCCCTGTGCGGCGATGACCGACCGCTGGCCATTGTCCGAACGGTGCTGCAACAGGCGCAATGTCATGAAAACTCTCCTCCCGCGCGCCTGGAAACGGCGCTCAATTCAAATGCCACAAGCGTTTCGCCACGCGCCTGTTTCGCCCGATGGGGCGAGGCGGTGGCGATGAATCTGATAATTACTCCGACATATTACAGGATGATGGTAATGGCAATGCTTGTATTATAGGGACGGATATGCCTCATTGGGGGAAGGCGAGAGGAACGGAAATGGCAAAGGAAAATCCGTCTTTACATGGGCAAGAGACGGAAAATGGCGGCGGGGCCAAGGCGGTGCGGGGCCCGGGGCGGCGGCTGCACGGGGCGATCGCGCATAAATTGGGCACGGCCATCTTGTCCGGCCAATATCAGCCGGGCGACACCCTGTCGGGCGAAGTCGCCTTCGCCGAAGAATTGGAGGTGTCGCGCAGCGCCTATCGCGAGGCGATCCAGGTGCTGACCGCCAAGGGCCTGGTCGAAAGCAGGCCCAAGGCGGGCACCCGCGTGTTGCCGCGCAATCGCTGGAACCTGCTCGACCCTGAAGTGCTGGCCTGGGCCTTTGCCGGGGAGCCGGACATCCAGTTCGTGCGCGACCTGTTCGAACTGCGCGCCATCGTGGAACCCGCCGCCGCGCGGCTGGCGGCGCAGCGGCGCGACAAGGAGGATCTGCGGATCATGAAGGACGCGCTCGCCGCGATGCGCCGCCATACGCTGGCGACCGAGGCGGGGCGGGCGGCTGACAGGGATTTTCACAATGCGATATTGCACGCGACCCGCAACGACGCGCTGCTGGTGCTGACCGCCAGCATCGGCGCGGCGGTCAACTGGACGACGCAGTATAAGCAGCGCGCCCGCGCGCTGCCGCGCAACCCGATCCCCGACCATGTCCGCGTCTATGATGCGATCGCGGCGGGCGATCCGGCGGCCGCCGCCGAAGCGATGGGCGTGCTGGTCGACCTGGCGCTGGAGGATACGGCGAGCGCGATGGGGACGTGATCGGCTCTGTTCCCCGGCGCAGGCAGGGGTCCAGTTGCGACATTCGATCTGGACCTTGGCCTTCGCCGGGGCACGGAAAAATAAAAGGCCGGAGCGGACATCCCGCTCCGGCCTTTTTCTGTTCCGGAATGCTTGCCCTCGGCTCTATTCGGCGACCTGCTGGTCCGGCAGGCTGTTGGTCGTCTTCGACCCCCACAGCGCGTAGAACAGGATGTAGAGTTCGCAGGCCGCAGTCAGCAGGAAGCTGGTCTGGAGGCCATAATGGTCCGCCAGCCAGCCCTGCACGACCACCAGCGCGCCACCGGCGATCGCCATGATGAGCAGGCCCGATCCTTCCTCGGTCAACGGGCCAAGGCCCTTGATGCCTAGCGTGAAGATGGTGGGGAACATGATCGAGTGGAACAGGCCGACCAGGATCAGCGCCCACATGGCGACGGGGCCGGTGGTGAAGACCGTGACCAGCATGACGATGAACGCACCGATCGAGAAGGCGGCAAGGACATGACCCGCGTCGAACTTCTGCATGATCGCGGAACCCGCGAACCGGCCGATCATCATGCCGCCCCACAGGAAGGTCAGGTAGCGACCGGCCTGTTCATGGGTCAGGTTGGCGATGTCGGGTTGGCTGACGAAGTTCACGAACAGGTTGGCGACGCCGATTTCCGCGATCAGATAGATGAATATCGCCGGAATGCCGAAAACCAGGTTGCGGTGGTTCCAGAGCGAATGCTTCTTGCGCTCTTCCTTGTTGTGGCGCTGCGTCGCATTGCCCATGGCGGGCAACGGGAAGCGGGCGATGACGAAGGCCAGCACGACCAGCACGCCAGCGACCAGCACATAGGGCAGGATCACCGACTGGGCGTCGGCGAGCCGTTCGGCCTGGGTCAGGACGACGTCGCCCTGCGCCGTGCCACCCTTTGATCGGCCCAGGATCAGATAGGCGCCGAACAGGGGCGCCAGCATCGTGCCGGCCGAATTCATCGCCTGCACCAGATTGAGGCGCGAGGATGCGGTTTCGGGCTTGCCGACGATCGCGACATAGGGGTTGGCCGCAACCTGGAGCAGGGTGATGCCGCTGGCGATCACGAACAGCATGACCAGCGTCACGCCATAGGAGGGGATCGACGCCGCGACCGTCATGCCCAGCGCACCCGCCGCCATGATCAGCAGGCCAACGACCAGCGATTTCTGGTATCCGACCCGCTCGATCAGCTTGGCCGAGGGTATCGACGCCACGAAATAGGCGATGAACCACACCGATTCGATCAGCGTCGTCTGGGTGTAGGTCAGTTCGAACACGCTGCGCAGATGCGGCAGCAGCGTATTGTTGATGACCGTGATGAAGCCCCACATGAAGAAGAGGCTGGCCAGCAGCGCAAGCGCAGGGCCGTAGCGCGTACCGGGATTGTGCGCCGCGGTCACGCCCGCGCCTGATGTGATCGGTCCTGCCATTCATCCTTCTCCACTGCAGTTCCAGCAGCATGGGCAGCCGATCTAGGGTTGCGCACGCTCATTTTGTCGGAGTATATCCCCCTTAACCGCCCGTCAATGGGCGTATCTGGGAGGAAGTCCATGCCAAAGGTCGTCAATTTGAAAACAGCGTTGTCACCTGCTGTCGGTCTGTATGCGCTGGCGGTCATGCTAGCAAGCGGAACGGCGATGGCGGCGGACGCCAGCCGTGCGCCCGCCGGCACCGCCCACGGTGTGGCGATAGAGGCGATCACGTTGAAAAATGGCGCGGGCGTGTCGGCCAAGATCCTGACCTATGGCGCGACGCTCCAATCGCTGTCCGGCCCCGGCAAGGATGGCCAAATCGCCGACGTGCTGCTGGGCTATGACGACCTTAAGGGCTATGTCGATTTCCCCAATTATTTCGGCGTGACCGTGGGCCGCTACGCCAACCGCATCGGCGGTGGCCAATTCAGCATCGACGGCAAGGCCTATAAGCTGCCCCTCAATGACAAGGTCAATTCGCTCCATGGCGGGGGCAAGGGCTTCGACAAGCAGGTGTGGAAGGTCGTGTCGTTGAAGAGTGGTCCCAAGGCCAGCCTGGTGCTGGCCCTGACCAGCCCGGACGGCGATTCGGGCTATCCCGGCAAGCTGGACGTGACCGTCACTTACACGCTGGACGAAAGCGGCAACCTGGGCATCGCGTTCGATGCGAAGACCGACAAGCCGACCATCGTCAACATGACCAATCACGCCATCTTCAACCTTCAGGGTGAAGGATCGCCTGATGGCGCGATGGGCCATATGCTCACGATTCCGGCCAAGGCCTATACGCCGGTCGACGCGAACCTGATCCCGACCGGCGAGCTAAAGCCCGTCGAAGGCGGCGTCTTCGATTTCCGCAAGCCCCGTCGCGTGGCCGATGGATTGCGCGACGGACGCGATCCGCAGATCATCGCCGGACGCGGCTACGACCATAATTGGGCGCTGGACAAGGGCCTGACCAAGACGCCGGCACTGGCCGCGCGGCTGGAAGACCCGGTGTCGGGTCGCGTTCTGGAAGTGCTGACGACCGAACCGGGCGTGCAATTCTACACCGGCAATTTCCTGGACGGCACCTTCATCGGCAAGCAGAGCCATGTCTATCGCATGGGCGACGGCATCGCGCTGGAGCCGCAGAAATTCCCGGATGCGCCCAACAAGCCTGCTTTCGTGTCGGCGCGCGTCGATCCGGGCAAGCCCTATCATCATGAGATGGTCTATCGCCTGTCGGTGGCGCGCTGATGGCTGAATGGCGTTTGATCGAACGCGGCGTCGCGGACAGTCTGGGCGAAGGCACGCTCTGGTCCGCGCGCGACAATGCGGTCTATTGGGTCGATATCCTCGCCCCGGCGCTCAATCGGCTTTCTTTGCAGGATGGGGCGCTGGACAGCGGCGCGGTCGATCGCTGGGCGATGCCCGAGCCGCTGGGCTGGGTGGCGGAGCGGGAGGCGGGCGGCTTCATCGGCGGCTTCCAGAGCGGCTTTGCCGATGTCAGCCTCGATCCGCTGACCATCACGCCGTTCGCCGACCCGGAACCGCATTTCCCCGGCAATCGGATGAACGATGGCAAGGCGGATGCGCACGGCCATATCTGGTGCGGCACCATGGACATGAGCGAAGAGCATGATCGTGGCGCGCTCTACCGTCTGGCGCCGGACCGCAGTTGGCGGGTGATCGACAGCGACTATCGCGTCCCCAACGGCCCGGCCTTTTCGCCATGCGGCCAGTGGCTCTACCATAGCGATACCGCCAAGCAGCAGATGTACCGCTTTCGCCGCACCGACGACGGCGCGACCGACCGCGAACCGTTCATCCGCTTCGCGCAAGAGGATGGCTATCCCGATGGCATGACCGTGGATGCGGAAGGGCATATCTGGGTCGCCCATTGGGGCGGCAGCCGGATCAGCCGCTTCACGCCCGACGGCGACCTGGATCGCGCCATCGCCTTGCCCGCCCGGCAGGTGACGAACATCACCTTCGCCGGGCCCAACCTCGATCGTATGTTCGTCAGCAGCGCGACCGTGGGCCTCGACGATCCGACGCCCTATGACGGCGGCTTCTTCGAAGTCGAGAGCGGGGTGCGGGGCTTGCCGACGAACCTCTACGCGGGCTGAGCCTGCATTTTAAGACATCGCGAGGGGCGCGGCCGTCTACAGATGGCCGCGCCCCTCGCGTAGGTGCCGCGCATAGTCTGTTGCGCCGATCAGCCGAATCAAGTAGGGATGCGGGACAACGTTGTCATACCCTCTCCAAAGTCGGACGACGTTGCGATCCCGGACGGCTCGGTGGCGAACTGCACGCGTCATCAGCCGTCCGGGGCCATTTTTCCGACACCCTCATGTCGGCCCGCGCGTCGACGTCATGCCATCGGCGGGCGAGGGCCACCGGTTTCACAGGTCCGGTCCCAGCATCAGCAATATGACGCCCAGGCTGGCGCTGACGAAGCAACTGGCGGCGAATAAGAGCTGTGTCGGCGTGCCGTCACCATAGTGCCGGGCGATCGCGCGCAGCCACAGCCCCTGCGGCTCCAGGCTGGCGATCAGCGCGACGCCGATCAACCGCAGGCCGATCTGCGCGGCGGGCCGGGGGTGCCAATCGGACATGATGCATGCGCTCCATGGGGGGAGGCGCTCTATCTATCCGTCAGGACATAGGGATTCGAGATCGGAAAAGGCCGCGCGACGTTGAAATGTCGTAGGATTGCGCCGCTATTTCCGCCGCCATCGGCGAAAGAGCGACAGGCCCAGCACGCCGCCGCCCACCACCGCCGCGATCGCGCCGCCAGCCGAGGCCAGCGCCCACGCCCCCGCCGCCAGCAGGCCGGTCAGGAAATCCACGATGATCAGTGTGAGATGGATCATGCCGGGGAAGAGACGGCGTTAATGGCCGAGTTCCTTGGCTTCCTGATATTTGAGTTCGAGAAAGCGGTTCTGCGTCGCCAGCTTGTCCAGGTCGCCGCTGGCGAGATTTTCGCTCATCCGCCCGATTTCGGCGTCGATCACCGACAGGCCGTCGACCAGTTGCTTTTCGGGCACCCGGCCATTGCGCGCCTCGCGCCGCAGCGGTTCGGGAATCGACTGATAGCCGGTGACGAGTTCGGGCAGGTGATCGGCCAGCAGGCGGCGAATATCCTGTGCGGCCGGATCCTGCTCGCCCAGCCGCTCCAGTTGCGGGGCCAGTATCTCCAGCTTGACGCCGATGCTGTCGACCAGCGTCACGGCGGGGGCAGGGAGCGCCTTGCGCTGGTTTTCCAGCCAGATCTCTGTCTTGAGCGGCAGGGCGGCGAGGTCGGTCGCGGCCAGCGCTTCGGTCTTCACCCGGCTTTCCGTCGGTGTGACCGCGATCAGCAGCAGCGCGGCGATCATCACGCCCAAGGCGATCATGACCCCGGTGGTGCCCAGCGGCAGGACGAACCCGGCGACGGCGCTGGCGAGCAAGATCGCCAGCACCGCCCAGAAGGCATATTTGACCTTGCGGATCAGCCCTGCATTGCGCCGCTGCCGTGCGCGGGACGAGAGGCTCTGCCCGCGATCGCTGTGGCGGCGCAGCACGGCTTCGGCATCGGCAAGGACGCGGTCGGATCGGCTCATGCCTCACCCTCCACCAAAGCCGTTCGGTTCGAGTAGCCGTCGAGCTTGTCGAGACGGCGTATCGAGAACAGTTCTCGACAAGCTCGAACCGAACGGGAAGGGGTAGGGCGCATGAAAATCCTCACCCCTCGATCGCGCTCAATAGCGGATTGTCCGCACGCACCTCCTGAGATGCCTGGGCCTGGCCCTGCGCGCGGGCGATATAGCCCTTGGACTTTTCCACTTCGCCCGACAGCGTGTTCACTGTCGTCTTCATATTCTCCAGCGCCTTCATCTTGAACGTGTCGATATTGTCCATCGTATCGTAGATATTCTGGAACGCGCGCTGGAGCGTTTCGATCGGGATGGTGCTGGACGCGGCCTGTTCGTGAATCTGCGCGGTCTGGCTTGTCAACAGTTCGCCGGTACGGTCGATCATGTTGGCGGTGGTGGTGTTGAGCGCGGTGATCTGCTCCAGCACCAGTCGCTGCCCGGCCAGCGCTTGGGCCACCGTCACCGCCGTACGCAGCGCCGCAACCGTTGTGGTGCCCGCGCGGTCCACGCCCTTGACCAGTTCGACATTGTTCTTCTTGACCAGGTCCAGCGCCAGATAGCCCTGCACCGTCACCGCCATCTGCGTCAGCAGATCCTGCGTGCGCTGGCGGATGTAGAAGAGCGCGCTCTCGCGGATCGCCTTCGCCTTGGCCGGATCGGTCGCGTCGAGTTCCAGCGCCTTGGCTTCCAGCCGTGCGTCCATCGTCTTGGAAATATGGATCATCTGTTCCAGACGGCCCATGGTCGCCCACATATTCTGGCGCTCCACGTCGATCGCGGCATTGTCCTTGATCAGCACGTCCTTGCCGCTGGCCAGCGACCCCAGGATGGCGTTGATATGGCCCTGCGCGCTTTTATAGCCGTCGAAATAGTCGCGCATCTTGTTGCCGAAGGGGATGATGCCGAACAGCTTCTTGGGCGCGAGCAGATTGCCCCGCTTGCCGGGATCGAGGTCTTCGACCGTGCGGCGCAGTTCGGCCAGGTCCGCCCCGACCTTCGTATCGCTGTCCATCGCGCGCACCGGGCGATCGAGAAAGCGGTTGGAGTGGCCCGCCGCCTCGGCGATTTCCTTGCGCCCCATATTGGTCAGCTGATCGACGCGCGCGCCGAATTCCGGCGAATTGGCGTCCTGCGCGACCAGGTCCGCGACGAAGGCGTCGACCTTTTCGTCCAGCTTCGACCTCTTCTCATCCTCGATCGGGACCAGGCCCGCCGCTTTTTCGGGCGCGACCACCGGCACCGGATCGGGCGGCGTCAGGTTCAGGGTGTCGCCAGCGGTCGTAGCGGTAGTGGTCGGCGCGGTCGAAGCCATGTCATCTCCCAGAAGCCCATAACGGCCCCTTGACTGTCATATGTGCATAAAACAGTTGGGCCGCAAGTCTGCCCGCCTGCTATAATGCCTCAACCCGCGACATTGCAATCGCCCCGCGCCCGGCTAGCATGGGGCAAATCTGGAGGAGGATGCATGATGCAGCTGAGGGACGAGGCGCGGGTCGCCCGGGTGGCGGCCGACCCGCGCTATGTCGCGCTGGTGGCGCGGCGGACGCGGCTGGGCTGGTGGCTGTCGGCAGCGATCTTCTTCACGTTCGTCGCCTATCTGCTGCTCATCGCCTTCGACAAGGCGTTGCTGGGCGCGCCGATCGGGGACGGCGTCACCTCGATCGGCATCCCGATCGGCCTTGGCCTCATCCTGTTCGCGATCGCGCTCACCGGCATCTATGTCGTCCATGCCAACCGCCATCATGACGCGCAGATGGCCGCCATATTGAAGGATCATGGCGCATGAGGGCATGGATCGCGCTGTTCGCCCTGATCCCCGGCCCCGCTTTCGCCGCCGCGCTGGAAGGGGAAGCGCAGCGTCAGCCGATCAACTGGATCGCGATCCTCATGTTCGTCGCCTTCGTGGGCCTGACGCTCTGGATTACAAAGGCGGCGGCGGCGCGCACCCGCACCGCGTCGGATTTCTACACGGCGGGCGGCGGTATCACCGGTTTCCAGAACGGCCTCGCCATGGCGGGCGATTATATGTCCGCCGCGTCCTTCCTCGGCATTTCGGCGCAGATTTTCAACGATGGCTATGACGGCCTCATCTACTCCACCGGCTTTCTGGTGGGCTGGCCGATCCTGCTGTTCCTGATGGCGGAGCGGCTGCGCAACCTTGGCCGCTTCACCTTCGCCGATGTCGCCTCCTACCGCTTCGCCCAGCCGCCGGTGCGCAGCTTCGCGGCGGTTTCCACATTATTGGTCGTCAGTTTCTACCTGGTCGCGCAGATGGTCGGCGCGGGGCAGCTCATCAAATTGCTGTTCGGCCTGCCCTATGCGGTGGCGGTGGTGATGGTCGGCGGGCTGATGATGCTCTACGTCCTGTTCGGAGGGATGCGCGCCACGACCTGGGTGCAGATCGTCAAGGCGGTGTTGCTGCTCGGCGGCGCCAGCTTCATGGCGTTGATGGTGCTGGCGCAGTTCGGCTTTTCCCTGGAAGCTCTGTTCGCCCGCGCGGTCGAGGTGAAGACGCAGGCAGCGCTAGCCGATGGCGCGGGCGCGGCGCAGGCGGCCGAACGCGGCCGTTCCATCATGGCGCCGGGCAACTTCATCAAGGATCCGGTGTCGGCCATTTCCTTCGGGCTGGCGCTGATGCTCGGCACGGCGGGGTTGCCGCATATATTGATGCGCTTCTTCACCGTCCCGGACGCGAAGGAAGCGCGCAAGTCCGTGCTGTGGGCGACTGGCTGGATCGGTTATTTCTACATATTGACGTTCATCATCGGCTTCGGCGCGATCGTGCTGGTGGGCACGGACAGCGGCTATATGGACGGGGCGGGGGCGTTGCGCGGCGGCGGCAACATGGCGGCGATCCACCTTGCTCATGCGATCGGCGGCAATGCCTTCCTCGGCTTCATCTCGGCCGTGGCCTTCGCGACGATCCTTGCTGTGGTGGCGGGGCTGACCCTGTCGGCGGCGTCGGCGGTCAGCCACGATCTCTACGCCACCGTACTAAAACAGGGGCAGGCGAGTTCAGAGGACGAACTGCGCGTGTCGCGCCTCACCACGCTGGCGCTCGGCGCGCTGGCGGTGCTGCTGGGGCTGGTGTTCGAAAAGCAGAACGTCGCCTTCATGGTCAGCCTGGCCTTTGCGCTGGCGGCGTCGGGCAATTTCCCGGTGCTGATCCTGTCGCTGCTCTGGAGCGGTTGCACCACGCGCGGCGCGGCCTGGGGCGGGACGATCGGGTTGCTGACGGCGTTTGTCCTGACGCTGCTGTCACCGGCAGTCTGGACCACGACCCTTGGCCTAGGTCCGGCGCCGTTCCCCTATAGTTCGGCGGCGATTTTCTCGGTGCCTGCCGGGTTCGTCGCGATCTGGCTGATTTCGCGGTTCGATCGGTCGCCGCGCGCGGCGGTCGACAAGGCAGGCTATACGGCGCAACGTGTGCGGGCGGAAACCGGCATCGGCGCCTTCGCCGCCAGCGACCATTGAAGGACGGGGGCGGCGGGCCGACCCCGCTCCCCGACAATGCATCGTGCATCACCGGCGTCGCGTCCGCCCCGCGCCCTTGCCGCAACGCATCATTTCCTGTAGGGGCGCGCCCGAAGCCTCTGTGTGACCCTGTGTCGGCTTGGGCGAACCCATATCCCGAAGGCAAGACATGTCCCTGCGTAACATCGCCATCATCGCGCACGTCGATCACGGCAAGACCACCCTCGTCGACCAGCTTTTCCGCCAGTCCGGCACCTTCCGCGACAATCAGCGCGTCGAAGAGCGTGCGATGGACAGCAACGACCTGGAAAAGGAGCGCGGCATCACCATCCTGGCGAAGCCGACGTCGGTCGAGTGGACCCCGGAAGGCGGCGAACCCGTCCGCATCAACATCGTCGATACCCCCGGCCACGCCGACTTCGGCGGTGAAGTCGAGCGCATCCTTTCGATGGTCGACGGCGTCGTCCTGCTCGTCGATTCGTCGGAAGGCGCGATGCCGCAGACCAAGTTCGTGACCGGCAAGGCGCTGGCGCTGGGGCTGAAGCCCATCGTCGTCGTTAACAAGGTCGACCGTCCCGACGAGCGTATCCAGGAAGTGCTGGACGAAGTGTTCGACCTGTTCGTGTCGCTCGACGCGACCGACGAACAGCTCGACTTCCCCGTCCTCTATGCGTCGGGCCGCAATGGCTACGCCAATGAAGATTCGTCGCTGCGTTCGGGTACGCTGACCCCGCTGTTCCAGAAGATCGTCGATCATGTCCCCGCGCCCGCCGTGGAAGTCGAGGGTGTGCCCTTCACCTTCCTGGTGACGCTGCTCGACCGCGACAACTTCCTGGGCCGCATCCTGACCGGCCGCGTGACCAGCGGTTCGGTCAAGGTGAACCAGGCGATCCACGCGCTCGACATGGACGGCACGGTCATCGAAACCGGCCGTGCGTCGAAGATCATGGCCTTCCACGGCCTTGATCGCGTGCCCGTCGACGAAGCCAAGGCAGGCGACATCATCTCGCTGGCCGGCCTCTCCGTCGCGACCGTGGCCAACACCATCTGCGACACGTCGGTCACCGAACCGATCCAGGCCCAGCCGATCGATCCGCCGACCCTCTCGATGCGCTTTGCCGTGAACGATTCGCCGATGGCCGGCCGTGAAGGCACCAAGGTGACGAGCCGCATGATACGCGACCGTCTGGCCCGCGAAGCCGAATCCAACGTCGCCGTGAAGGTTACGGAAAGCGCCGACAAGGACAGCTTCGAAGTTGCAGGGCGCGGTGAACTCCAGCTGGGCGTGCTGATCGAAACCATGCGCCGCGAAGGCTTCGAACTCTCCATCAGCCGCCCGCGCGTGCTGTTCGGCGAGGACGAGAATGGCGGCAAGACCGAGCCGTACGAAACCGTCATGATCGACGTGGACGATGAATTTTCCGGCACGGTCGTCGAGAAGATGAACCTGCGCAAGGCGGAAATGACCGACATGCGTCCGTCGGGCGGCGGCAAGACCCGCATCACCTTCTCCGCCCCCTCGCGCGGTCTGATCGGCTATCATGGCGAATTCCTGTCCGACACGCGCGGCACCGGCATCATGAACCGCCTGTTCGAGAAATATGGTCCGCACAAGGGCACGATTGAAGGCCGCAAGAACGGCGTGCTGATCTCCAACGGCGCAGGCGAGGCCAATGCCTATGCGCTGGGTCCGCTGGAAGAACGCGGCATCCTGATGGTCGGCGTGGGCGAAGCGCTCTACGAAGGCATGATCATCGGCCAGAACGCCAAGCCGGACGATCTGGAAGTCAATCCCATGAAGTCGAAGGCGCTGACCAACTTCCGCGCCAGCGGCAAGGACGACGCCGTCCGCCTGACCCCGCCCTGGAAGCTGACGCTGGAGCAGGCGATCGCCTATATCGATGACGATGAACTGGTCGAAGTGACGCCCAAGACCATCCGTCTGCGCAAGCGCTACCTCGATCCGAACGAGCGCAAGCGTATGAGCCGGTCCAAGGCGGCCTGATGTTTCAGGTTGCCTGCAAAAAGGCGGCCTGATGTTTCAGGTTGCCCGCAAAAAGGCGGCCTGATCCCTCGTTACCATGATATGCAGAAAGGGCCGGTGTCGCGAGGCATCGGCCCTTTCTTTTTAGCAAGGAAGCCACAAGAATGGCCGATCTTTATCTCAAGGCGCTGACTTCGGAACGCCGCGCTCTTTGGGCGGAATGCCGATTGAAGGGGCTGGCGAAAGACACGCCCCAACGGTTGCGCATCGTGGAAATCGACGCGCTGCTCGCCGCGCACAAGGCCAAGCAAGGCGGCACGAAGCCCGACGCCTGATAAGCGGCGCGGCTTTCGCGCCTTCGAGTTTTTGGCATCACAGCTTTTTGCAAGACAGGCGCAAAAGCCTTTCCTATCCTGCGTGGCTCGCAAACAGGGGAAACGCAGATGGAATATATGCTCTTGCCGCTCAGGCGCTACGCCGATTTCTCGGGACGTTCGCGCCGCAAGGAATATTGGATGTTCTTCCTCGGCTATATGCTGGCGGCGATCGCACTGGGTATAGTGGGCGTGATCCTGGGCGGTTTTCCCAGCGGCCAGGCATCGGGTGGGGCGTCGCTGATGGTGATCCTGCTGCTGGTGCTGGTGGCCGTGCTCATCATTCCGTCCTTCGCGGTGCAGGTCCGCCGCTTCCATGACCAGAACAGGAGCGGCTGGTTCGTGCTGCTCAACTTCGTCCCTTATGTCGGCGGCATCATCGTGCTGGTCTTCATGTGCCTGGACGGCACGCGCGGCGAGAATCGCTTCGGTCCCGATCCCAAGCAGACGGCGGCGGACATGGGCGATATCTTCCGCTGAACCGCATCGCGGGCGGCCTGCGCGCCAAAGATTCGCGGCAGCCCCGCGCCTTTTGTCGGTCCCTCTCCGCCCTGCGGAACGGATCGTCGGCCATCTGCATTGCATGCATGCGACCTGCCGTGTCACTTTAGGGACGGGTGAAACCGAATCGCAACCCTGAGTGGCGAATAGAGATGTGGGTGGCTGAGCCTCCCGAACCGGCCATATGTTGGTCGGCGAGTGGTTCACGCAGGAGGAATGATGCAGTGGCGCAAACCCTTCCAGCCTTGAGCGAGGGGGAAAAGCAGTGCCTGCGGCTCGTGGCGCAGGGCTTCAATTCCAAGGAGATCGCCCGTCAGCTCCATGTGTCGGAGCATACGGTCGATCAGCGCGTCCGCACCAGTTTGCGCAAGTTCGGCGTGCCATCGCGCAAGGAAGCGGCGCGCCTTTTCGTTTCGGTTGAGCAACGTCCGGCCCAAATCGGCACATATCAGCCATTGATATATCAACCGGAGCCGCTTGCGCCCCAACCCGATCCTGCGTCATCCCTTGATCAGCCGAACAGGCCGGATGTGCGGACGGAACCCAACAGCTTCCTGCGCCGCATCCTGGCCTTCGGTCCGCCGCTAGGGGGATCAACCAATGAACTGAGTGTCGATGGCCGCATATTGGCGATGGTCCGGGCCGCCGTTCTGACCGGCGTCGGTGTCGTCGCTTTGCTGCTACTCATTCGTGGGGCCTTCACGGTCCTGGGCTGATCCGTCCCAAATCGCCACGCTGAAGAACGCACCGCCCGACAAGGGCGTCGTGCGAAGGAGATGACTTGTGCTCAACCTCGATCCTGTAAAGACCCAGGCCGTCGCCGATCAGACCCGCCAGGCCTTCGCCGCGTTTGACACCGCGCTGGTCGATACCGCGCAGCTGACCACGGCCTTCCTGACGGCGTCGCAGGGGGCGGGCCTGACCGCCAGCGAAAGCCAGCGCATCATCAAGCAGATTCACGACAGCGCAACGAAGATCATCGAAGGGCGCAGCGACATGGTCCGCGCGACCGCGCTGCTCACCCGTTGCCTGCACGCCAGCGCCATTCCCGCAACGGCGGTCGGTTGCCCGATCGGCCTGGAACTCGAACAGCGCGAAACCGCGCGTCACCTGACCCTGGTCGCTTGATCTGGGTGAAAGTCGTCGGCATCTGCATGACCCTTGCTTCCCCCCTCAATCGGAAATGCAGATGCTGGCGGCTTTCTTCTGGCTCTTGACCCTCCTCGGCTGCCTCTTCGCCGGACTATTCGGCGGCAGGGACGGGCGATGGTTCGTTCTGTTCTTCCTGGGTTGCGTCGTGCTGACCATCCCGGCCCAACTGGCGGGGTCGTGGCATGCGACCCAGCTATGGTTGATGCTGGTCGATTCGACGCTGCTGGGCTGTCTCGTGTGGTTGATGCTGCGCAGCACTCGCTATTGGCCCATATGGGCCGCCGCCAGCCAGTTGCTGACCGTCCTGACCCATGTCGCGACCATGGTCATGCTCCAATTTTCAGACCGCATCTATGCCGGCCTCAGCACGGTCTGGGTCATTCCGTTGCTGCTTTTTACGATCATCGGCATCGAACTCGACCGGAAAGCCTTTCATGACCGTCCATATCCCGCCTGATCGGACCCTCCCCAATCAGGAGGCGGTCGACCTGGTGGTCGCGTTGCAACGCTGCCTGACCAATTTCCATGCCCGCAAGGAAGACCCCGCGATCCTGGATGGGGAGGGCAACGACCAGCTTCCCGCACTGGCCCGCTATCTCGAAGCGCGGCGGGTGCGGGCGATGCTGTTTGGCCAGAATCTGTTCGC
Organism: Sphingobium sp. CR2-8; assembly: GCF_035818615.1. Lineage (NCBI taxonomy): Bacteria > Pseudomonadati > Pseudomonadota > Alphaproteobacteria > Sphingomonadales > Sphingobiaceae > Sphingobium > Sphingobium wonjuense. The sequence continues at coordinate 2,897,086 of NZ_JAYKZY010000002.1, read as the reverse complement.
CGATCCGGCGTGGGACATATTGCTGGCGCTGTATCAGGCGGAACTGGAAGGCCATGCGCTCACGCTGGAACAGATGAGCGAAAGCCTGCGTCTGTCGCTGAGCGTCGTCGTGGGTCAGGTCGGCACGATGGAGCGGCGCGGCCTGCTGAACGAACATCGCACGTCGCCCAATAGTCGCCGCCGCCGCGCGATTCGCCTTTCGCCGCTGGCGCTCGACGCCATGGCCTCCTGGGTTTCGCTCGCCTTCGAAGATTGAGGGAAGGCCGGGTCTGCGTCAAACGCTCTGGCCTCTGGGCGTCGTGGCCCATATAGTCACCGCGTTTGTCCTCACGCGAAAGCGCCTCATGCATCTTCTTATCGGCCTCGCGGGCATTTTGCTCATCCTCGCCATCGCCTTTGCCCTCTCCTCCGACCGTCGCGCCATCAGGCCGCGGGTCGTGGGCGCGGCCTTCCTGCTCCAGGCGGGAATCGCCATGCTGGTGCTTTACGTACCTGCCGGACGATCGATCATCGCGGGCATGTCGCGCGGGGTCGCCAACCTGCTCGGCTATGCGCAGGCGGGGACGGACTTCATCTTCGGTCCGCTGGCTCGGCCCGAAATCGGCGGGGCCAGCTTCGCCATCGCGGCGCTGCCCGTCATCATCTTCTTCGCCAGCCTGGTGTCGATCCTCTATTATCTGGGGATCATGCAGTTCATCGTTCGCTGGGTCGGCGGCGCGATCGAAAAGGTGACGGGCGTGTCGAAGGTCGAAAGCCTGTGCGCGGCCGCCAACATCTTCGTGGGACAAAGCGAAAGCCCGCTCGTCATCCGCCCCTATCTGGCGGGCCTGACCCCGCCGCAGCTGTTCGCGGTCATGACCAGCGGCATGGCGGGCGTGGCGGGCACCATCCTGGCCGCCTATGCGTCGATGGGGATCAAGATCGACTATCTGCTCGCGGCGAGCTTCATGGCGGCTCCGGGCGGGCTGTTGATGGCCAAGATCATGATGCCCGACCCGCGCGTGCCGGTGCAGGGCGAATTGCCGCTGGGCGACCATCCCGACCTGCTTCTGCCCGACACCCGCATCAGCGGTGCAGGCCCCGCCGCGCTGCTGCCCGAAGGCACGCCGGGCGAACCCATGCCGCAGGCCAGCCATGACGAGGAAAAGCCCGCCAACCTCATCATGGCCGCCGCGCAAGGGGCGCAGACAGGTGTCAAACTCGCTGTCGCAGTGGGCGCGATGGTGCTGGCCTTCGTGGCGCTCGTGGCGCTCGCCAACGGCATATTGGGCGGCATCGGCGCGTGGTTCGGCTACCCGACCCTCAGCTTCCAGATGCTGCTGGGCTATGTCTTCCAGCCGGTCATGTATCTGCTCAACATCCCCTGGGCCGAAGCGCAGGTGGCAGGCGGGCTGTTCGGGACGAAGGTCGTGCTCAACGAATTCGTCGCCTATATCAACCTGGGCCAGGTGCAGGGCGTCCTGTCGCCCCCGACCATCGCCATCATCACCTTTGCGCTGTGCGGCTTCGCCAATTTCAGTTCGATCGCGATCCAGATGGCGGTGACCGGCAATCTGGCGCCCAACCAGCGACCGATGATCGCGAAGCTGGGATTGAAGGCGCTGGTCGCAGGCAGCCTCGCCAATCTGATGAGCGCGGCGCTGGCCGGGCTGATGCTGAGCCTGTAAATGGTCAGGTCGGCTGCGTAACGGAAACGCTACCATCGTCCCTGCAAATCGGTTATGGTTAACCCATGGGGGCAAAACATTATTTCCTGGTCGCGCTGGCGGCCCTTGGCTGGTCGGGTGCCGGTGCGACGCAGGCACCTGCGCCCAAAGCGCTGACGCCAAAACCCGGTGTGCTGGAAACCTACAGGGACTGGACGATCGGCTGCGACAATCGCAACCGATGCGAAGCGGTATCCCTGCTGCCGGAGGGCAGCGACTGGCCGGACGGTCCGGTCATGGTGGGGATCGTGCGGGACGCGGGGCCGGATACCGCCGCGGAAGTGTGGGTCAGTCGGGACGGCAAGGGCGGCGGCGAGTTCAGCTTCCACGTCGATGGTCGCCGCATCGCCAGCGCCATGAGCCGCGATGGCGACGCCACGGTGCGTGGACCGCAGGCGTCGGCGCTGGCCATCGCCATGGCGCGGGGCGGGGTACTGGAAATACGGTCGGGCAACCGCCTGCTGGGCAAGCCCTCGCTGGCCGGATCGGGCGCGGCGCTGCGCTATATGGATGCGCGCCAGGGCCGGGCCGGGACCAGCACCGCGCTGGTCGCGACCGGCGCAATGGGGCCGATCGCCGTGCGCGCCGCGCCTGCCGCTCCCACCGTTCGCCGCGCGCCGCTGCCGGTCGGGCCAGCCCCGGCCGGTCTGTGGCGGGAGGAACTGACAGCGCTCGCCAAGTTCACGCGCTGCACCGATGAGATGCGGCGCGGCCAGTCGCCCGAACAATATCGCCTTTCGAAGACGGAGACGTTGATCCTCGTGCCCTGCGGCAGCGGCGCCTATAACAGCACGGCCGTTCCGGTGATCGCCACCGGCGTTGCGGGTCGGCGTGTCTTCCGTCTGGCCAGCTTCGACCTGAAGCCGGGCTGGAGCGAGGAAGAGGCGCGTCCCATGCTGGTCAATGCCGGCTGGACGGCGGACAAGCTGCGGCTCGACAGCTTCGCCAAGGGGCGTGGGCTGGGCGATTGCGGCGGCAGCGAAGCCTATGTCTGGGACGGCACCCGCTTTCGCCTGATCGAAGCCACCAGCATGGGCGAATGCCGTGGCGCGTGGCACTGGATCAGAACCTGGTCGGCGCAGGTGACCGAGTAGGCAGCGGCAGGCAAGGGCCGTTAAGTGCGCGCGGCATCGAAAAGCCGCGCGCGCAATTCTGCCCGCTTCTCGACAGGCTCGCGAAGGGATCGCGCGGTTCTGCCGCATGCAATCAGCATGGCACGCTTTGCAATGGAATTGGAACGAAAGGCGGCCATATCTACGCCATGACCCATCCGCTTCGCCAACCCGCCCCGTCGCTCGCCGCCTCCCATCTGCCGGACCCGATCCGCGCGGTGATCTTCGACATGGACGGGACGCTGATCGATACCGAGGCGGCGCATCGGCAGGCCTTTGCGCAAACGGGGCAGGCGATCGGCTGGCCGATGTCGGACGAGCTGCTGCTGTCGATGGTCGGCATCCATCGCGATGAAAATGAGCGGATGCTGGCGGCGCATCTGGGGCCGGACTTCCCGCTCGACCGTTTCTATGCCGACAGCGACGCCCTGTTCGAAGCAGCGGTGGATGCGGGCATCCCGCTCCGCCCCGGCGCGCGGCTGATCCTGGATCATCTGGCGCAGGCGGGCATCCCGATGGCGCTCGCCACCTCGACCGCCGCGCCCTATGCGCAGGCGCGGCTGGAGAAGAGCGGGCTGCTCCCCTATTTCGATGTGGTGGTGACACGCAGCGACGTCGACCGACCCAAACCGCACCCCGAACCCTATCTGCTCGCCGCCCGCCTGCTGGGCGTCGATCCGGCCCATTGCGTTGCGGTGGAGGACAGTTACGCGGGCGTCCGCTCCGCCACGGCGGCGGGCATCGCGACGGTCATGGTTCCGGACCTGTTGCCGCCCACCGAAGAGTTGGCGCTCGCTTGCGCGCAGATATTGCCCAGCCTCACCGACCTGCGCGACTTGCTGCTGCTCGTGGCGGAGTAGACTGGTCGCGGGATGCCGGTGTGTGCGTGTATCTCTACTGCTGATGCCGGGCCGTAGACAGTTCTCGGCTCAACCCGCTTCCGCCAACACCAGCGCGAACAGGCCGTCATCGTCGGTCCATTCCTCGACTGGCTCCCAACCGCCTGCGCGTAGTAGCAATCGCTGGTCGCGCGCGCCATATTTATGACTGCTCTCCGTATGGATCGTTTCGCCCGCATCCATGTGGAAATGGTGGCCGGCAATGTGGAAATGCAACGGTCTTTGCGCCTCCAGATGCATTTCGATCCGGGCCTTGTCGTCGTTCCAGATGGCGCGGTGGGCAAGGCCGTCGATCGGCATATCGCCCTCCAGCTCGCGGTTGATCCGCTCGACCAGATTGAGGTTGAAGGCGGCGGTCACGCCCTGCGCATCGTCATAGGCGGCGATCAATCGGTCGCGATCCTTGATCCGGTCCATGCCGATCAGCAGCTTGGCGTCATCGCCCAGCAGACGGCGCATGGCGCGCAGCAGGTCGACCGCCGCGTCCGGCTCCATGTTGCCGATGGTGGAGCCGGGGAAAAATCCCAGGCGTGGCAACCCTTCGATCGCGCTGGGCAGGGCCAGCGGTCGGTTGAAGTCGCCGACGACCGGCAGCACCGGCAGGCCCGGAAAGGCGTCGGCCAGCGCCGCGCTGCTGGCGTGGAGAAAGTCCCCGCTGATGTCGATCGGTACATAGGCGGCAGGCGCGATCGCGCGGAGCAGGTGCGGCGTCTTGCGCGAGCTCCCCGCGCCGAACTCCACCACCGCGCGACCTTCGCCGACCGCCGCCGCAAAATCCGCACCATGGGTCGCCAGCAACGCCGTCTCGGTACGCGTGGGATAATATTCGGGCAGGTCCGTGATCGCCTCGAACAATTCGGAACCGCGCCGGTCGTAGAACCAGATGGGCGGCGTCGCCTTGGGACTGCGCGAAAGGCCCGCAACGATATCGTGATGAAAGGCCGGATCGATCGTGCGAGTCGGGGCAGGGGGGGTGTCGGTCAGCAACATGGCGCTCACAAATCCTTTGCCAGCCGCAGCCCGGTGAACTGCCAGCGTTGATGGGGATAGAAGAAATTGCGGTAGCTCGCGCGCGTATGGCCGCGCGGGGTGGCGCAGCTTGCGCCCTTCAGCACGAACTGCCCCGACATGAACTTGCCATTATATTCTCCAACCGCGCCCGGTGCGGCGCGAAAACCGGGGTGAGGGCGATAGGCGCTGCCGGTCCATTCCCACACGTCGCCGAACATCTGCGTCAGCGTGGATACCGCATCGGCCGGGCGCGGACGCGGGCAGGCCGCATCGTCGAGCAGATTGCCGGTGCCCGCCGGGAGATTCTGCGCCGCGCTTTCCCATTCGGCCTCGGTCGGCAGGCGCGCGTTGGCCCAACTCGCATAGGCGTCGGCTTCATACAGGCTGATATGCGTGACGGGCGCAGCCGGGTTGACTGGCTGGCGCCCGTCCAGGCCGAAGCGGGTCCAGCCCTGCTCGCCCTGTTTCCAATAAGCTGGGGCGTCGATCCCTTCGCCCTGCACCCAGGCCCATCCGTCCGACAGCCAATGCGCGGCGTTACGGTAGCCACCATCCTCGATAAAGGCGATCCATTCGCCATTCGTCACCGGTCGATGCGCCAGAGCATGAGGACGCAGCACGACCTTGTGCCGTGGCCCTTCGCAATCGAAGGCGAAGGCATTCCGCCCATCCTCGCCGATCTCCACCAATCCTTCGCGCCCCTCGATCCAGTGGAGCGGGCCGGGCAGGGCCACCGGAGCAGCGCTGGGCGCCCCGAACAGCGCAGGCTCCAGCGGATTGAGCGAGAATAGGTGGAGCAGGTCGGTCAGCAGCAATTCCTGATGCTGCTGCTCATGATGCAGCCCCAGCGTCACCAGTGCGCGCGCCGCCTGCGGCAGCATGCCCAGTGCGGCAGTCAGCGCAGCATCGACATGCGCGCGGTAGGCCCGGATGTCATCGAGCGAGGGCCGGGTGAGCATGCCCCGCAGCGGCCGGGCATGGCGCGCGCCCTCCGCCTCATAATAGCTGTTGAACAGGAAGGCGTAGCGCGGATCGAACGGCCGATATCCCTGAACGTGATCGCGCAGAACGAAAGTCTCGAAAAACCAGCTCGTATGGGCCAAATGCCATTTCGCAGGGGACGCATCGGCCATAGACTGGACCGTCGCGTCCGCGTCCGACAGGGGCGCGGCCAGCGCATCGGTCAGCCCGCGCACGGTCCTGTAGCGGTCTTCCAGATCGTCCTGACGGGCATCCGTCCAGCTTTTGGCCATGCCTGTCCCTTCCGATACGGTCGATCCGCTCTCTGAAGGGAAAAGCGCATAAACGGGCGGGCGGTTCCAGCCCTACCCGAAAGGTCATACTTCCTGCAGGATCGGCGCGGCGCGGCAGACGCGGTCGCGACCCGATTGCTTGGCCTCGTACAGCGCGTCGTCGGCGCGGCGCAACGCATCCTCCAGGTCGCCGCCGGCCCAGCGGCAAACGCCGGCGGAAAAGCTGATCGGCCGGTCATGCACCTGACCGATCGGATCGCTGCGCATCCGGCTGGCGATCCGCGCGAGCGACCAGCTGGCCTCATCCTCTATGCAGTCCTGGAAGAAGATGGCGAATTCCTCACCGCCCCAGCGGGCAACCATGTCGACGCGCCGCACCAGCGCGGACAGGCGGGTGGCGAAGGACGCCAGCACCCGGTCGCCTTCCTCATGACCCGACAGGTCGTTGACCCGCTTGAAATAATCGATGTCGATGATCGCGACGCAGCCCTTGCGCCGGTCCTGGGGCAGCGCGGCCATATGGGCCAGAAAGCCGCGCCGGTTGGCGATGCCGGTCAGCGGGTCTTCGTGGGCGATCTGATGCAGGTCGTCCAGCCGCTCGCGGGTCACGCTCGCGACGCGTTGCACCCCGGCGTAGAGGGTATTGATGACATCCCCCACTTCGGGCAGCGCGACGGCGCCGCCCTCGCCATTGTGCAGCGTCTGCGCCAGCGCATGGATTGGGTTCAGCAGCGCGCCGATGCCCAGCAGGGCGATGCCGGTGCCGATCACCGTGGCCACCGTCAGCAATAGGAATTCAGCCAGTTGGATACGCCCGGTCGTCAGGCCCAAGGCCAGATAGCCCAGCAACGGCAGATGGGTCGCGACGAAACAGAGGGTAAAGAGCCGCAGGCGCAGCGACCGTGGAAAAATGAAGGATGTGGCGAGGTAGAAATGCATGGCGATCCCCGTCTCTTTTATGGACGCAATGCCTTCTCAGCCCGGTTCTCAATGCAGTGTGAAGAAACAGGGTTAACGATCGGGCGTAAGACAGGCCGTGCTGCAGGAGAGTCAGGCCGTGCGTCCTTGGTTTACCCGCGTCGTCCCGTCTCAGCGCGACGCGCCGGGCACCCATTTCACGTCGGCCGCGCCATTGCCGTTCAACCGGCGCGCCAATACGAACAACAGGTCCGAAAGCCGGTTGAGATAGACGAGCGCCTGGGGATTGAGCGCAACCTCCGCAGCGGCAGCGGTCGCGCTGCGCTCGGCCCGGCGCGTGATCGCGCGGGCGAGATGGACAGCGGCGGCGGCGGGCGATCCGCCGGGCAGGATGAAACTGTCGAGTGGGGCAAGATCGGCGTTCATCGCATCGATCTGCTGCTCCAGTCGCGCCACCTGGCTTGCCACGATGCGCAGCGCCCAGGGCACGTCCTCTCCCTCCGGAATGGGCGTCGCCAGGTCTGCACCCAGATCGAACAGGTCGTTCTGGATGACGGTCAGCCAGGCGGCTTCCGGGCAGTCAGCCATTGCGACGATCGCCAGGCCGATGGCGCTGTTCGCTTCATCGACATCGCCCACGGCCTGCATGCGTGGCGCATATTTGGGCAGGCGCGATCCGTCGGCCAGGCCTGTCGTCCCATTGTCGCCGGTGCGCGTGTAGATCTTGTTCAGCTTGACCATCGGCTGTCTGCCCGACTCTGTTTTTGCGTTTGGAAAGCCGTCAGCCGTTCCAGCCGACGCCGAACCGCTCAGTGCCCCTTGGACAGCAGCAATATCGCCACGATGATGACCGCCGCCGCCTGGAACAGCACGCGGTTCAGCATCATCTTGTTCTGCTTGACGCTCGACGGCCGCACCGCGCCTTCGGGCAGGTTCAGCTCTTCCTTGGTGGTCTGGAGGAAGGCGACGATGCCCCGGATCAGCGCGAACAGCGTCGCAGCCATGGCAAGGATCAGGGCGATGACGAGGATGGTGTTCATGGGCTTAGTCTAGGCGTTTGCAGCCGTGATGCCAAATGGAAAGCGTCCCGCCCGCAGGTCGGCGGCCAGCATCGCCGGGTCCATGCCCTGCGCCCGCAGATCGGCCAGCGCGATCGACCCGTCGCGCTTGGCAAGACGTCTGCCGTCCGCCCCGATCAGCAGCGGGTGATGGACGTAGGTCGGGCTGGGCAGATCCAGCAGCGCCTGTATCAGCCGGTGGACATCGGTCGCCCCGCGCAGGTCGCTGCCCCGCAGCACATGGCTCACGCCCATCGCCGCATCGTCCAGCGTGCAGGACAGATGATAGCTGGCGGGCGCATCCTTGCGCGCGAGCACGACATCGCCATGGGCGAGGGGGGTGGCGATTTGCAAGGTGGTTTCCATGCCATCCGGCGCCTGGAACGGGAGCGCGCGCCAAGCCGGCACCCCCATCCGCGCTACAGCTTGGGCCATATCGATCCGCCAGGCATGCGCTTCGCCCGCGGCGATCCGGCGTGTACGCTCTGCGTCGCTCAGGCCCCGGCAGGTGCCTGGATAGACCGGCCCTTCCGGCCCGTGCGGCGCGGTCAGGCTGGCCTGGATATCGGCGCGGGTGCAGAAACAGGGATAGAGCAGCCCTTGTCCCCGCAGCCGTTCAAGCGCCGCATCATATCGGTCCAGCCGCTGCGACTGGAAGACGACCTCGCCATCCCATGCGACGCCCAGCCAGGCCAGATCGGCCAGTATGCCCGCGACATGCTCTGCGCGACTCCGCGTGCCGTCTATATCCTCGATCCGCAGCCGGAACGCGCCGCCGGCCGCGCGCGCCATGTCATGTCCCATCAACGCCGACCAGCCATGACCGACATGCAGCAACCCGGTGGGGCTGGGGGCGAAGCGGGTCACCATATGCTGTGGTTTGGCAAGATGAGTCATACAGGCTCTTGACGGGAGATATTCGTTAATGCTGTCATGCTGCTGTCACCTTGCTGGAGGATCAGCGGCGGCGGCAAGGGGGAAGAAGGTTTCTATGTACCATCCCGACCTCATACGGCACCCGGAAAACTGCCCGGCGCTCGTTCTGAATGCGGATTATACCCCGCTCAGCTATTATCCGCTCAGTCTGTGGCCCTGGCAGACTGCGATCAAGGCGGTGTTTCTGGACCGGGTGGACATCATCGCCAGCTATGAGCGGCATGTGCACAGCCCCAGCGTGGACATGCGCATTCCGTCGGTCATCGCGCTCAAACAATATGTTCGCCCGTCCGAACATCCCGCCTTCACCCGTTTCAACCTGTTCCTGCGCGACAAATTTTCCTGCCAATATTGCGGGACGACGAACGACCTGACCTTCGACCATGTCGTGCCGCGCCGCGCGGGCGGGCGCACCACCTGGGAAAATGTCGCGACCGCCTGTTCGCCCTGCAACCTCAAAAAGGGCGGCCGGACGCCCAAGGAAGCGGGCATGAGCCTGTATGTCCAGCCGATCCGCCCCACCAGCTGGCATTTGCAGGAACATGGCCGCGCCTTTCCGCCGGGCTATCTGCACGAAAGCTGGCATGACTGGCTCTATTGGGATGTCGAGCTGCTGGCGTGACGATCCTTGGCGGCATGGCGGCGCGCCTGCTGCGCCCAAGGGCGTGTCGCCTGCGTTTCTGGTCGTCAACCAGTCCCCAGCGTCAGCCGACCGGCAACCAGTCCAGGTCCATGTCCTTGTGCCGATTGGTATAATGGCCGATCTCTTCCAACCGCGCCATGTCGTTCAGGATGATGCGCCCGTTGGAGCGGCTGATCAGCCCTTCCTGCTCCATCTGCCGGATCATCCGGTTCACATGAACCGACGTCAGGCCGATCGAATCGCCAATCTCCTCCTGCGTCAGCTTCAGGTCGAAACTGTCGGTGATGCTGTCGTCGGTCACGCGCAGCCGGTCGAACATGTCGAGAAGGAAGGACGCGACCCGCGCCTTGGCCGATGTGCGGCCCAGCGCGGCGAGCCGGTCGGTCAGCGCCACCCGTTCCGCATTGGAGAGCAGAAACAACAGCGCGGCGACGCGGGGATGCTCCTCCAGCAACCGGCGCAGCGCATGTTTGTCGAACGGGCAGACGATCGCGTCTGACAGCGCGACCAGCGATTCGGGCGCCTTGCTGTAGATGGTGCTGGCCGACCCGATGAAATCACCGGGAAAATAGACGCGCAATATCTGTCGGCTGCCATCGGGCAGGATGACGAAGCTCATCACACGGCCTTCGCGCAGCACGAATAATTCCGTCACCGTGTCGTTGACCCGCTGGATCATCGCGCCGCGCTTTATCTTGCGCGGATTTTCCTCAAGTCGGGCCAACGCCTTTTTTTCCGCGTCGGACAGGGGCACATGTTGTGCCAGCCTTTCCGCGAAACAACTTGTCGCCACCAAATACACCTTCTTTACGAATATCGTTACGATGGCAAAACGCCCTATCCGCCTTTTGGCTGCATTTTCAGAATCCGCACTAAACTCGATCAAGGTCGGCGCGTGCTTTGCAATAATGTTGCACCCTGTGCCCATCACGTCCGGTCGGGCATGGCGCATGGTCCCAGAGCCGCCTTGCGCGGGGCGCATTACACGCTATTAACCCTGCCCAATGGACCGCATTCACATTCGCGGCGGCAACGCGCTCAACGGCCGCCTTCCCATCTCCGGCGCAAAGAACGCCGCCCTGACGCTGCTGCCCTGCGCGCTGCTGACCGACGAGCCGGTGACGCTGCGCAACCTGCCGCGCCTGGCCGACGTCGACAGTTTCGGTCATCTGCTGAACCAGCTGGGCGTATCGACCATGATAGAGGGCGCGCGGCCGGAGGATTTCGGTCGCGTCATGACGATGCGGGCGGGCCGCGTCACCTCGACCGAAGCGCCCTACGACATCGTGCGCAAGATGCGCGCATCGATCCTGGTGCTGGGGCCGCTGCTCGCCCGCGCGGGCGAAGCGCGGGTGTCGCTGCCGGGCGGCTGCGCGATCGGCAACCGCCCGATCGACCTGCACCTGAAAGCGCTTGAGGCCTTTGGCGCGATCATCGAGATCGCGGCCGGCTATGTCCGCGCCAGCCTGCCCGATGGCGGCCTGCCTGGCGGCATCTACACCTTCCCCGTCGTGTCGGTCGGCGCGACCGAAAATGCGCTGATGGCCGCCGTCCTGGCGAAGGGCACCTGTATCCTCGAAAATGCGGCGCGTGAGCCGGAAATCGTGGACCTGTGCAACCTACTGGTCGCCATGGGTGCGGACATAGAGGGTATAGGCGGCGACAAGCTGGTCATCCACGGCCGCGACCGGCTGCACGGCGCGACCTATCGCGTGATGCCCGACCGGATCGAAGCGGGCAGCTATGCCTGCGCCGCCGCCATCACCGGGGGTGACATCGACCTGATCGGCGCCAATGCCGAAGACATGCACGCCATCCTGGCCGCGCTGCGCGATGCGGGCGTGCAGGTCGATCCGCACAAGGACGGCATCCGCATCGCATCCGATGGCAAGCTCAAGCCGCTGACCGTGTCGACTGCGCCTTTCCCAGCCTTCCCGACCGATATGCAGGCGCAGTTCATGGCGATGCTGACGAAGGCGGATGGCGCATCGGTCCTGACCGAGACGATCTTCGAAAATCGCTACATGCATGTTCCCGAACTGGCCCGCATGGGCGCGGACATCGCGGTCAACGGCCGCACCGCGGTCGTGCGCGGCGTCGACAAGCTGGTCGGCGCGCCGGTGATGGCGACCGACCTGCGCGCGTCGATGAGCCTGATCCTCGCTGGCCTTGCGGCCGAAGGCGAAACCCAGGTCAACCGGGTCTATCATCTCGATCGCGGCTATGAACGGCTGGAAGAAAAGCTGTCCGCCGTGGGCGCCGACATCGAGCGGGTCAGCGATGGCTGAGACATGCGAGCTGACGACCGATCGGGCGGCGCTGCTGGCGCTCTACGATCTCGACGCCGGTGGCTTCCGCAGCCTGGACGATATCACGGCGTTTGCGGCGCGCCTGTGCGATGTGCCGATCGCGCTCGTCAGCATCGTGGAAAATATACGCCAGCGGTTCCTGGCGCGTACTGGTCTGGACGCGGACGAAACGCCACGCGACGTGTCCTTTTGCCAGCATGCCATGTTGAAGCCGGACATTTTCGTGGTGCCGGATGCGGCGGTCGATCCCGGTTTTGCGGATAATGCGCTTGTTACCGGGCCGCCGCATATTCGTTTCTACGCCGGCGCGCCGTTGGTGGGCGCGGATGGAGAGCCTCTCGGTGCGCTCTGCGTCATCGATACGGTCCCGCGCGACGATCTGACCCCGTTGCAGCGTAAGGGTCTGACCTTGCTTGCCCGGCAGGTGATGGTGGAGTTGGAAGGCCGCCGCCGCGACCGCGACATCATCGCACGGCAGCGTATGGACGCCGCCGCCATCGCCGAAAGCGACCGCATGTTCCGCACCTTGTCGGACGCGATGCCGCAGATGGTCTGGTCCACGCTGCCCGACGGCTATCATGATTATTATAATGCGCGCTGGTACGATTATACAGGCGTACAGGCGGGATCGACCGATGGGGAAGGGTGGAACGACATGTTCCATCCCGACGATCAGGAACGCGCCTGGTCGCGCTGGCGCAACAGCCTGGAAACCGGCGAGCCCTATGAGATCGAATATCGGCTGCGCCATCATAGCGGCGAATATCGCTGGACGCTGGGCCGCGCGCTGCCGATCCGGGACGGTGACGGCGTCATCATACGCTGGATCGGCACCTGCACCGAGATCCACGAACAGAAGCTGATGATGGAAGAGCGTGAGTTGATCGCGCACGAACTGTCGCACCGGATCAAGAATATCTTTTCCGTCATCGCCGGGCTGATCGGCCTGTCGGCGCGGCAGCATCCCGAAATTCGCGACGTGGCCGATGACCTGCGCGATCGTATTCTGGCGCTGGGTCGCGCGCATGATTTCGTCCGGCCGCACAGTATCGACTCCGCGTCGCAACTGGGCGGGCGGCAGGGCCGCTTGTGGGGCATATTGGACCAGATTTTCGCGCCCTATCGCGGCGAAAGCGGATCGCGGATCACGATATCAGGTCATGATCCGTTGATCGATGATCGGTCTGCAACGCCGCTGTCGCTGCTGTTCCATGAACTGGCGACCAACGCCGCCAAATATGGGGCGCTATCGACAACCGATGGCACGGTCCATCTGGATGTGTCGGTGGAAGGCGATGCCATCCGGATCGAATGGCTGGAAGAGGGCGGTCCGACGATCAAGCCCGGCGGTACCGACGGCTTTGGAACGCGGTTGATGACGCTCAGCGTCGAACGGCAATTGGGTGGACGGATCGAACGGGACTGGAGGGCAGGCGGGTTGCGCCTCAGCCTCTGGATTCCATCCCGTTCCATGAGTCGGCTGGCGGGAACGGCGTAAAGCCGACGATTTCCACATCGTCCAGCACCGGCTGCTCGGACGCAGCCAGGCGCAATGCAGCGGAAATACTCTGCGCGCGGAAGGGTTTGGTGATCACGCCCAGCGCTGCGACCGAAGCGTCCCCAATCTGTGCGGGATTGGCGGTGACATAGATAACGCGGATACCGTGGCGGGCCGCCAGTTCCACGCCGATCTGCGGGCCGGTCGGCCCGTCGCGCAGGTTCAGATCGATCAGCGCTATGTCGCAATCGTCGGCGCTGGCCAGCGCGCCTTCCCGATCAGCCGCAATCGCGCCTACCGCAAAACCGGCATCCTCAACGATCTGTTCGATCTCCAGCGCGACGAATATCTCGTCCTCGACAATCAGAACCTTCTTGCGCATTCTCTGGCCTGTATAACTCGAACCAACTAAACCCGGGCGGGCGTTAAGGTTCCTCTTCTGTTGGAAAATACCCGCCAGCCGCGTTCACGACTGGCCTTTCACGCCTCGACGCTGGTCCATATCGTGTCGAATTTGGTCCCCTCCATCACCAATACGGACGCAGGATAGCCGGCCTCGCTCGCCTTGCGCGCGGTGCCCGTGGCGCTGTCTACCGCCAGTGCCTGGGTCGCGAAGGGGCCATAATATTTATTGTCCAGATTGATCTTCCAGACGCCCTCATGCTGGAGGACGATGTAGCGGGCATGGGGCAGGGGCATGTCAAATTACCTCGATATTATAATGGTGCCAGGCCATGATGGCCGCTGCGCCCCGATGGGGGCGCCAGGCTTCGGCGATTTGCCGGGTCAGTTGTTCGCTCGGCCGTTCGGACAGGCCCAGGATGCGGCCGATCTCGATCTGTACCGCCAGGTCGCCCGCTGGCCAGACATCCGGTCGGCCCTCCGCGAACAGCAGGTAGATTTCTGCCGACCAGCGCCCGATTCCTTTGATCCGCACGAGTTGCGCGATAGCTTCCTCATCATCCCGGGGCAGGGCATGCAGGTCGAGCGCGCCCGACAGGATCAGTTCGGCCAGGCTGCGCGCATAGCCCTGTTTCTGGCGGGACAGGCCACAGGCGCGCAAAGCATCGAAGTCACGCGCCACCAGTGCGTCGGGCGCGCAACCCTCGCCCAGTTCGGCCTCCAGCTTGCGCCACACGGCGGCGGCGGACGCGACGCTGACCTGCTGGCCCACGATCGTGCGCAGCAACGTCTCATAGCCCGGCGCGCGCATGCGCGGCGCGGGATAGCCTGCCCGGGCGATCGCGGCCGTAAAGCCCGGCTCCAGCGCGGCGATGGCGTCCAGGCTGGCGCGCAATTGTTCCGCAGTCGTCACCATAGGCTTATTGTCTGGCCCCTTGATTTCGTCGCGTCTGTCGGTCAGAGCGGCTGAGAAAAATTCTGGAGGGTGAGGGTAGATGCCGAAACTGATAGTGGTCAACCGTTCGGGTGAAGAACAGGCCGTCGATGGCGATAATGGCCTGTCGGTCATGGAAGTCATTCGCGATAACGGATTCGACGAGTTACTGGCCTTGTGCGGCGGTTGCTGCTCCTGCGCGACATGCCATATATATGTCGATCCCGCCTTCGCCGACAGGCTGCCCGCGATGAGCGAGGACGAAAACGACCTGCTCGACAGCAGCGATCATCGCAACGACGCCAGCCGCCTGTCCTGCCAGGTGGTGCTGACCGATGCGCTGGACGGCCTGCGCATCACCATCGCACCGGAAGATTGATCGGGACGGAACGGTGGGACGGGCGTCGATCGATGCCTTTCCCACCGTTCCGCCTTGTCAGCGCACCGTCGCGGCGTAGAGGGCGATCGCCGCCGCATTGGACACGTTCAGGCTTTCCATGCGCGGGCTGATCGGCAGCTTGGCGATGATATCGCAATGGGCGATCGTATTGTGGCGCAGCCCTTCGCCCTCCGCGCCCAGCACCAGCGCGACGCGCAATTCGCCGATCGCCTCGCCCAGCGTAGTGCCGGCGTCGCCGTCCAGGCCGATGCGCCAATAACCCGCCTCGGCAATTTCCTCCAGCGCGCGCGCCAGGTTCACCACGCGGATCCAGGGCACATTCTCCAGCGCGCCTGATGCCGCGCGCGCCAGCACGCCCAATTCGGGCGGGGCGTGCCGGTCCTGCGTGACGATGCACAGCGCGTTGAAGGCTGCTGCGGAGCGCAGGATCGCGCCGACATTATGCGGGTCGGTCACCTGGTCCAGCACCAATATGGGGCGCTTGTCGTCCTGTCCCTGCTCCAGAACATCGCCCAGCCAGACATCGTCCAGCGGCTCGACTTCCGCGACGATGCCCTGGTGCGGCGCGTCGGACGGGACCATCCGGCCCATGTCGGCGACGTCGGAATAGACGATCGGCAGCACCGGCGGCAGATCGAGCGCACCCAGCGCTTCGCGCGTGCCCCATATCTTGCGCACGATGCGGTTGGGATTGGCGAGCGCCGCTATGACGGCGTGGCGGCCATAGAAGCGGGGGAAGGCGCCCTTGGGCTTGGCGGAACGATGACCTTTTTTCATGGCCCGCTCTTTTCACATTCACCCATTGACAGGCAAGTCTCCTTTCGCCATTGAGCCGCCTCCAGCGCGGCGGGAACGCAAATTTCATGGCGCGCAGGGCACTGGACAGGTGGCCGAGTGGTTAAAGGCAGCAGACTGTAAATCTGCCCGGGTTTCCCGTACGCTGGTTCGAATCCAGCCCTGTCCACCACTGCATCGGGCCGATGCAGTCGGTCCTTCCCGGACCGGAAACAGGCCGGTGTGGACGCATAGCTCAGTTGGTAGAGCAGCTGACTCTTAATCAGCGGGTCCTTGGTTCGAGCCCAAGTGCGTCCACCATAGCCTTCCTCCCATCGCTGGCCAAAACCATCGCGCCGCAGGGTCATTGCCGCAGTGCAACGAAATGCGCACCGCCGCGTTCGCTTGGACAAGTTCCATTCATCCTTGCCCGGTTACGCCCGCTCTGCATGACACTTGATCGCCGCGACCTCATCCTCCGCACCCTTGGCGGCGTCCTCGCCATCGGCTTGCCCCGCAGCGCTTTGGCGCAGACTGATGTCGAGCGTGTCGACGCCCTGATCGCGAAGATGACGCTGGAGGAAAAGGCCGGGCAGATGACCTGCCTCGCCGACAGCTTCCGCCCGTTCAACCCGCCCAACCCGCAGGTCGGCATCCAGGATGAAAAGCGCCTGGCGCAGGAAATCCGCAAGGGCCGCGTCGGCTGCCTCTTCAACGGGATAGGCGTCGCGGGCGGCCGCCGCGCGCAGGAGATCGCGGTCAAGGACAGCCGCCTCGGCATCCCCTTGCTCTTCGCGGGCGATGTCATCCACGGCCTCAAGACCATCTTCCCGGTCCCCCTCGCCGAAGCCTCCAGCTTCGACCCCGCTTTGTGCGAGCGCACCGCCCGCGCCCAGGCGATCGAAGCCACCGCCGCTGGCCTCCACCTCACCTTCGCCCCCATGGTCGATGTCGCCCGCGACCAGCGCTGGGGCCGCGTGGTGGAGGGGGCAGGGGAGGACGTGACCCTCACCGGCCTGCTGTCCGCCGCCCGCATCCGGGGCTATCAGGGCCGCGACCTGCGCCGCGACGACGCGCTGCTCGCCTGTCCCAAACATTTCGCCGCCTATGGTGCAGTCGCCGCGGGCCTGGAATATGGCAATGTCGACATCAGCGAAGAAACGCTGCGCGAAACCCATCTGCCCCCCTTCGGCAAGGCGTTCGCGGCGGGCGCGCTCACCACTATGGCCGCCTTCAACGAAATCAACGGCGTCCCCGCCACGGCGGACAGCGAACTTCTCACCGACATTTTGCGCGGCGAGATGCAGTTTCGCGGCTTCGTCTTTTCCGATTACACCGCCGACGAAGAACTGGTCGCCCACGGCTTTGCGGAGGATGACCGCGACGCCGCCCGCCTCGCCGTTCTCGCCGGGGTCGACATGTCGATGCAGAGCGGCCTCTACATCCGCTACCTGCCCGATCTGGTGAAGAGCGGCGCGGTGCCGATGGGCACGATCGACGTCGCCGTGCGCCGCATCCTCTATGTGAAGGCCGCCATCGGCCTGTTCGACAATCCGTACAGATCGCTGAATGAAGAAGCGGAAAAGACCCGCATCTTCACCCCCGCCCACCGCGCCCTGTCCCGCGAAGCCGCCACCCGCTCCGT
The DNA here is from genome assembly GCF_035818615.1 of Sphingobium sp. CR2-8. Taxonomy (NCBI): domain Bacteria; kingdom Pseudomonadati; phylum Pseudomonadota; class Alphaproteobacteria; order Sphingomonadales; family Sphingobiaceae; genus Sphingobium; species Sphingobium wonjuense. Next base: position 2,879,588 of record NZ_JAYKZY010000002.1, on the reverse strand, counting down.
CGTCTTGCTCAAAAATGAGGGCGTCCTGCCGATCGACCCGGCCAGGGGCAGACAATCGCCCTCGTCGGCCCCTTTGCCGAGGATGTCCGCAACCTCTACGGCCCCTGGGCCTTCTATGGCGACCCGGACAAGGGCGTGGACATCGCCACGGGCCTGCGCGCCGCGCTGCCCGACCCGACGAAAATCACCGTCACGCGCGGCAGCGACATCAGCGGGCCGATCGACGGCGGCATCGCGGAGGCGGTCGCGGCGGCCAAAGCGGCGGATATCGTCCTGCTCGCCATTGGCGAATCGCAGGCCATGTCGGGCGAAGCCCAGTCCCGCACCGTCATCGAAATCCCGGCCGCGCAGCAGGCGCTGGCCGACGCGGTCACGGCCATCGGCAAACCTGTCGTCATCCTGCTGCGCCACGGCCGCGCGCTCGCCCTGCACGACGGCGTCGCCAATGCGCAGGCGATCCTCGCCACCTGGTTCCTGGGGAGCGAGGCGGGCCACGCCATCGCCGACATCCTGCTGGGGAAGGTCGATCCATCGGGCAAGCTCCCCGTCAGCTTCCCGTGGGAAAGCGGGCAGGAGCCTTTCTACTATGACCGCAAATCCACCGGCCGCCCGGTGCTGGGCAATGGCAGCACAGAATATAAGGCCCGCTACGCCACCACCGACAACAGCGCCCGTTTCCCCTTCGGCCACGGTCTGACCTATACCGACTTCGTGCTGGACCAGTTGAAACTGTCCGACAGCGCGCTGCGCTGGGACGCCGCGATCGAAGTGACTGCCCGCATCGCCAACAAGGGCGACCGCAAGGGCAGCGAAGTGGTCCAACTCTACACCCGCGACCGCGTCGCCAGCCGCACCCGCCCGATCCGCGAGCTAAAGCGCATGGCCCGCGTGACGCTGGCGCCGGGTGAAAGCAAGACCGTCCGTTTCTCGTTGTCGCGCGTCGACCTGGAGTTCGTCGGCGCCCGAAGCCAGCGCATCGCCGAACCGGGCGCGTTCGACCTGTGGGTCGGGCAATCGAGCGTGGGCGGATTGAAGAGCGAGTTTACGTTGTATGCGGAGGCTACGTCCAAGGGATAGGGTGGGGGTTAGTGCGCGGCTGGAGCGTCGCTTGACGCTCTTTTGCGCCAATCCTATCATCGCAGGACGGTTGGCGCAGCATTCGGAGACATGTTTTCATGACGGACACCGCCGGGGAGCGTGCGCCCGGCTATCGCTATTCGCGGCGCGGCACCCTGCCGCTGATCCGGCAATTGTCCGTCGTAGACAATCGTCGCAACGCCTTGTTGCTGCTGCTGCAATGGGTGATCATCATCGCTGCGGGTGCGATCGCGATCCAGGTCGATCGGATTCCGGTCTATCTGTTGGCCGCTATCGTCATCGGATCGCGCATCCAATGCCTCGCGGTGATGATGCACGATGCGTGTCATGGATTGCTGTTCAGCAATCGCCGGGTCAATGATTTCATTGGTGACATTCTCGTCTCCTATCCGCTGATGATGAGCATCCATCTCTATCGCGCGAACCATATGGTGCACCACCGCTACACCAACACGCTGCGCGACTATGATTATCGCGTTCAGCGGAAAGACCCCGATCAGCATTTCCCGAAAAGCAGGATGGGCATGGTCTGGCTACTCGTGCGGAGCTTGACCGGTCTCAACTATTATCGCGTGGCGCGGGCCGGTCGGGTCTGGGCGCCCATCGCCAATTTTCATAATCCCCGGCGCTTCGGTTTCGATTATCGCCTGTCGCTGCGTCTCCGCTATGTCGTCTGGGCAGTGCTGGTCTACGGCTTGATCCTGTGGTCGCCCTTCCGCTGGCAGATATTGGGTCTCTTCATGATCCCGCTCTTCATCTGGGCGAACGTCTTCAACCGGATTCGGGCGACGGCCGAGCATAATGGCGTAGCCGACGAGCAGGAATTGAACGGTACGCGGACCGTTATTCCCACCTGGCTCGACCGGTTTCTGATCGCGCCGCTGAATGTCAGCTATCATCTGGAACATCATCTGTTTCCCTCCGTGCCCTGGCATAATCTGCGCCGGTTGCACATGCATCTGATGGCCGATCCGGCCTATGCGGCGCAGGCGCACGTCACCCAAAGCTATTGGGGTGTCGTCAAGGAGTTGATGTCGCCCCCCACAACGGCAGACGCGAAGCTGTCGGTTGCGCTTTCTGAGGTGAAACCTGAAGTGGCGTTAGACACATCAAACGCATCGGTTCCGGCACAAGCGCAAACCTGATGCTGCCCTTTCCCTGCGCTCGGGCCTGCGCTGGACCATGTTGCGCCTGTCCTACACTTGCGCTGGCATGCCAAGATCGCACCGGCTCTTTCCTACCGTAAACCTGCTACATGCCATGCGACGTAAAGGGGCATGATAGGAACCGATAAGCCGTTCCCCAGCGAAGGCCGGGGGCCAGTTCCACGGTTTGACCTGGACCCCGGCCTTCGCCGGGGAACGCCGTGATCAGTCTCATGCGTTTCTATCAATCTAATCCGGTATAATCCCACCGCGCGGCCCACCCCCCCATTTCGCAAAAATTCTCCTATTGCGAAATCTACGCCACCCGTCCGTCCCCATGCTTTTGCGTCAGCCACGACAGTGTGAACTTCGCAACGCATCACCGCCTTGTAAAACGCCGCACCAGCGCCTTCCCGACCCCGCGCACCCATGCTAAGGGCGCGCCCATGCTGAATCTCAACGCCATCACCGTGCGCCTTGGCGGCCGCGTCATTCTCGATCGTGCCGCCGCCGCCCTGCCGCCGCGCAGCCGTGTCGGCCTCATCGGCCGCAACGGCGCGGGCAAGTCCACGCTGATGAAGGTGATGATCGGCCAGCTCGACCCCGACGAAGGGTCGTGCGACATGCCCCGCGACACGCGGCTGGGCTATATCGCGCAGGAAGCGCCGTCCGGCACCGCGACCCCCTTCGACACCGTGCTTGAAGCCGACAAGGAACGCGCCGAATTGATGGCGGAGGCGGAGCATACGCAGGACCCTGATCGCCTCGGCCATATTTACGAGCGGCTGACGGCGATCGACGCCTATACCGCGCCCGCCCGCGCCGCCCGCATTCTGGTCGGCCTCGGCTTTGACGAAGAAATGCAGGGCCGCCCGCTCGACAGCTATTCGGGCGGCTGGAAGATGCGCGTGGCGCTCGCCTCGTTGCTCTTCTCCAATCCCGACCTGTTGCTGCTCGACGAACCGTCGAACCATCTCGACCTCGAAGCCACGCTCTGGCTGGAAAATTTCCTCAAGGCCTATCGCGGCACCGTGGTCGTCATCAGCCACGAACGCGACCTGCTCAACAATGTGGTCGACTATATCCTCCATCTGGAAGGGGGAAGGTCACCCTCTATCCCGGCGGTTACGACGCGTTCGAGCGGCAACGCGCCGAACGGCTCGCCCAGCTCGAATCCGCCCGCGCCAAACAGCAGGCGGAGCGTGAGAAGTTGCAGGACTATGTCGCCCGCAACTCGGCCCGCGCCTCGACCGCGAAACAGGCCCAGTCCCGCGCCAAGGCGCTGGCCCGCATGCAGCCGATCGCCGCGGCCAGCGAAGACCCGACGCTGCATTTCGGCTTTCCCAGCCCCGCCGAACTGCGCCCGCCGCTCATCACCATGGACATGGCCTCGGTCGGCTACACCGAAACGCCGATCCTCAAGCGCATCAACCTGCGCATCGACCCCGACGATCGTCTGGCGCTGCTCGGCCGCAACGGCAATGGCAAGACGACGCTGGCCCGCCTGATCGCCGCGCAACTCGCCCCGATGGAAGGGACGATGGCCTCCAGCCCCAAGATGAATGTCGGCTATTTCACCCAATATCAGGTGGAGGAACTGGACGTCACCGACACGCCGCTGGAACATATGACCCGCGTCATGAAGGGCGCGACGCCGGGCGCGGTCCGTGCCCAGCTCGGTCGTTTCGGCTTTTCCGGCGAGCGTGCGGTGCAGAAGGTCGGCTCCATGTCCGGTGGCGAGCGCGCCCGTCTGGCGCTGGCGCTCATCACCCGCGACGCGCCGCATATGCTGATCCTGGACGAACCGACCAACCATCTGGACGTCGACAGCCGCGAGGCGCTGGTCCAGGCCTTGAACGACTATAGCGGCGCGGTGGTCATCGTGTCGCACGACCGCCACATGATCGAACTGGTCGCCGATCGTCTGGTGCTGGTCGACAACGGCACCGCCCAGCCGTTCGACGGCAGCCTGGACGACTATACCGACATCATCCTGCGCAAGGCCGACGGCAACAGCAGCGGCGACGCGCCGAAGGTCGACCGCAAGGCCGACAAGAAGGCCGCTGCCGAATGGCGCGAAAAGCAGAAGGTCTTGAAGAACGCGGTCAACAAGGCGGAACGCGAGATGACGGTGCTGGCCACCGAACGCGGCCGCATCGACCAGGCGTTGGCCGACCCCAAGGCTGCGACCGGCGCGGAAGCGAAAATGACCAGCAGCCAGCTCATGGTCAAACGCGCCGAGGTGGAGAAGAAACTCGGCGCGGCGGAAGAAATCTGGATGGACGCGACCGCCGCGCTCGAAGCGGGCTAACGGCCGATCAGGATGAAGGGCGCCCAGATATAGGGCTGCGCCGCGCCCGGACGCTTCGACTCCATCAGTTTCAGCATCGCTCGTTGCAGTGCGACCGCGCGGGGCAGGCCGCGACTGGCGCCCTTCACCGTTTCCAGCGTCACGAACGCGCTGGCGTCGTCCCGCACCGGCCAGTGCGACACCAGCAGCGATCCGGCCCCGGCATAGCGGAACGCCTGCGCCAGACCGGAATAGGCCGCCGCCTGCGCATCGCCGCCCGCCGCCGTGTTGCAGGCGGACAGGATCACCCAATCCGCGTCCATCCGCATCAACGCGATGTCCGACGCGGTCAGCAGCCCGTCCGCGTCCTTGCCGCCACCTTCCGATGGCGACAGGACCAACGCCGGTTCGGTCACGCCTTCCATCTCCCCATTCACCAATCCATGGGTCGCGAACAGGATCACATTATAGGGGGACAGGTCGCGGGTCCTTATCGCTCGCTCATTGGCATCCGCGCCGATCAGCAAGGTCGCATGATCCGGCCCGAACCGTTTGGCCACCGCCTGCAGCTCGGCCAGCGATCCGGGCAGGTCCGGCAGTTGCGACCACGCGTTGACGTCAGGCTGCCCGCTACGGAAATGATGATTGGCCGCAACCAACCATGCATCGGCCGCATCTGGTGCAGCGTTCGGGTGAGCCTTGGCCAAAGCCTGCGGAGCGCCGATGCCCAGGAAGCGTCCATCGCGGGAACCCATTTGCCGCCGCTTGCCCGCGTCGATCGCGAAGCTGGGTTGTATCTCTATCGCGAACCGCTTGATCAGCCAGGGCGTATCGCGATCGATCGCGTCGATCGGTCGTTGCGGCAGCAAAGCGAAAGGCAATGACGCAAAGGCGCCCGTCGGCACGATCTTCAACGTTCTGGCCTTGCCCAGCGTGGCGAGGATGGCAGGGGTGAAAATCTGGCGATAAATGTCCTGCGCTGCGGCTTGGTCGAAGCCTTTGGGCGTGAGCGAGGATCGCAATCGTTGGATCATCGCCACCATCGCGGCGCGTCCGATCGCGACTTGTTCGACCCGTGCGCTATGCGCGTTGATCGCCAGCAGATAGACGCCATCAAAAGCGGGTATCACCGCCAGCAGCGCTTCCTGAGGACCCAGGGCGGATTGCAATCGGCGCAGGTCGGGACGTTCGCCGCCATGCGCATCGACCCAGCGCGGATAGTCGCGCGCCATGGCGACCCGTTCTGCCTCCACCGTGATGGCGATCTGCGCGCGCGCCGCCCGCGCCGCAGCGACGCCCTGGTCGGTCGCCAGCGCCTTGAGTAGCCGCTTGTCGGCGACTTCCAGGACTTTCACGCTGTCCTGAAGACGGCGGACACGTTCCGCCAGCACGGGATCTTCGACCAATCGCTGCGCCACCAAACGGTTCGCCTGGGCGATGCGCGATCCTGTAAGCACGGCCATGGCGTCAAGTGCCAGGGCGCCGTCCTGTGTCTGCACCGCAGCCGCCAGCACCAGATCAAGTCCCGCCCGCTGTTCTTCGGTGAGTTCGCCATGGCCGTTCATGGCCGCCCCGTCGCGCAGGACGCCGGCCAGTCGCCGGGCATTCTCGCCCAAGGCCGCGTTGTCCGCCCCGGTCCATGCCAGCAGCACCGCCGCCTTTGCCAATGGCAGGGCAGGCGCATTGTCCAGTTGGCGGGTGATCGCCGCATAGGCGATCGCACCTTTGCGCGACTCTGCGATCCGGCCTGCCTTGATCAGTGCGGGAACCAGATAGGGATAGACGCGCTGGCCGATATCCTGGTCCCCGTCCGACCCGATGCCGACCCGCGTCAAAGCCGTGGTGAAACGGGTGATGGCTTTCGCGCGCTGCCCCAGCGCCACATTCGCGGAGGCGGCATAGGCCAGAGCGCGCGCCGATTGCGGGCTGTTTTCCCCCTCTATCTTCCGGAAACCCTCCTCCGCCTCCATGAACAAGGCCTCGGCGTAGGCATAGCGTTCCAGCGGCATCAGCACCGATGCCAGATTCTGCAAGCCGAACTGAAAATACAGGCTGTCGGTGCCCACCGTTTCACGCTTGATCGCGATGGCGCGTTGCAGATAATCCAGGCTTTCGGCCCGTCGCCCGGTTCGCGACAAAAGCAGGCCCAATGCCTCCAGCGCGCGGGCGTAGCTGGGATGTTTGCGATCGATATGATCGGTCGCCTTGTCGACGGCCAACCGCGCATAGCGCTCCGCTTCCGTGTCCTTTCCCGCGCGTTGGAGCATCTGTGCATAGCCATAATAGGAACCGATGCTATCCGCGCTGTTCGGTCCTACGGCTGTTATGCGCGCATCCATGCTGGCCTTTTGCGCCAGGACCGCTTCGTCATTGCGGCCCAGGCGGGACAGGGCCTGGGCATGGCCGAAGGCGATGTTGGAGCGGAGCATATGGGTTTCGGGATCAAGCCTGTCCGCCGCCGTGCGCGCGATATAGCCGTCCATATAGGTGCTCGCAGCCGCCAGCATATTCGCGCCGCTCGCCACATCGCCCAGCGTGGTTTGGACATAGCCCTTGATCGACAGGCCCTGCATCCATGGGATGGGATAGGCGTCGGCAAACGGCGCCAGCAGGGTGAGACCCGCGCTCGACCGCGCCAGCGCGTCGGGATTCTTCCCATCGATCTGGTCCATGGACGCCAGGTTGATCAGCGCGACACCCGCCAGCGGATGCGGCCGTCCGCCGACCTTCACCTTCATCGCGGCGTCCTGCACCTGCACCCACGCGTCGCGCGTCTGCTGCGACATGGACAGCGCATAATCGTCACTTTCGAACAGATTTAGCGCCCGTTTTTCCAGGCGATAGAGCCGCTCATAATGCACGTCATCAATAGAAAAGGCGGGAGGGGAAGGCGTCGTCGCGGCTGAAAGGGATACGGGTAAAGCCCACGTCAATAGGACGGCCGAAAGCCGAGCGGAAAACTGCATGTTGCTCCCACTGCTTCACCCCGACATCTTCTTGGGTGGAACGGGCGGGGGCGTCAAGCCGTGGTTAACCGCTTAGCGACAAACGCCAGTCCCAGCGCAGCGGATCGCCGTCCATCACATCGACGCCCCGCGCGATCAGCCCGTCGCGAACCTCGTCCGACAGGGCAAAATCCTTGTCCGCCCGTGCGGCGGCGCGGCGTGCGAGTTCGGCCTCTATCTCGTCCGATGTGATCGTCGCATCCTTTGGCCGCAGGCGCAGCTCTTCGCGGGTCAGAGACAGGAGGTTCAGCCCGAGCGCCTGGTCGAAGGCAGCGATCAGGCAAAGCTTTTCGTCCACCGGCACCTTCTTGATCCCGATAGCTTCTTCCAGCAGGGGCAGGGCGCGCGGGGTCATCAGGTCGTCGGCGATCGCGGCGTCGAACTGCTCCAGCAAGGGCGTCAGCTTGGGATGGAGATTGGCGCGCAGATAGTCGATGCGAGGCGACTGCCAGGTCACGGCTTCCGCGCGCGCCTTCAACCCTTCGACGCCCATGACCAGCCGCTTGAGCCGCGTCAGCGCCGCCGCCAGATTGTCGGCGCTGAACTCCAGTTCCGATCGATAATGCGCGCCAAGGCACAGCAGGCGATAGGCGATCGGATGCACACCGGCATCGATCAGCGAGAAGAGGGTCGTGAAGCCGCCCTTGGATTTCGACATCTTCCCCTGGCGGTCCACCAGGAAATTATTGTGCATCCACCAGCGTGCGCCGGTGAAACCCGCAACGGCGCCATGCGGTTCGCCGCAGCAACTATGGAAGGCCTGGTTTTGCGCGATCTCGTTGGGATGGTGGATTTCGCGATGATCGATGCCGCCGGTGTGGATGTCGAACGGCTGGCCTAGGCGCGCCTGGCTCATCACCGAACATTCCAGATGCCAGCCCGGTGCGCCCTTGCCCCACGGGCTGTCCCATTCCATCTGGCGCTGTTCGCCGGGCGGCGACTTGCGCCAGATGGCGAAGTCGGATGCGTTGCGCTTGCCCGCGACGGGATCGATCCGGGCATGCGCCGCATCGTCCCGACCGCCAGCCAGCGCGCCGTAATCGGGCACGCTGCCGCTGTCGAAATAGAGACCGCTCTCCAACTCGTAGCAGTGATCCGGCGCGATCTTCTGCGCAAATGCGATCATCTGCGGCACATAGTCGGTCGCGACGGTCCATTCGCTGGGCGCGATGATGTTGAGCGCGGCGATATTGGACTTGAACGCGTCCGTATAATGGGCGGCGATGTCCCAGATGCTCCTGGCGCTCGCCCGCGCGGCGGCCTCCATCTTGTCGTCGCCAGCATCGGCGTCCGACGTCAGATGGCCCACATCGGTGATGTTGATGATGTGGGTGACGCCCAGCCCCTTCCACAGCAATGTCCGGCGCAGCGTGTCGGTGAAGACATAGGCGCGCAAATTGCCGATATGGGCGTAATTATAGACCGTCGGCCCGCAGCTATAGACGCGCGCATGATTATCCTCGATCGGCGTGAAAGGCTCGATCGTGCGGGTCAGGCTGTTGAACAGGCGCAGCGGCGCGTGATTATGCTGGTCGTCGGACATGGGAAAGCCATGTCGCGAAGCGGCTTGGGCGTCAACGGTAGAGGTCCGGCAAAAAACGCTTGAACTTGACCCAGCGTCAACCGCTATCCCACTGTCATGACCGATTTGATGGATATCGCCGCCGTCGCCCGCGCCACCGGCCTCACCAGCCGGGCGCTGCGTTTTTACGAAGGGCGGGGCCTCGTGCGTCCGCTGCGCACCGCGTCGGGGCGGCGCCATTTTGGCGCGATGGATTTGGCGCGCCTGCACCGGATCGTCACCTTGAAACGCGCGGGCTTTACCTTGGGGCAAATCGAAACGCTGCTCAACGACCGGCCTATCGACCTTGCGCCGCTGCTGCGCGCGCAGATCGTCGCGCTCGACGAACAGGCGCATGACCTCGCCGAGGCCCGCGCGCATCTGACCACCGCCTTGTCCCGCATCGATCGTGGCGAGCCGCTCGATGCCGCGACCCTTTGCTCGCTGATCCGCATGGGAGATGACATGATGAATCCGCAAAACATGAAGACCGTGGCCGACCTATATAGAAGCGCGCAGGCCGAGGCGGATTTCGCCGATGCCAAGGAAGCCTTGCCGACAGATTTCGACCAGACCGCCTATGCTGCGCAATGGGCGGACCTGACCGGACGTATCGCCGCGGCTTTGCCGCTCGATCCTGCCAGCGTGCAGGCCGGTGCTTTCTATGACGAATGGCAGGCGCTGCTGGCGCCTTTCACGGCGTTAGCGACGCCCGCCATGACCGAAGGGGTGACGCGTCTCTACGACAATATCGGCGAATGGCAGGCGGATCAGACACCGCCCTTCTCCGCCGACGTCTGGATGTTCATCAAGGCGGTTGGGGAGGCCCGCAAGGCCAACTGACATTCAGGATCGGCGCGATTGTAATAAAATGTTGCAGGCGGGCCGATCCCTTGCGCCCATACGTTCTCCACCCGATATTGCTGATGCGGGCCGGGCCCCTCTGGCGACATGGATAACCCCCTTATCCCTGTCGCGATGTCGGACCGCATCGGGTGTGCCCGGTGCAGGTTTTGCGGCGATTTGCCCCCTCTCGTTGCCGCAGGAGACCGCACCGGGCCACTCGAACCAACTTTTTTGGATGGAGTGAGTGACCCCCATGAATAATCCCGTTCGCATGCCGGGCTATGGTGCCAGCCAGACGGCGCAGACCGACGCCGGCCTGCGCGCGCATATGCTGGGCGTCTTCCGCAATATGGGGCTGGGCCTAGTCATCACCGGCCTGGTCGCCGCTCTGGTCGGCAATACCCCCGCACTGGCCGCCGCCATTTACGGCACGCCGCTCAAATGGGTGGCGATCTTCGCGCCCCTGGCGTTCGTGTTCTTTTTCAGCTTCCGCATCGAAAAGATGTCGACCGCCACGGCGCGCATGACCTTCTGGGCCTTCGCCGCGGTGATGGGCGTATCCTTGGGCAGCGTGTTCCTGGTCTTCACCGGGGGCAGCATCGCCCAGGCCTTCTTCTCGGCCGCAGTCATGTTCCTTGCCATGGCGCTCTGGGGCCATACCACCCAGCGCGACCTGACGAAGATGGGCAGTTTCCTCATCATGGGCCTGATCGGCATATTGGTGGCCAGCCTGATCAACATCTTCATCGGATCGTCGGCGATGGCGATGGTCATTTCGATCATCGGCGTGGTGGTCTTCACCGGCCTTACCGCCTGGGACGTGCAGCGCATCAAGTCGGAATATTTCTACTATGCCGGTCATGAAGTGGCGCAGAAGATGCAGGTGATGGGCGCGCTGTCGCTGTACCTGAACTTCGTCAACCTGTTCCAGATGCTGCTCAGCCTGACCGGCGAGCGGGAATAAGCGCGATGCGGGATCAGGCTGCCGTGTCGGCCATGCTTTGCCCGGTCTGTCATGTCGGATTGGCGATGACGGACCGGCAGGGGGTGGAGATCGACTATTGTCCGCAATGCCGGGGCGTCTGGCTGGACCGGGGTGAACTCGACAAGATCATCGAGCGGTCCGGGCAGGCGAGCGCGCCAACGCTGCAACCCGCGCCCTTTGCGCAACAGAGCTATCGGCCGGATCGCGACTATCGCGACGATGGGCGCGGCTACCCGAAGAAACGCAAGAAGAGCTTTCTGGAAGAGCTGTTCGATTGACGAAGAAGGCCGGTCCCGATGGGGCCGGCCTTTTTGTCGTTTCACTGTCCTACCGCCCGATAAGAAACTATCACAATCCCACCGTCCGGCTATCCGGATACTCCCTATGAATCTTTATGATAGTTTCAAGGATTGGTAATTAAATTTCGAATTTAGCGGGAAATGTGTGAAGTTAAGGAGTAGCTTTCCTACTCCGCATCAGTGCGCCGCGCCCCAACTCGGCCCGGTGCCGATTTCCACGCCCAGCGGGACGCTCAGCGTCACGATCGGCTCGGCCGCGCTCTCCATCACCTGCCGGATGACCGCGCTGGCGGCTGCGACATCGCCTTCGGGCAGTTCGAACACCAGTTCGTCGTGGACCTGCAATAGCATCTTCACGGCGGGCAGCCCCGCTGCTTCCAGCGCCGGTTCCATGCGCGCCATCGCGCGCTTGATGATATCGGCGCTGGTGCCTTGGATCGGGGCGTTGATCGCGGCGCGTTCGGCGCCCTGCCGTTCGTGCTGGATCGCCGCCTTGATACGCGGGAACCAGGTTTTCCGCCCGAACAAGGTCTCGGTATAGCCGCGCTCCCGCGCTTTCTCGATCGTGTCGTTGATATAGATGCTGATGCCGGGGAAGCGCTCATAATAGCGGCTGATCATGTCCTGCGCTTCGTCGGCGCTGATTTCCAGCCGCCCAGCGAGGCCCCAGCGCGAAATGCCGTAGAGGATGGCGAAGTTGATCGTCTTGGCCCGGCCGCGCGTGTCGCGGTTGACCTCCCCGAACAATTGCTGGGCGGTGGCGGAATGAATGTCCTCGCCCGCCGCGAACGCGTCCCGCAGCGCAGGGACGTCGGCCATGTGCGCGGCCAGCCGCAGTTCGATCTGGCTATAGTCCGCCGCCAGTATGACATTGCCCGGCTCGGCGATGAAGGCATGGCGGATCTGGCGGCCGACTTCGGTACGGATCGGGATATTCTGAAGGTTGGGATCGGTCGAGGACAGGCGGCCGGTCTGCGCGCCGGTCAGCGAATAGCTGGTGTGGACGCGGCCCGTATCCTTGTTGATCTGCGCCTGGAGCGCGTCGGTATAGGTGGACTTGAGCTTGGACAGCTGCCGCCAGTCCAGGATTTTGGCGGCGATCGGCGCGCCTTGGGCCTTCAACTGTTCCAGGATGGTGACGTCGGTGGAATAGGCGCCCGACTTGCCTTTCTTTCCGCCCTTGTACCCCAGCTTGTCGAACAGGATCGCGCCCAGTTGCTGGGTGGACCCGATCGCGAAGGGCTGGCCCGCAATCTCGTGGATTTCCGTTTCCAGCGCAGCGATGCCGGCAGTGAACTCGGCCGAAAGGCGCGACAGATGCTCGCGGTCGACCTTGATCCCGCGATGCTCCATCTGCGCGATCACGCCGACAAGCGGGCGATCGACCAGTTCGTAGACGCGGCTCGCGCCTTCATTGGCGACGCGGGTCTTGAACCGTTTCCACAGGCGCAGGGTGACGTCGGCATCTTCGGCCGCATATTCGGTGGCGCGGTCGAGCGGGACTTCGGCGAAGCTGATCTGGCTCTTGCCGGTGCCGACCACTTCCTTGAAGCTGATGCATGTGTGATTGAGGTGGACGCGTGCCGCCTCGTCCATCCCATGGCCCGCGAGCGATTGCCCGGCGTCGAGGTCGAAGCTCATGACGATGGTGTCGTCATAGGGCGCGACGGAAATGCCGTGGCGACGCAGCACCGTCAGGTCATATTTCAGATTCTGGCCGATCTTGAGGACGCTGTCATCCTCCAGCAGCGGCTTGAGTTTCGCCAGCACCAGCGCCTTGTCCAGCTGTTCGGGCCGTTCGGCGAACATGTCGGTGCCGCCATGCCCGACCGGGATGTAGCAGGCCGCGTTCGGCCCGACCGCCAGGCTGATGCCGACCAGGCCGCAGGACACGCAATCCAGCATGTCGGTTTCGGTATCCACCGCCACCAGCCCTTCGGCATGGGCGGCGGCGATCCAGCGATCGAGCGCTTCCACCGTGACGACGGTTTCGTACAGGCTGCGGTCGATCGCCGGTTCTTCGAGGGCGGCGGGGGCTGCGGTCATGCCAGACTCGCTCGCTGCGGCGGCGGTCGCCGCCACCGCAACGGCCGCCGCCGGTGCGCCGAGCCGGTTGAGCAGCGTCTTGAAGCCATGATGCGCCAGAAATTCCTGCAACGGCGCCTGGGGAATGCCCTTGAGCGTCAGTTCCTCCAGCGGTTCGGGCAGGTCCATGGCATCGTGCAGCGCCACCAGACGCCGGGACAGGCGCGCCATTTCGGCATTGGCGACCAGGTTTTCCTGCATCTTCGACTTCTTCATGCCCGGCGCGGCGGCCAGCACGGATTCCAGGTCGCCATATTCGGTGATCAGCTTCGACGCGGTTTTGGGGCCGATGCCCGGTACGCCGGGCACATTGTCGACGCTGTCGCCCATCAGCGCCAGCACGTCGCCCAGTTGCTCTGGCTGTACGCCGAACTTGCCCATGACATAGTCCGGCCCGCGCCGTTCATTCTTCATCGTGTCGTACATGTCTACGCCGGGCTGGATCAGCTGCATCAGATCCTTGTCGGAACTCACGATCGTAACATGCCAGCCCGCAGCGACCGCCGCCTTGGTATAGGTGGCGATGATGTCGTCCGCCTCGAACCCGGCTTCCTCGATACAGGGGAGGGAAAAGGCGCGGGTCGCGTCGCGGATCATCGGGAATTGCGGGACCAGGTCTTCCGGTGCGGGCGGGCGGTTCGCCTTATACTCGTCGTACATGTCATTACGGAAGGTGTGCGATCCCTTGTCGAGGACCACGGCCATGTGCGTCGGCCCTTCCGCCTTGCCCAGCTCCTCGGCCAGTTTCCACAGCATCGTCGTATAACCATAGACCGCACCGACCGGCTGGCCATGCTGGTTGGTGAGCGGGGGAAGCTGGTGATAGGCGCGGAAGATATAGCCGCTGCCATCGACGAGATAGAGGTGATTCTGAGTCATGGGGAGGGGATAAAGCATCGCGCGGAAAAGTGGGAACCGGTTTTAACGATGCTGAACGTATAGGCCCGCCAGGCTGCATCCGATCCCAAGCAGGCGGCTCAAAGAGATTATTTCTGCATCATTTCCAGCAGCAGACGCTTATGGTCTGCGCAGGTGGGAGATGACGATGCGTTTGGGGTTGATGATGCGGGCGGTGGCGATGATGGGCGCGACATGGTCGGGGATGGCCATGGCGCAGGAGGCTCGCGACCTGTGCGCCGATCGCCCCGGCCTGGGCACCCCGGCTTGCACGGTGGACAAGGGGCGGGCGGTGCTGGAAGTGGGTCTGGGGGATTGGACCCGAGAGCGGGATGCGCTCAGCCGGACCGACGCGGTCGAGGCGGGCAACGCGTTGCTGCGCCTGGGCCTTGGTGACCATCTGGAGGCGCAGATCGGATGGACCGCCTACGGCCATGTCCGCACCCGCGATCGGGTGGCCGGTGCTGTGGACCGGGATGACGGGGTGGGCGACATCCGCCTGGCCGTACGCCGGAACCTGCACAATCCCGATGGTTCGGGTTTTTCGATTGCGGTCATGCCCTATGTGTCGCTGCCGACGGGCGGTTCGGCGATCGGCGACGGCGATTGGGGCGCGGGCCTGATCATGCCTGTCAGTTTCGAGCTGGGCAGTGGCCTGACGCTGGAACTGACGCCGGAGGTCGATGCGGCGGTCGACGAAGACCGGTCTGGCCGCCATCTTGCCTATGGCAGTGTCGCGGGCCTGGGATTTTCGCTGAGCGACAGCCTGTCCGGCACCATCGAGGCGTCGATCATGCGCGACAACGACCCGGTCGGTCATGACACGCAGGCGCTGGCAGGCCTGTCCTTTGCATGGCAGCCATCGACGGACATGCAGTTGGATGTCGGCGTCAATGCCGGGTTGAATGGCGACAGTCCGGACAGCGAAGTCTATTTCGGGATCGTGCGCCGTTTCTGATACGGAAGGTCCAGGATAGGCCCTAACGCGTCTCGTGGTTGGCAGCGACCGCCTTGGACACGGCCTGCATCAGCGCCCAGCGTTCCGGGATCGATACGGTGGTCGATCCGATCATCACCGCCACGGCATAGCTGGTGCCGTCGGGGGCGGTCATGATGCCGATATCATTATAGCCGGTCGATCGCGGCGGCAGGTCCTGGCCCGTCCCGGTCTTGTGCAGATAGGACCAGCCCGGCGGTACGCCGCCCTTGATCCGCTGCGGCCCGGTCTTGGCTTCCGACATGATCGACATCAGCAGCCGCGATGAGGCGGGGGACAGCATCTGCCCCTCCTTCAGCTTCGCAAGGGCACGAACGATGGAGGAGGGCGCTGCGCCGTCGGGCGGGCTGGCAAGATAATTGTCGAGCGCCTTCACCCGCACCGACATGGGGAGCTTGGCACGGGCGGCGTAGAAATTACGGCCGATCGAATAGTCCTGCCGCCAGTCGAGGCCCGCAGTGGCCGATTGCAGAAGTCGTTCGCCCGGACCGAAGCGGATATCCTTGATCATCCGTCGCGCCAGATAGCCGCGCACCGCTTCCGGCCCGCCGACCGCGCGCAACAGCGTGTCGTTCGCGGTATTGTCGCTTTGCGTCATCGCCCGGCGCATCAGGTCGGAATAGCTGGTAGTCCAGCCGCCATCCTTGATCAGCGCGGCGGACGGCTGATGAAACAGGGTCAGGTCGTTGCGCGTGATGGTGGTCGTGTCGGTGATGCGCAATTTGCCGCGATCGACCGCGTCGAGGAAGGTCATCGACACCCAGAGCTTGGATACGCTCTGCTGCGGGAACAGCGCGCCGCCGTTCCAGGCGACGGTCCAGTCCGCGCCGATGCGCCGGACGGCGATGCCGACCTTCCCATGGAAGCTCTGGCCCAGATTGCGGACGACGCTGACCAGTGCGGGCGGCGGCGTCTCATTCTGGTCGATGTCGCGATAGGGCAGGGGCGGGTTGGCGACGGGCCGGATCGGCCACGTATTGGTGGTGGGCTGCGCCCTTTGCGGCTGCGGCTTTTGGGGTTGCGGGGCGGCAGCCTGCGCGCGTTGTGGCTCGGGCGCGCTGACACAGGCGGATAGCGCCGCGATCAACAGGACCAGACGCGCAGAAGCGCCCCGGCGTTCATTCGATGTCATTGGCGTCCCCGCATTCTCTTGATGGCATAGGGAAGGGCCTTGGCCGGTCCGGCAAGACCCATGCGACGAATGATTCCACAAATGCGATGTAAGGAGGATGAACATGCAACCGTTTGATGTCATGCGAGATCGCTCAGATTGGGTTCAGCGGTTGACGAGCAGAATGATGCCATGAAGCACAGGATTATGATGGACCGGCGCGGGATGATTGCAGGAGCGCTGGCAACGGGCGGCTTGCTGTGGGGCGGCGTGGCGACGGCAGCACCCTTCGCGTCCCGGCGGATTGCCGTGACGGTGCGGGGCAGCGGGCGCGACGTGATCCTGATCCCCGGTCTTGCTAGTGGTCCGGGCATATGGAACGAGGTGCTGGGTGCGGTGCCGGGCTATCGCTATCACCTGGTGCATGTGCGCGGCTTCGCTGGCCTCGCGCCGGACGCCAATGCGAGCGGCGCGTTGATCCAGCCGGTCGCGGACGAAATCGCGCGCTATATCGATGCGGCGGGCATAGTGCGCCCTGCGATCGTCGGGCACAGCATGGGCGGCACATTGGCGATGCTGCTGGGGCTGAAGGGCCGGGCCGGGCGGGTGATGGTGGTGGACATGCTGCCCGCCGGCGCAGCAATGGTGGGTGGAACGGCCAGCGGCATGGGCTATCTGGCCGACCAGTTGAGCGGATATTTTACGGGCACGCAGGCGGGGCGGCGCTATCTGGCGCAGATCGTGGCGCAGGCGCCGGGCGCCAGGGGCAGCGATCCCGACGTCATCGCCAATGCGCTGCGCGATCTGGCCAATATCGATCTGGGGCCGCGCCTGGCCCAACTCGCCGCGTCCTTGACGGTGGTCTATGCCGTGGGCAGCGACGCGCAGCAGGCGGCTGCCATCACGCGCAGCTTTCGGGCCGGTTATGCCGCGAAAAAGCCGGTGATGCTGAAACAGATCGGTCCCAGCGGCCATATGGTGATGGCCGACCAGCCCGCCCGCTTCAACGCGGTGCTGAAGGATTTTCTGGCCGGGTGAGTTCGGCCGGGCCTCTGGCCGTCAGGGCGCCAATATCGTGTCGACCGCGTCAGGCAATGTTTCGGGATAATCGAGCGTGTAGTGAAGGCCCCGGCTTTCCTTGCGATGGAGCGCGGATCGCACCACCAGACGCGCGACTTCCAGCAGGTTGCGCAGTTCGATGAGGTCGGGCGTGACGCGGAAATTGCCGTAATATTCGTCCACTTCCTTCGACAGCAGGTCGATGCGGTGCTGCGCGCGCTCCAGTCGCTTGGTGGTGCGGACGATGCCCACATAGTCCCACATGAAGCGGCGAATTTCCTTCCAATTGTGCTGGACGATCACCTCTTCATCACCATTGGTGACGCGGCTTTCGTCCCATGGCCGGATGGGCGGAGGCGAAGGAAGGTCATCCCAGTTGGCGCGAATATGCTTGGCCGCAGCCTCGCCGAAGACGAAACATTCCAGCAGCGAGTTGGACGCCAGGCGATTGGCGCCATGCAGGCCGCTTTCGCTGACTTCGCCAGCGGCATAGAGGCCCGGCAGGTCGGTGCGGCCATGCAGGTCGATCACCACGCCGCCGCAGGTATAATGTTGCGCCGGGACGACCGGGATCGGCTCCTTGGTGATGTCGATGTCGAGGTCGAGCAGGCGCGCATAGATGGTCGGGAAATGATGCCGCACGAAGGCCGGGTCTTTGTGACTGATGTCGAGATGGACATAGTCGAGGCCGAGCCGCTTGATTTCATGGTCGATGGCGCGGGCGACGACGTCGCGCGGGGCCAGTTCCTCGCGCGGGTCGAAGCGGGGCATGAAGCGCTCGCCGCCGCCCGGTACGCCGGGGGAGCTTCAACTGGCCGCCTTCACCCCGAACCGCTTCGGTGATCAGGAAATTCTTGATCTCCAGATTATAGAGGCAGGTCGGGTGGAACTGGTTCATTTCCATGTTCGACACGCGGCATCCCGCGCGCCAGGCCATGGCAATGCCGTCCCCGGTCGCGCCGCGCGGGGCGGTGGAGAAGAGATAGGTGCGGCCCGCGCCGCCGGTGCACAGGATCGTCGCGCGGCCCAGCAGCGCATCGACATGGCCGGTCTGCTTGTTGAAGGCGTAGACGCCCCAGACATGGCCGTCGCCCGAATAGCGTTCGCCATGGCGGCTGGTGATAAGGTCGATCGCGACCATATCCTCCATCAGGGTGATGTTGGGATTGGCGCGTGCTGCCTTGAGCAGCGCGACCTGGACGGCGTGCCCCGTGGCGTCGTCGACATGCACGATGCGGCGGTGGCTGTGGCCGCCCTCGCGGGTCAGATCCCACCGCTTGCCGAACGCCTCGCCCCCATTGAAGGGAACGCCCAGCGCCGCCAGCCTTTCGATGGCGGCGGGCGCTTCGGAGACGACGAACTGGACGGTTTCGAGATTGTTCAGACCTGCGCCTGCGACCATCGTGTCGCGGACATGCGCCTCGAAACTGTCCCCTGCGTCGAGTACGGCGGCGATGCCGCCCTGCGCCCAGTTGGTCGAGCCACCGTCGAGCGCGCCCTTGGCCAGTACCAGCACCTTGCGGTCCTGCGCCAGGTCGATGGCGGCCGTCAGCCCCGCCGCGCCGGAACCGATGATGATGACGTCATGGGTGCTCGTGGTCATCCGTCTCTCAATATTATGGGCCGACATCTATTTCCGAAGGCAGTTTGCTAAGCCGCCGCCGTCAGGTTGAGGAAAACATCCTCCAGGTCCGGATCGCGGGTCACGACGTCGACGATGGCCAGGCCGCTCGCCTGGACGGCGCTCAGCACCTGTCCGGCATTGGCGCGGTCTTTCAGGTAGGTGATGGTCAGCGTGCGGTCGTCGGACAGTTCGACCTTTTCGAAGCAGGGCGCATCGGGAATCGCCGTCACGTCGCGATCGACCGTGACCTGCACCACCTTCTCCTGCGCCATGGCAAGCAATTCGCGGGTCGGCTTGTCGGTGATGACCTTGCCATGGTTGATGATGCCGATGCGGTCGCACAGCTCTTCGGCCTCCTCCAGATAATGGGTGGTCAGCACGATGGTGACGCCAATGGCGTTGAGTTCGCGGACATAGGCCCAGAGCTGTTGGCGCAGTTGGACGTCGACGCCCGCCGTCGGCTCGTCCAGCACCAGGATCGGGGGACTGTGCACCATCGCCTTGGCGACCAGCAGGCGGCGCTTCATGCCGCCCGATAGCGTGCGGGCATAGGCATGCGCCTTGTCCTCCAGATGGACGGCGCGCAGCAATTCCATCGAGCGGCGCTTGTCCTTGGGCACCCCGTAGAAGCCGGCCTGATTCTCCAGCGTTTCGAACGGGGTGAAGAAGGGGTCGAACACGATTTCCTGGGGCACGATGCCGATCGAATTCTTCGCATTGCGCGGATTGGCGTCGATGTCGAAGCCCCAGATGCTGACATCGCCTTCGGTCTTGTTCACCATACCGGCCAGGATATTGATCGTGGTCGACTTGCCCGCGCCGTTGGGACCGAGCAGGCCGTAGATCTGGCCGCGCGGGATGGACAGGTTGATGCCGTCGAGCGCGCGCTTGCCGCCTTTATAGACTTTGGTGAGGTTGCGGATCTCGATCGCGGCGGTGGGGGCGGTGGTGTGCGTGTCGGTCATTGATGCACTCTATGGGGA
This sequence comes from Sphingobium sp. CR2-8, assembly GCF_035818615.1. Taxonomy (NCBI): domain Bacteria; kingdom Pseudomonadati; phylum Pseudomonadota; class Alphaproteobacteria; order Sphingomonadales; family Sphingobiaceae; genus Sphingobium; species Sphingobium wonjuense. Next base: position 2,859,603 of record NZ_JAYKZY010000002.1, on the reverse strand, counting down.
TCGTACCGACCCAAGGGAAGGGGCGAGGGGATCAGAACTGGTCGGCGATGTCCATAAGGCCCAGCAGTTTTCTGGGCGCGACCTGGCGCCAGCTTGATCGCAGCCGTTCGGCGATATGGTCCCAATCGGTGTCACCCAGGTCGAGGCGGATGCCGACCCACTCGTCCCCGAAATAGGTCGGGCGATAATAGCGCTCCGGGTCGCTTTCGATCAGCATCGCCTGTTCGTCGGGCGCGGTGGTCTTCACCAGCAGGGCGATGATGCCGTCGCCATGATGATCGCGCGAGACATAGGCGAACTTCTTGCCCTTCACGATGCCGAAACAGGGCATGCCGTGCGAGATGACCTCGTCCGCCTGCGGCAGGGCGAGGGCAGTCTCGCGCACCTTGTTCAGCAGCCAGTCGGGTTGCCGCTCGCGGGTCACGAAATCGGCAAGGGCGCGGGAATAAAGCTGATGCTCGGCGATCAGGATGCGGGCGGCAAGGCTGTCTTCGCTGTCGCCCGGCAGGATCGCGACCGGGGTCTGGCCCAGCACCGGGCCGTCGTCCAGTTCGGCGGTCACGATATGGACCGAGCAGCCGGCATGGCTGTCGCCCGCGTCGATCGCGCGCCGGTGCGTGTCCAGCCCCTTATATTTGGGCAGCAGGCTGGGGTGGATGTTGAGCATCCGGTTTTCCCAGCCGGATACGAATTCCGGCGAGAGCAGGCGCATGTAACCGGCGAGCGCGACATAATGGGCGCCGGCGCCACGCAGTTGCGCGTCGATGATGCGGTCGAACTCGGCGCGCTTCAAGCCTTTATGGCTTTGGCCGAAGGTCGCGATGCCTTCGGCGGCGGCGAGGGCGAGGCCGGGGGCATCGGGATCGTTGGCGGCGACCAGCACGATCTCATAGGGGCAGTTTTCGGCCTTCGCCGCGTAGAGCAAGGCGGCCATGTTGGAGCCACGGCCAGAAATCAGGACGCCGACTTTTGCTTTGGTCATTACCCAACCCCGTTGTGAAGGGCGTTAGCCCAGATGCGTGGCCGACCAGTCGGCCTTCGCGCTCCAGGTTTCGACGCTGCCCCGGACGGTGCAGCCCTTGTCGCCTTCGCCGACCGTGCCGATGCGGAACACGGTTTCGCCCGTATCCTCCAGCGACTTGGTGACGGCGGCGACATGGGCTTCATCCACCGCCAGCACCATGCCGATGCCGCAGTTGAAGGTGCGCGCCATTTCTTCCGGTTCGATATGACCCTGCGCCTGAAGGAAGGCCATCAGTCGTGGCTGTTCCCAGCTGTCGGCATCCACCGTGGCGTGGGCGCCATCGGGCAGGACGCGGGGGATATTTTCCAGCAGGCCGCCGCCGGTGATGTGGGCGAGCGCATTGATCATGCCGGCGCGGACCAGCGGCAGCAGGCTCTTCACATAGATTTTCGTGGGGGCCATCAGCGCGTCGATCAGCAGCACGTCCTGATCGAAGATCGCGGGACGGTCGAGCCGCCAGCCCTTGTCGGTGGCGAGGCGGCGGACGAGCGAGAAGCCGTTGCTATGGACGCCCGACGAACCGAGGCCGATGAGTATGTCACCCGCTTTCACGCGGATGCCGGTCAGTGCCTTGGACCGTTCGACCGCGCCGACGCAGAAACCCGCCAGGTCATAGTCGCCAGGCCCATACATACCCGGCATTTCGGCGGTTTCGCCGCCGATCAGCGCGCAGCCCGCCATGCGGCAGCCATCGGCGATGCCCGCGATCACGCGTTCGGCGACGCCGCTTTCCAGCTTGCCGGTGGCATAATAGTCGAGGAAGAATAGGGGCTCGGCGCCCTGGACGATCAGGTCGTTGGCGCACATGGCAACCAGGTCGATTCCCACGCCGTCATGGCGGTCATGATCGATCGCCAGCTTGAGCTTCGTGCCGACGCCGTCATTGGCCGCGACCAGCAACGGATCGTCATAGCCCGCCGCTTTCAGATCGAAGAAGCCGCCGAAGCCGCCCAGTTCGGCGTCCGCGCCGGGGCGACGTGTCGCCTTGGCCAAGGGGGCGATGGCGCGGACAAGGGCATTGCCCGCTGCGATGTCGACGCCAGCCTTGGCGTAGCTGTAGGATTCGTTGTCGCTCATGAGGCAGCGCCCTAGAGCAATGGTGCGGAAAACGGAACCTTCGATGTAAGGGACGGATCTTCCCGCACGGATATGAGGATAAGTCTGCCTTCATGCTTGGCATCCCGGGCAATTGCCGCCAAAAGGGCGCGCGTGAGCCTGAGCCAGACCCTTTCCCGCCCCGCAGCCTATGTTCGCCTGCTCTCGCGGCCCGTCCAGATCCTGTTCGCGATCGCGCTGGGGCTGGCCGCCGCCGCCCTGTTCGCGCAGATGGAGGGGGAGCGCGGCGTGCCGCCCATCGCCAGCGGTGGCGATTTCGAGGTGCGCGGCGTGAAGGTCGACGTCCAGGCCAATGACGCCGACAGCGCGCGCTATGCCGGTTGGCGCATGGCGCAGCGGCAGGCATGGCGCATGCTTTGGGCACGAACGCATAGCGGTGCTGGCGCCCCGGCGCTGTCCAATTCGCAGATCGAGGCGATGGTTTCGGGGATCGAGATCGATTATGAGCAGGCGGGGCCGACCCGCTATGTCGCGACCCTGGGCATCCTGTTCGATCGTGCGCGCACCGGCCAGTTGCTGGGCGTGTCGGGCAACGTGATGCGATCGCCGCCGCTGCTGGTCATTCCCGTGCTGTGGGATGGCGGATCGGCCGTGTCCTATGAACGCACGAACGAATGGCAGAAGGCCTGGGCGCGCTACCGCACTGGCGACAGCGCGATCGACTATGTCCGCGTCGCCGGCTCCATCGCCGATCCGATCCTGCTCAATGCCGGGCAGACCGGGCGGCGCGGGCGGCTGTGGTGGCGGGTGCTGCTCGACCAATATGGCGCGGCCGACGTGGTGATCCCGATCGCGCGGCTGGATCGCGCCTATCCCGGTGGGCCGGTGACCGGCACCTTCACCGCACGCTATGGTCCGGACGACAGCCTGATCGGCAGCGTGACGCTGCGCGCGTCGAACGATGGCGGCATCGCCAAGATGATGGACGAAGGCGCGCGCCGGATCGACGAACTCTATATCCGGGCGCTCAACGACGGCCGCCTGCGGCCCGACCCGTCGCTCATCATCGAGGAGCCGGTCGACCCCGCCACGCTGGAGATCGAGAATGCGATCGACGCGCCGGTCGAGGCGGTGGACCTGCCGACCGTGTCCACCAGCGCGGCCAGCTTCTCCATCCAGTTCGAGACGCCCGATGTCGGGTCGATCGGCGCAGGCGAATCGACGGTGCGGTCGATCCCCGGGGTGCGGACGGCCACGACCAGCAGCCTGGCGCTGGGCGGGACATCGGTGATGCAGGTCAGCTTCGACGGCACGGTCGACATGCTGCGCGCGGGCTTGCAGGCGCGGGGCTACAGCGTCGCGGCGTCGGGCAACACGCTGCGGATCACGCGGCGGCAGGCGTCCCCGCCGTCGCAATGAGCCAGATCAGCCTGCCCTTCGAATGGCATGGTGGCGCGGAGGATGGCGATTTCCTGGTCAGCGACGCCAATGCCCAGGCCGTCGCCCATCTAGAACGGTGGCGCGACTGGCCGCTATCGGTCAGCGTCCTGATCGGGCCGCCGCGATCGGGCCGCTCCACTCTGGCGCGCCAGTTCGTGGCGATGAGCGGGGGCGAAATCATCGACGACGCGCAGGACGGTGACGGACAGGGGCCGGACGAACATCGTCTGTTCCACGCCTGGAACGCGGCGCAGACAGAGCGTCGGCCATTGCTGATGGTCGGGCGCACGTCGCCTGCGGGCTGGCCCGTCGCGCTGCCCGACTTGCGGTCGCGCCTGGCCGCCGTGCCGCATGTGGTGATAGAGGAGCCGGACGAGGCGCTGGCCCGCGCCCTGATCGCGCGCGCGTTCGACCGGGCGGGTGCCAGCTATGCCGCCGACGTGCCCGACTGGTTGCTACGCCGCGTCGAGCGCAGCTATGGCGCGATCGACGCGATCACCCAATTGCTGGATCGTGCCGCATTGTCATCTGGACGCAAGATTTCTGTCGCAATGGCGAAAGAGGCTCTGCAATCCGCAGGTTTTCTGCCTATAGTCCCGCTCGATCCCCCTCCTCAGCAACGCGAGTAATCCGTGGCCGAAGCCGATCCCTCCGCCAGCCTGACGCTGCCCAGCGACCGTTATTTCAACCGTGAGCTGTCCTGGCTGGCGTTCAACCAGAGGGTGCTGGAGGAGGCGATGAACCGCGCCCATCCGCTGCTGGAGCGGCTGCGCTTCCTGTCCATATCCGGCGCCAACATGGACGAGTTCTTCTCCGTCCGGGTTGCCGGGCTGAAGGGGCAGCAGTTGCAGAATGTCGATCTGCGCTCCGCGGACGGGCTGACCCCCGCGCAGCAGGTCGCCGCCCTGACCGAGGAAAGCACGCGACTGATGGTCGCGCAGCAGAAGGTGTGGGGCGCGGTGCATGACGAACTGGCGCAGGTCGGGATCGAGGTCATCGGTCCGGGCAGCGAGATGGACGACGCCTGCGGCCAGTGGCTGCGCGAACATTTCCTGACGCAGATTTTCCCGATCCTGACGCCGCAGGCGCTGGACCCGGCGCACCCCTTTCCCTTCATCCCCAATCAGGGGCTGTCGATCATCTTCGACCTGGAGCGCCTGTCGGACAAGCAGCCAATTCGCGAATTGGTGATGATTCCGCCGACGCTTGCGCGGTTCGTGCGCGTTCCCGGCGAACCGGCGCGCTATATGGCGCTGGAGGCGGTGATCCGGCGCTTTTCGGCCGACCTGTTCCCCGGCTATCGCGTCCGCAACAGCGGCGTGTTCCGCATCATCCGCGACAGCGACATCGAGATCGAGGAGGAGGCCGAGGATCTGGTCCGTCATTTCCGCAGCGCGATCAAGCGGCGGCGGCGCGGCCGGGTGATCCGCATGGAGATAGAGGAGCGCATCCCCGAGCCGGTGGAGGAGATGTTGCAGGACATGCTCCAGGGGCATGAGGCGGTGGTGGTCGAGGTGGAGGGCTTCATCGGCATCGGCGACCTGTCCGGCATCGTCGATGCCGACCGGCCCGACCTGAAGTTCGAACCCTATGTGCCGCGCTTCCCCGAACGCATCGCCGAATATGGCAGCGACTGTTTCGCGGCCATTCGGGCGAAGGACATCGTCGTCCATCATCCCTATGAAGCGTTCGACGTCGTCGTGTCCTTCCTCAAACAGGCGGCGTCCGACCCGGATGTCGTGGCGATCAAGCAGACGCTCTATCGTGCGGGCAAGCAGTCGGCGATCATCCGCGCCCTGATCGACGCGGCCGAAGCGGGCAAGTCCGTGACTGCCGTGGTCGAGCTGAAGGCCCGGTTCGATGAGGAACAAAATCTGATGTGGGCCGACGCGCTGGAGCGCGCGGGCGTGCAGGTGGTCTATGGCTTCATCGACTGGAAGACCCATGCCAAGATTTCCATGGTGATCCGGCGGGAGGGCGAGCAGTTCCGCAGCTACTGCCATTTCGGCACCGGCAATTATCACCCGATAACGGCACGGATTTACACCGACCTCAGCTTCTTCACGGCCGATCCGGCCTATAGCCGCGATGCGGCCGCGCTGTTCAATTACATCACCGGCTATGTGGAGCCGGAGCGGCTGGAAAAGCTGGTCATGTCGCCGCGCGACCTGCGCAATACGCTGTGTCAGCTGATCGATACGGAGATCGACCATGCGCGCGCCGGACGGCCGGGCACCATCTGGGCCAAGATGAACAGCCTGGTCGATCCGGCGATCATCGAGAAACTCTATGCGGCCAGCAATGCGGGGGTGCAGATCGACCTGATCGTGCGCGGCATATGCTGCCTGCGGCCCGGGGTTCCGGGCATGTCGGAGAATATCCGGGTGAAGTCGGTCGTCGGCCGCTTCTTGGAGCATAGCCGCATCGCCGTGTTCGGCAACGGCAACGCGCTGCCCAATAATGGCGCGAAGGTCTTCATCAGTTCGGCCGACTGGATGCAGCGCAATTTCGATCGGCGGGTGGAATTCATGGCGCCGATCGAAAATCCGACGGTGCACGACCAGATATTGGACCAGGTGATGGTCGCCAACCTGATCGATACCGAACAAAGCTGGTCGCTGGACAGCGATGGCCATTACACGCGGCTGGAGCCGGGCGACAAGCCGTTCAACCTGCACCGCTATTTCATGACCAACCCGTCGCTGTCGGGACGCGGGGCGGCGTTCGACAATGAAGCGGTGCCCACGCTGCGCCTGCGCGGAAGGGCCTGAGCCAAGATGAATTCGATGCTCAGCCGGGTGCGCGCGGTCGCCGAAAGCATGGCCACCTCGCCCGAGCCAGCCCATGCCCGCACGGCGATCATCGACATCGGGTCGAACAGCGTCCGCCTGGTCGTGTATGACGGGCCACGGCGTATTCCCTTCATCCTCTTCAACGAGAAGGTGATGGCGGGGCTGGGCGCATCGCTGGCGAAAACCGGCGCGATCGAGCCGGAGGCAATGGACCGGGGCTTGCGCGCCATCGGGCGCTTCGCCCATCTGTGCCGCGCGATGAAGGTCGCCGACATACGCTGCGTCGCCACCGCCGCCGTGCGCGACGCGACCAACGGGGCCGAGTTCATCACCCGCGCCAAGGCGATGGGCCTGACGGTCGAATTGCTGACCGGCGCGCAGGAAGCGATCGGCGCGGCGATGGGGGTGCTGTCGGGCATTCCGCAGGCGGACGGGATCGTGGGCGACCTGGGCGGCGGCAGCCTGGAACTGGCGCGCATTCGTCATGGCGCGGTGGAGCAGACGATATCCCTGCCGCTGGGCGTGCTGCGCCTGCCGCAGATCCGGGCGAAGGGGCCGCGCGCGCTGGAGCGGATGGTCGCCAAGATGCTGGAGAAGGCGGGCTGGTCGCCGGAACCGGACCTGCCCTTCTATCTGGTGGGCGGATCGTGGCGGGCGCTGGCGCGGTTCGACATGCAACTGACCAGCTTTCCCCTGCCGGTCGTCCATCAATATGAGATGAGCGCGGCGCGGGCCGAACAGTTGACCCGGATCGTCAGTCATGTCGATCGGGCCCGGTTGAAGCAGATACCCGCCATGACCGGATCGCGCGTGCCGACCTTGCCGGACGCGACGGCGCTGTTGTCGATCGTGGTGCGGCAGTTGAAGTCCAGCCGAATGATCGTGTCGGCCTATGGCCTGCGCGAAGGGTTGCTCTACGAAGCCCTGCCGGAAGACATTCGCGCCCACGATCCGCTGCTGGTGGCGGCTGAGGCGGAAGGGGAGGCGCAGGCGCGCTTTCGCGGGCATGGCGACCGGATCGAGCGCTGGATCGCGCCGCTGTTTCCCGACGATGATGTGGCGGCCCGGCGCATTCGCCGCGCCGCTTGTCTGCTGGCCGATGTCAGCTGGCGCGCCAACCCGGATTTCCGGGCGGAGCGAGGGGTGGAGATCGCGTTGCATAGCAATTGGGTCGGCATCACGGCAGCGGAGCGCGCGATGCTGGGGCAGGCGCTGTGCAGTCATTTCGGCGGCAGCGTGTCTGCGCTGAACAGCCTCGATCGGATCGCCACGCCCGAAGCGCTGCGCCGCGCGGTGCTGTGGGGGCTGGCCATTCGCCTGGCCCAACGCCTGTCGGGCGGTGTCGAAGGGCCGCTGGCGGTATCGCATCTGGCGCGACAGGGTGATCGCATCGACCTGCACCTGCGCGATGGTGACGCCGACCTCTATGGCGAAGCGGTCGAGCGGCGGCTGCGCAATCTGGCGCAGGCGATGGGGCTGAAATACCGGTTGCTGGCGGGGTAGGAGCCGCTTGGGAGGCTGGCTCGCTGCGCTCGCTACCCACCCCCGGCCCCTCCCTAAAAAGGGAGGGGAGAAGAAGGGGGAAGTCGCCATCTTCCCCAACGCAGCGATTCCCGGTAAGGGCGGTCGATGACCTCCTCGCCCGCGCTCATCAGCCGTTCGCTCTTTTCCTTTTCGATCTTCTATGGCGGCATGGTCTGCATCGCAGGCGTGCTGGGCAACAAGCAGGTGGCGTTGGGACCGCTGGCGGCGATCGGGCCGATGGTGGGGCTGGGGCCGCTGGCGGTGGAGGCGGGTATTTTCGCCTTCCTGCTGCTGGTCACCATTTCCAGCGCGGTGGCGGAATTGCATGGTCGCGCCATTGCCACCCGGCTGGTCCAGATCGGCTTCCTGCCGCTGATCGCATCCATCCTGCTGTCGATCGTCGTGCTGGCCGCACCGGCGGCGGGCGACATGGACCCCAAGCGGGCTGAAGCCTTTGCCATGATGATGGGCGGCACGCCGCGCATCTGGCTGGGCGGGATCATCGCCTATGGCATTTCGCAGACGCTGAACGTGACTTTGTTCGCGGCTCTCAAGGGGCGGGAAGGCAGCCGGATGCTGTGGCTGCGCGCTGCGACCGCCAGCATCCTGTCGCAGATCGTGGACACGCTGCTGTTCGTGTCGATCGCCTTTTACGGGGTGTTCCCGATCGGCGAACTGCTGCTGGGGCAGATGCTGGCGAAGGTGCTGTTGTCGGCCATTTTGGTGCCGCCGGTCATCTATCTGCTGGTCGCGCTGGGGCGGCGGCTGGATCGCTGAGCGGCGATCATCGCACGTAAAAGAGACAGCGAGTTGGACAGTTGTGGGTGATTGCAATTCGAATGTCATTCGTTAGCTAACTAAATATAAAGGCAGGCTCCGCACCTCCCGCGCAAACCATATTCTTGCTCAAGTGGTGCATTGGCCCTATGCGCCCGCGCATGAACAGCAAGCACGCTCCCGATCCCGCGCTCCTGGCGAAGGCCGAAACCCTTGTCGAGGCGCTGCCCTATATGCAGCGCTATGCGGGCAAGACCTTCGTCGTCAAATATGGCGGCCACGCGATGGGCGATCCCGAAGCCGCGCGCGATTTCGCCGAGGATGTGGTGCTGATGAAGGCGGTCGGCATCAATGTCGTCGTCGTCCATGGCGGTGGGCCGCAGATCGGCGCGATGCTCAAGAAACTGGGCGTCGAGTCGCAATTCGTCGGCGGCCTGCGCGTGACCGACGCGGAGACCGCCAAGATCGCCGAAATGGTGCTGGCCGGATCGATCAACAAGGAAATCGTCGGCTGGATCGCGGGCGCGGGCGGCCGGGCGGTCGGCATTTCGGGCAAGGACGGTGGCCTGGTCCTGTGCGAGAAGGTCGGCGGTCGTCGCGAGGCGGACCCCAATTCCGGGATCGAACGCAATGTCGACCTGGGCTTCGTCGGCGATCCGGTGTCGGTCGATCGGCGCATTCTGGACACGCTGGCGCAGGCGGGGATCATTCCGGTGGTCGCGCCCGTCGGCATCGGCACCGACGGCCATACCTATAATGTCAACGCCGACACGATGGCGGGCGCGATCGCGGCGGAATTGAAGGCGTCGCGCTTCTTCCTGCTGACCGATGTCGCGGGCGTGCTGGACAAGCAGGGACAGTTGCTGACCGACCTTAATCCGGCGGCGATCGCGATATTGCAGGAAGACGGCACGATCAGCGGGGGCATGATCCCCAAGCTGGAAACCTGCGTCCGTGCGGTCGAAAGCGGCGTCGATGCCGCCGTCATCCTGGACGGCCGGGTGCCCCATGCGATGCTGCTGGAAATCTTTACCGATCGCGGCGCGGGCACGCTGGTGCGGGCATGACGACGGCCGGATCGTCCATGTCGCTGACTCAGCTTCTCGTCCCGACATTCACGCAGATGCTGCGAACGCTGTCCGCGCTGCTGGACAAGGCACAGGCGCAGTTGCCCGATCCGCAGGCGCTGCTGTCGGCGCGGCTGGCGGAGGATATGTTTCCGCTGGCGACGCAAATCCGCTTCGCCTGCGTGCAGGCGCAGGAGGCAGTGTCCCGCCTGCGTGGCGAAGCTTTCCCGGCATCGCGCGACAGGCTGCTGGAGGAAGGGCGCAATGCGGGCGAGCGGCCCGGATCGCTGGAGGATGCCAAGACCCGGATCGCGGAAACGCTGGCGTTGCTCGATGCTCTAACGCCCGATGCGCTGGACGTGGCGGGGGATGCGCCGATTGCGCATGAACTACCCAACGGCATCATATTCGACTTGAGCGCAAACCAATATGCGCGGGACTGGGCGTTGCCGCAATTCTATTTTCACCTGATGACGGCCTATGCGATCTTGCGGGCGCAGGGTGTGGCATTGGGCAAGGCCGATTATGTGTCGCACATGTTCGCCTATCTTCGGCCCGGCACGTTGCCAGCAGCCTGAGCCGGGTGACAGGACATAGGCGCGTCGTTGGTCGAATAAGCGTCGCGCGCCGCTTGTCGCGGATCGGCCCCAACGCTAGATAGGAAGTCGCATTTGCGGCAGCGCAGCATGGAAGGCCGGTAGCTTGTTGGAATTTCTGAACGCCCTGAACGGCATCGTCTATATCGTGCTGGAAGCGATATGGTGGATCATCATCGTACAGGCGGTGCTGAGCTGGCTGATCGCGTTCAACGTCATCAACACGTCCAACGAATATGTCCGCAACGGCCTCTATGCTCTCGATCGGATGACCGAGCCGCTCTATCGCCCGGTGCGCAAGTTCATGCCCGATCTGGGCGCGCTGGACCTGTCGCCGATGGTCGTGCTGCTGGCGGTCATCATCCTGCAGGGACCGGTGCGCGAGAATCTGTTCGCGGCGCTGATGCGGGCGGCGGCCTGAACCCTGTCTGGAGCCAGGCAGGCGATGATCTGTTGCTCGCGATCCGGCTGACGCCAGGATCGGCGAAGGACGATATCGGCGGCCGGTGGATCGATGCGCAGGGCGCGGGCTGGCTATGCGCCCGCGTTCGCGCCGTGCCGGAAAAGGGCAGGGCCAATGGTGCCCTGATCGCGCTGCTGGCGAAACGGCTTGATTGGCCCAAAACCACGATTTTGCTGGAATCGGGCGACACCAACCGGCTAAAGCGGCTGCGCATAGTGGGCGGCGGGCAGGCGTGTGCCCGGCTCGCGCCGCTTATCGAAACATGGGTAGAACAGACATGACCATCGGCAAGATCATCGACGGCAAGGCGTTCGCCGCCACTTTGCGCGAGACGGTGGCGCAGGGCGTCGCCGCGTTCGTCGAGCAGGCGGGGCGTAAGCCGGGTCTGGCCGTGGTGCTGGTGGGCGAAGATCCGGCGAGCAGCGTCTATGTGCGGTCCAAGGGCAAGATGACGGTGGCGGCCGGCATGGAAAGCTTCGAATTCAAGCGGCCCGACAGTATCGGCGAGGAAGATCTGCTCGACCTGATCGAGGAACTGAACCAGGACGAGCGTGTCGATGGCATATTGGTGCAGTTGCCGTTGCCCAAACATATCGACGAAGCCGCCGTGATCGGCGCGATCGACCCGGCCAAGGATGTCGACGGGTTCCATGTCGTCAATTCGGGCAAGCTGGCGACGGGGCAGGACGCGCTGGTGCCCTGCACCCCGCTGGGTTGTATCATGTTGCTGAAGGACGAGCTGGGCGACCTGTCGGGGCTGGAAGCGGTGGTCGTGGGCCGGTCCAACATCGTGGGCAAGCCGATGGCGGCGTTGCTGCTGGCCGAAAGCGCGACCGTGACGATCGCGCACAGCCGCACCCGCGACCTAGCCAGTGTCGTGCATCGCGCCGACATCGTCGTCGCGGCCGTGGGCCGGGCGGAGATGGTGAAGGGCGAATGGATCAAACCTGGCGCGACCGTGATCGACGTGGGCATCAACCGCGTCGCCGATACCGAAGATGGCAAGAGCCGGATCGTGGGCGACGTCGCCACGGCCGAGGCGCTGGCCCATGTCCGCGCGATCACGCCGGTGCCGGGCGGGGTCGGGCCGATGACGATCGCGGTGCTGTTGCGCAACACGCTGGTCGCGGCGCATGCGCGCGCTGGCCTGCCCAAGCCTGCGGGACTGTAGGATTGTGGGGGCGCGGCTGGCACTGCTGATCCTTGGCGCGGTGGCGGTCGTCGCGGCCAAGCCGCCGCCGCGCTTCCAGCCCGATCCCAGCAGCGTGATCGCGGCGGAAATCGCGTTCAACCGGCTGGCGCAGGAAAAGGGGCAATGGACCGCCTTTGCCGAGACGGCGGCCGACGATGCGGTGATGTTCGTGCCGCAGAAGGTAATGGCGAAGGACTGGTTGAAGAAACAGGCCAATCCGGCGGCGTCGATCAACTGGGCGCCGTCGATCGTCTATGTGTCGTGCGACGGCAATCTGGCGGCCAGCACCGGCAACTGGAAACGGCCGAACGGTTCGGCGGGATATTTCACCACCCTCTGGCGGCGCGACAAGAAGGGCCGGTGGCAGTGGATATTGGACCATGGCGATACGCTCAGCACCGCGCGCGCGACACCGGAATTCATGAGCGGCAAGGTCGCGACCTGCAAGCGCGGGGCGCGGGGCGATGCGCTGCCGCCGCCGCCCGGCAAGAAGGGGGATGTACCGCCGATGCCGACGGATGAGAGCCTGCTGTGGAACGCCGATGTCGCGACAGATGGCAGCCGCCGCGTGACGGTGCGGATGTGGACCGGCGCGGCCTATGAGACGGTGATCGACGATCAGGTGAAGGCAGGGTCATGATCGAACTGTTCATTTCCGCGTTCATCACCCTGTTCGTGGTGATCGATCCGCCCGGCTGCGCGCCGATCTATGCCAGCCTGACGACAGACGCGAACGCGGTGCAGCGCCGGGCGATGGCGATCCGTGCGGTGGGGATTGCGGCGGCGATCCTTTTCGTCTTCGCGCTGTGGGGCAAGCAACTGCTGGGTACATTGGGCATCGCGCTCGACAGCTTTCGCATCGCGGGCGGGATCATGCTGTTCCTGATCGCGATGGACATGGTGTTCGAGAAGCGCACCGAACGGCGCGAGGACAGGGCGCAGAAGATCGCGGAAACGCCGGAGGTGGAGGACGTGTCCGTCTTTCCCATGGCGATGCCGATGATCGCCGGGCCGGGATCGATCGCGACCGTCATGCTGCTGATGTCGCGCGCCGACGGGATGGCGGAGCGGATGGTGGTGCTCGGCGCGGTGCTGGTGACGCTGCTGCTGATGCTGGGATCTTTGCTGGCGGCCGGGCCGCTGATGGCGCTGCTGGGGCGCAAGATCGAGGCGGTGATCACCCGGCTGCTGGGCGTGCTGCTCGCCGCGCTGGCGGCGCAGTTCGTGATCGACGGGTTGAAGGCGAGTTTTTAATCCTCCCCGGCACGGGAAGGTGGCAGGCGAAGCCTGACGGAGGGGGTGCGCCCGTGGCACGCCCCCTCCAGCACTCGCTTTGCGAGCGGTCCCCCTCCCCTTACCGGGGAGGACGGATCAGCCCCGTACGTCGTTTTCGGTGACCGGCGCGATCTTGATTTCGACGCGGCGGTTGGCGGCCTTGCCCTCTTCGGTCGCGTTCGACGCGATCGGCTGGGTCTCGCCGAAGCCGCGCGTGCCGATGCGGGCCGATTGGACGCCACGGCTGACCAGATAGCTGGACACCGCCTGCGCGCGCCGTTCGGACAGCGTCTGGTTGTAGGCGTCCGCGCCGTCGCTGTCGGTATGGCCATACACGTCGATATAGGTTTTGGGATATTGCGACAGAACCGACGCGACGTCGTTCAGCGTGGGCTGGAATTGCGGCTGCACGTCCGATTTGTTGAAGGCGAAGGTGATGCCGGACGGCATGCGCAGCAGCAGATTGTCACCATCGCGAATCACGTCGACACCGCTGCCGGCGGTGTCTTCGCGCAACTTGCGTTCCTGCGCGTCCATATAGGCCCCGACGCCCGCGCCAGCGACCGCGCCGATGCCAGCGCCCAGGATCTTTTCGGTGCGGTCGTTGCGCCCGCCGACCAGGTCACCCAGCAGGTAGCCGCCCAGCGCACCGCCGATGCCGCCGATCGCGGCCTTGGAAATGCTGCGCTGACCGGTTTCGGGGTCGGTCGTGCAGGCGGTGGTGGTCAGCATGGCGGCCAGCCCGGCGGCGCCGATGATGCGGTGCGAAATCCTCATGGTCCTGTTCCCTTGTCTTTTCGTCCGTTCGAGGGCGACTAAGACCTTAATCGCCGAGCAGAAATCTTTGTTCCACAAGCGAACTGAACGGATGGTGAGGGGAGTGTTGTGAAATTGAAAGATTAATGGTTATAGGAGGTAGCTGACCACCATGGCCACGATCCCTCCCCTTAATCCGACGCCCTTCCCCTGGGCAGACCTTGTCATCATCCTGGCGCTCGTTGCGCTGAATGGTGTCTTCGCCATGTCCGAACTAGCGATCGTGTCCGCGCGCAAGCCACGCTTGCAGGCGATGGAGAAGGCGGGGCGCAAGGGGGCGAAGGCCGCGCTGGCGCTGGCGGCCGACCCCGGTCGGTTCCTGTCCACAGTCCAGATCGGCATCACCCTGATCGGCATCGGCACCGGCGCCTATTCGGGCGCAAGCCTGGGCGGGCCGGTCGGCGAGCGGATGCAGGCGCTGGGGCTGGCCCCCAATCTGGCGCAGAATGCCGGGTTCGCCCTGGTGATCGGCCTGACCACCTATGCCTCACTGATCGTGGGCGAGCTGGTGCCCAAGCAGTTCGCACTGCGCGCGCCCGAGCCGATCGCCGTGCTGGTCGCCGTGCCGATGCAATGGCTGGCGAAGCTGACCGCGCCGATCGTGTGGATATTGGATGGGTCGAGCAGCCTGATCTTCAAGCTGCTGGGGCTGGCGCGCGAATCGGAACATCATGTCACCGCCGAGGAACTGCACCTGATCGTCGCGGAGGCGAGCAAGTCCGGCATCATCGAGGAAAGCGAGCGCGCGATCATCTCGGGCGTCGTACGGCTGGCCGACCGGCCGGTGCGCGAGGTGATGACGCAGCGGATGGACGTCGACTGGATCGACATCGCCGCCGACGATGCGACCATTCGCAGCCGCCTGCTGGAAACGCCGCACACCCGCCTGCCGGTCGGGCGCGGTTCGGTGGAGGACATCATCGGCATCGTGCAGGCGCGCGACATCATGACCGCGCTGTTCCGGGGCGAGGCGCTGAACGTCGGCGCGCTGATGCGCCGGGCGGAGGTGCTGCCCGATCAGGTCGATGCGATGGACGCGCTGGAAGTGCTGCGCCGGTCCGACGTGCCGATGGTGATGGTGCATGACGAATATGGGCATTTCGAAGGGATCGTGACCCCGGCGGACCTGCTGTCGGCGATCGCCGGCCATTTCGCGTCCGACCGCGACGCCTATGACGAACCGGACGTGGTGGAGCGGGAGGACGGCAGCCTGCTGGTGTCGGGGCAGATGCCGATCGACCAGCTGGCCGACCGGATCGGCATCGACCTGTCCGAGGACCGCGACTATGCGACCGTGGCGGGCCATGCGCTGTGGCTGCTCAAGCGCTTGCCCGAAGTCGGGGATTATATCGATGACCAGGGATGGCGATTTGAGATCGTGGACATGGACGGGCGCAAGATCGACAAGTTGCTGGTGGCGGAGAGGTGAGGCGTTACGTCTTATGTAGAACGCTTGAACGTGACTGCTATACCAGTAGCGGACACGAGTGACTTGAGCGAGAGTTCTGTCATGCGCGGCTGGTCCATTCTCTTGTTTGCCGGTCTTTGTGTTCAGTCCTCCGTCGGTGAAACGCAAACACCTGGCATCGTGCCTGTCCCTGCGACGCGGCAATTGAGCGGTCTAACTGCCGGGGAAGCGACAACTCTTATTGAGAAAATGGAAGACGCCCAGCGTGGGTTGCGAGCCGGACAGTTTCAGCCATTCGAGCTTCTTGCTGGTTCCATTGCGTCATACGACCAGACCAAGGTCGCACCACGAGAGGCTTTTCTGAGCGTTCCGTTTCAGAAGGTATGGAGCATCCGGCGTACGACCAGGGATAATAGGCTCTGGCAGCCATACCGACTGACTTACTCACCGAACGGTCTTAGTCAACTATACTGAGACATTGAGGTGGTGCTAGGTCTCAACGGGAACATTGAGCGGGTGCTCATGATATACAAACCGCCAGCACCATTCTGACTTACGGTGGCCAATGTCCGCTTCCACCCAAGTCAGCCATCACGTTACACGCCAACATCGCCCAAACGACGAAGGGCGCGGCACCATGGCGCCGCGCCCTTCGTCGCTTTGCTTTACCGCCCCGCTTATTCGCTGGCGTTGGCCGCGTTCGCTGCGGGGGCTTCCGTCGCATTGGCGGCGTTGCCCGCTTCGGCGGCGTTTGCGCCTTCCGCAGCGGCGGGCGCGGCGTCGGCGGCGGGGAGGGGAAGGTTGGACCCCTGGGTGTTGAGCCAGGCGATCAGGTTCGCGCGGTCGACCGGATTGCCAAGGCCCGCGAAGGTCATCTTGGTGCCGGGGGCGAATTCACGCGGGCTTTTCAGCCAGTGATCGAGATTGTCGAAAGTCCACTCTCCGCCCTTGCTCTTGAGCGCGTCGGAGAAAGCGAAGCCGCCCTTGCCCTGGCCGATGCCTTCGCCGACCGTGGCGTAGAGATTGGGACCGATGCCATTGGCGCCGCCCTGATTGACGGTGTGGCAGGCGGCGCATTTTGCGAACACCTTCTCACCGGCTGCGACGTCGGCGCTGGCGAGCAGGGTGTTGAGGCCGGGACCGCTGTCGCCGCCGCCTTCGCCTTCCGCTTCGACGCCTTCGATCGCATAGCCCATCTTTTCAGGCCGTTCGTCATGAAAATATTTGGAACTGACGATCCCGCCGCCAAGCGCGATAATCCCTGCAAACAAAGCCCAGCCAGCCACGGTATTGAAACGATCGCCCATTTCGCTCGACTTCCCTTGCGTTTCTGTTCTGGCGGCTGTCTTCCGCGCCCCCTCTTGTGCGCTGCCATAATGGCGGACACGCCGCCATGCAAGCCGGGTTGGCACGGTAAATCGCCCTTTGCCCGCAGATATACCCTTGTGGCGCTTGCGCGCGCTTGGCCGAAACCTTAAGCGCGCAGCCAGTCATGGACCATTATCCCGCCCCCGCCCGCGCGATCGTTGCGGACCTCGCCGCCAAGGCTGCGCTCGATCCGACGCGCGCCGTCGCCTATCAGGGCGCGCCCGGCGCCAACTCGCATCTGGCCGCGCTGGGCTATGCGCCCGATTGCGTGCCGCTGCCCTGTTTCGCGTTCGAGGATGCGATCGACGCGGTGCGCCATGGTCAGGCAGCGCGGGCGATCATCCCCATTGAAAACAGCCTGCACGGGCGCGTGGCGGACATGCATTTCCTGCTGCCCGAATCGGGGCTGGCGGTGATCGACGAATATTTCCTGCGCATCCGCCACTGCCTGATGGCCCCCGACAACAGTCCGGTGAAGAGCGCGATCAGCCATCCCCAGGCGCTGGGGCAATGCCGCCATTATCTGCGTGAGCGCGGCATCCAGCCGGTCGCCTATGCCGATACGGCGGGCGCGGCGGCGCTGGTGGCGGAAACGCGCTTGCCCGGCGAAGGCGCGATCGCGCCCTATCTGGCGGCGGAACTCTACGGCCTGCGCCTGATCGCCGAGAATATCGAAGATAGCGACGACAATATGACCCGCTTTCTGGTGCTGGCGCGCGAGCCGAAGATGCCCGCCGCCGACATCGGCAAGGTGATGACGACATTTCTGTTCGAGGTGAAGAATGTGCCCGCTGCGCTCTACAAGGCGATGGGCGGCTTTGCGACCAACGGGGTCAATATGACCAAGCTGGAAAGCTACCAGCGTGGCGCGAGCTTCGCTGCGACCGAGTTTTTCTGCGACATCGAAGGCATGCCGGGCGATCCGGCGGTCGACCGGGCGCTGGCGGAGCTGGAGTTCCACACGAAGTGGGTGCGGCAGCTGGGCAGCTATCGTCAGGCGCGGCCCCGGACTTAATTTGCAACGGCAGGGACATACGTCTTCCGCTTTCCCCGCAGCGTAACCCGGCCTATAGGCCCTCCCATGGTCGCAGCCATCATCCTGTCCGCGCTGGCGATGAGCGCCATCGTCGGCGTGCGTTATCTGCTCGCGAGCGGCGGGTTCGCGCTGGCGACCCGGATTCGCCAGCCGGGCCTGTACCGCGGCCTGGAAAGGCAGATGGGGCGGGAGATCGGCTGGTCGCTGGCGTCCGCGCTGATCTATGGCGTTCCGGCGGGCGTGGTCGCCTGGGGCTGGCAGGAACGCGGCTGGACGCGCATCTACACCGATGTGCAGGCCTTTCCCCTCTGGTGGCTGCCGGTCTCCGTGCTGCTCTACCTGATCGCACATGACACATGGTTCTACTGGACGCATCGCTGGATGCACCGGCCGCGCCTGTTCCGGATTGCCCATGCGGTGCATCATGCCAGCCGTCCGCCGACCGCCTGGGCAGCGATGAGCTTTCACCCGTGGGAGGCGCTGACCGGGGCGGTGGTGATCCCGGCGCTGGTGTTCCTGATCCCCATCCATGTCGGTGCGCTGGGCGTCGTGCTGACGATCATGACGGTGATGGGGGTGAGCAATCATATGGGGTGGGAGATGTTCCCGCGCGGACTTGTGCGCGGGCCGCTGGGCGGGTGGCTGATCACCGCGACCCACCATCAGCGCCATCACGACCAGTATAATTGCAATTACGGACTCTATTTTCGCGTCTGGGACCGGTTGTGCGGCACCGACAAGGGGCTGGGCAATTTCAAGAAGGGGCGCGTGTGAAGCCGGGAATATGGGCGCGGGTCGTCGCGCCGGTTATGGCGATGGCAGGATTGACGGCGGGGGCCCCGGCGGGCCAGCCGCAGGCGATCAGCATGGTGCTGGAAGGGCTTCGGTCGAACAAGGGGCAGATATTGGTGTGCGTCACCCGCGCCGCCGCCTATTTCCCCGATTGCACCACGGATCCCGACAGACATCATTTCGCCGTCGCGGCGAAACGCGGACCGATCCCCCTCGGCCAGCTGGCGCCCGGCGATTATGCCATCGCCATCATCCACGATGAAAATGGCAATGGAAAATTGGACACATTTGCCGGAATTCCGCGCGAAGGCGTGGGTTTTTCACGCAATCCGGTGGTGCGTTTCGGCGCGCCGCGTTTCGGATCGGCCCGTTTCACGATCGCGGGCGCACCGGTCGAACAGGTAATAAAGCTCAAATATTTCTTCTGAAAAGGCGTGGCGGGAACTGTAACCGCGCCGAAACATTCTACGCCCCAGACGCATTTTCATGAACAGGGCTATCATGCATTCATTCCGTTGCCGACTGGTCGCGACCCTCGTCGCTGCCCTGCCTGTCCTTGTCCCCATCGCCTCGCCTGCCGCAGCGCAGGAAGAGGAGCAGCACAGCACCCTGACCATCGGCGCGGGACTGGCGGCCATTCCCAGCTATGAAGGATCGGATGACTATCGGGTGATGCCGATCGTCCAGGCGCGCGGCAAGGTGCATGATATCGCGTTCTGGACGCGCGGGACGGCGCTCTATGTCGACGCCATTCCCGATCCGGCCGGCACCGGCGTCGATTTCGAACTCGGCCCGATGCTCAACGTCCGGTTCGACCGCTCCAGCCGCAAGGTCATAAAGGACGACGCCGTGCGCCTGCTCGGCAAGCGCGATGTCGCCGTCGAAGTCGGCGGGTTCGTCGGCGTCGGCAAGACCGGGGTCATCACCAGCGACTATGACAATCTGTCGGCGCGCGTTGCGGTGGCCAAGGATGTGGCAGGCGCGCATGGCAGCTATGTCATTACGCCCAGCATCGAATATTTCACCCCGCTGTCGGTCACGACCTTCGTCGGGCTGGGCGTTTCGGCGGAATATGTCGGTAAAAATTATGGTCGCTATTATTTCGACATCACCCCGCAGGAAAGCCTGGCCAGTGGGCTGGACGCCTATAACCGGGCCGGTGGGTCGGGTTTCAAGCGGTTGAGCGCCAATTTTTCGGCAGGCAAGTCGCTGTCGGGCGACATTCGCCAGGGATGGGCGCTGTTCGGCGTGGCGGGCTATTCGCGGGTGCTGGGCAAATATGGCGATTCGCCCATCGTTGCGGATGCCGGATCGCGCAACCAGTGGGTCGGTGCGATCGGAGTGGGTTACACCTTCTGATGCTGTCCTGACCCTGTCTTGTCCCGCCGCTTGCCTTGTGTCTTGGGGGTGACGCCCCACATAAGGCGCGGTATGGCGGTCGGCGCATGACCGTATTGGCAGGAGATAGAAGCGTGGCGACCCTGGGATTGAGCGAGGCCGACAAGGCGGCGGTGGAGGCATTTCGCCAGGATGTGGTAGAGCCTTCGCGCACGCAGTTGGTGATCGTGGATTTCTGGGCCGAATGGTGTGGTCCGTGCAAGCAACTGGCCCCGGTCATCGAAAAGGTCTGCGCTGATTATGCGGCCAAGGGCGTCAAGCTGGTCAAGGTCAATGTCGATGAGAATGGTTTCATCGCCAGCCAGTTTCGCGTGCAGTCGATCCCGACCGTTTATGCGGTATTCCAGGGCCAGCCGGTCGCGGACCTGACGCAGGCGCGGACCGAAGGGCAGCTGAAGCAATATCTCGACCAGTTGCTGTCGCAATTGCCGATCGAATCGGATGAAAAGGCGCAGTTGCAGGAAATCGCGCCGCTGATCGCCATGGGCGAAGAGGTGTTGGCCGCGGGCGATGCCGAACGCGCCCTGTCCGTCTTCAGCCAGATCGCCGAGATGGTGCCTGACAATGTCGAGGTCGTGTCCGGCCTGGCGCGTGCCCTGGTGGCGCTGGGGCAGCTGGACGAAGCGGAAGCGGTGTTGGATGCGCTGCCCGGCGACCTTGCCAAACATGGCGCGATCGATCAGGCGCGCGCGGCGATCGCACTGGCGCGGGACGTGAAGCCCGTCGCCGACCTTTCGGGCGTCCAGGCGCGGGTCGATGCCGACGCCGACGATCATGAGGCGCGGTTCGAACTGGCGGGTGGGCTGATGGCCAATGGCGACCGCGACGGCGCGGCCGACGCGCTGCTGGAGATCGTGCGGCGCGACCGGGCGTGGAACGACGGCGCAGCGAAGACTCAGTTGCTCACCATCTTCGAAGCGGTAGGGCTGGA
Source organism: Sphingobium sp. CR2-8 (assembly GCF_035818615.1). Classification (NCBI taxonomy): domain Bacteria; kingdom Pseudomonadati; phylum Pseudomonadota; class Alphaproteobacteria; order Sphingomonadales; family Sphingobiaceae; genus Sphingobium; species Sphingobium wonjuense. The sequence goes on along the minus strand of NZ_JAYKZY010000002.1, from coordinate 2,838,648 downwards.
AGATCCGTGGGTGTCGGCGCAGCGGCGCAAGCTGTCGCAGATATTGTTTTCGTAACCGCCATGCCCCTGGCGCGTGTCTCCATCTTTCCCTTGCCCGGCGCGCTGCTGCTGCCAGGCATGGATTTGCCGCTGCATATTTTCGAGCCGCGTTATCGCGCGCTGATTCACGATGCGATGGCGCGTGACCGGCGGATCGGAATGATCCAGCCGCGGGACGCAAGGCCGGTGCCGACCCTGTTCGACGTCGGCTGCCTGGGGCGGGTCAGCCAGATCGAGGCGCTGGACGACGGGCGGTTCAATATCGTGCTGACGGGCCTGGCCCGCTTTCGCGTGGTGCGTGAGTTGGATGTCGCCACCCAGTTCCGCCAGATCGAGGCGGATGTCGAGCAGGCGCCGCAGGAGGATGAGGTTCTGCATGCCGTCGAGCGGGCGGCGCTGGAGCAGGAATCGCGGCGCTTTGCCGATATATTGGGCTATGTCGTGGACTGGACTGCTGTATCGCGGCTGGACGACACCGCGTTGGTCAACGGCATCGCGCAGATCGTGCCGTTTGATCCGGCGGCCAAGCAGACCCTACTGGAAGCCGATACGCTGTCCGAGCGGTCGGAGCGGATCATCCAGTTGATGCAGATCGTCGGCCGGATCGAGCGCGATGGCGGCGCGACGATGCAATGAACGGAACGATGCGCGATAGTCCGCCGATGGATCTGTGGCTGCTGGACAAGCTGGTCTGCCCCGTGACGCGTACGCCGCTGCGCTGGGACACGGCGCGGGGGGCGCTGGTGTCGGAGGCGGCGGGACTGGCCTTCCCGGTGCGCGATGGCGTGCCGGTATTGGTGGTGCGGGAAGCTGTCGCGCTTTGACGCTGGCGATGCGTTTGGCCAGTGCTTTCGTCCGCTCTGTCCGTCTGATATTAGGGGGCATGCATCATAGATCGGCCCGCTATTTCCTGACTGCCCTCTGCTGCGTGATTCCCGCGTCGACTATCCTCGCGGCTGTTCCGCCGCCCGTCGCCGTTCCGACATTGTCGGAGAGTCGGGGGCTGTCATGCACGGCGGACGATCGATCGGTTCGGGAAATCGTCATCGATTTTACCGCAGGACGCTGGCGCAACGCTGGCGGCGACTGGAACAAGATCGCGGCGCAGGATGATGCGACGATCACGCTGGTCAATCAGGGCGGCGGGATGCTGGGCGGCCTTTTGAGCGACATGCGTCGGCTCGAAAGACTGGATCGATCGACCCTCGTCCTCTCGACCGAATTGCACACGGGCCTGATCGACAAAGTGCAGACCTATCGCTGCAAGATCGTCCCGCCCTTCAACGTCAAGCGCCAGATATAGAGCATTTTCAAAGCCGATGGCATCATCTGCTGGCTCGGAAAATGCGGAAGGCAAAGAATAATCCAGGTAGCGCGCGCTGCCGTCCGCTCATTTGAACGCGGCGATGCATTCCACTTCCAACGGGGCGCCCAGCGCCAGCCCATTCGCGCCGAAGGCGCTGCGGGCGGGGAGGCGCTTGCCCGCGAAATAGGGGAGGTAGGCGGCGTTGAAGCGGGGCCAGTCGGCGATGTCGGCCAGCATCACCGTGCATTTGACGACATGGCCATAGTCGAGACCATTATCCTTCAATATCGTGCCGATCGCGTCCATCGCGCCCTTTACCGCAGCGTCGAACCCGTCCTTATGCCTGTCCATGCCCTGGGGCGCCTGACCGATCTGCCCGGACATGAAAAGCATGTCGCCCACGCGCACCGAAGGCGAAAAGGGCAGCTTGGCGGGCAGGGGAGGCGGCGCGGGGGTGGCGGCGGGTTGGGCGAATGCGGGCGTGGCTGTCAGCAGCAGGGCGGTGGCGAGCAGGCATTTCATGGCTTTGTGATCTTTCATCAGGCACGCGGCAGGGCGCTAAGCAGGCGGTCGACATCCGTCGCATCGTTGAAGACCGACGGCGAGATGCGGAAATGATGGTCGTGGAGGGAAATGCGCACCTGCGCTTTCGCTAATGGTTCGGCCAGCCGTGCCTTCGCATCGGGCAGCAGGGTGGTGAGCAGCGGCGTCTTCGCGTCGGACGGGGTGATGATGCGATAGCCTTTGGCAGTCAGGCCTTCGCGCAACGCGCCGATCAGGGATTGGGCATGGGCCTGAATCGCAGGGACGCCTCGTGCGGCGATGTAGTCGAGGCCATTGTCGATCGCCGGAATAACCGATTGGGCATAGGTCCCGGTGCCGAAATGGCCGAGGGCGCCGGGGCGATGGCTGTAGCTGACCGGGGCGTTGCCGGGCGGGTCCATCGGATAGACATGGGTTTCCGGTGGCGACAGGCCGATGCCGGGCGACGCTCCCGGAGCGGCGAAGCCATAATAGCCGAAATCCGCGAGCGGCAGCGCATCCAGCACACCGCGCCGGGCGTAGAGGAAGCCCAGGCCGAAATCCCCCATCAGCCATTTATAGGTAGCGCAGGCGGCGAAATCGACGCCGCTACCGTGCAGGTCGACCGGCACGGCGCCCGCAGCATGGATGATGTCGGCATAGACCAGTGCGCCTGCGGCGTGGGCAAGGTCGCAGACTGCCTTCAGGTCGTGCTGGAAGCCATTATAGGTGGAGACGAGCGACAAGCTGACGAGGCGGGTGCCGGGGGTGATGGCCTTGGCCATGTCCTCAAGGAGAATGCGGCCCTCGCGGGCCTGGACCCAGGCGACGTTCACGCCCTGCTTGCCCAGTTCCTGATACATGGGGAAACCGGCGTAGAAATGCAGTGTGTCGGTAACGATGCGGCCCTGCCCATGCGGGAAACCCAGGGCGCGCAGGATCGCCTGTTCGCCCATGGTGGTGGACTGGACCCACGTGATTTCGTCGGGATCGGCGTTTACCAGCCGCGCGAATTTGGCGAGGGTGGCGGCGCGATCGACCGGCTTGCGCGCGGTGGCTGCGGGATCGAGCGTGCGGCCCGCGACATAGGCGTCCATCGCTGCCCGCGCGCCGAGGCTAATGGGGTGGGTGGAGGCATTGTCGAGATAGGCGATCGCGCTGGCGGCGAAGCTGGTCCTGTCCGGCAGGCTGGGCACGGTGGCGGCGCGGGCGGCCTGCGCAGCCAGCGGGATGGCGAGGGCCGCACCAAGTGCGTCGCGACGGGAAAGGGTCATGCCGGGTCTTTGGGCAGAGCAAGGGCGGGCGCTGTGTCAGCGGACCCGGCCAGCGTAGCGTTCAGCAGCATCCGACGGGAAACGCGCATCGGCCTCTCTTTCCTGAAAAGGAAAAAGGGCCGGTCCCTGGTGGACCGGCCCTTCCTTCGTGACCTCGTTTAGAAGCGGAAGTCGATGCGGGCGTAATAATAACCGCCCGACGTGCTGTAGGGGCTGTGGCCGTAGGAGGCGCTGTAGGAACCCGAGCCGTTTTCATAAGGCGATACGCCGGGCGCCACCGTCACGCTTTCGAGAAGCTTGGGAATTTCCGGCTTCTTGTTGAACAGGTTGTTCGCACCCAGCGAGAAGGTCACCGCATCGGTGAAGTCGTAATTGACTTCCAGGTCGGTGATCGCCGCTGCCTTGGCCACGCCGTTGAAGTAGAGCTGGTTGGCGTTGATGCCGTTCGTGATAGCGCCGTCCGCGATCAGGAAGCCGCCCGAAGGAAGGCCACCGCTTGGCGTCCTTGCGTTGAAGGCGGGACGAACCAATACGCTGGTCTTGCCGTAGAAGGTCTCACGCAGGTTCAGGCTGAATGCACCGCTCTTGAACAGCGCGTTGGCAACGATCTTATAATCAGGGTTGGATCGTTCGATGTTGCTTTCCGACGCCGCGTTGAAGATCGGGTAGCCCACCTTGTTATTGGTGATCTTCGTCTTGTTATAGTTGGCCACCAGGGAGAGATTGAGCGAACCGAAGTCCAGCGCCACCGGATAGCTGGCCGAGAAGTCGATACCCCAGGTCCGGGTATCGATGCCGTTCGTGAAGCTTGACACACCGATGGTGCCAGCTGTGAACAGAGCGCTATCCAACACAATGCCCGCAGAGTTGAGGGCGTTGAGAATTTCGGCGCCGCCTGGCTGAGGTACGCCGTTCAAGACGGCATTGCGCGCCGCCGTACCGGTGATGCGATCCTTGATCTTGATCAGATAACCATCGACCGTAATGGCCAGCTTGCTAACCGGGCGGACGACGAAACCGGCCGAGAAATTCTTCGATTTTTCCGGCTTGAGCGAATTGAAGCCCAGCAGCGCGGCGGCAGGGGTGCCGGCGGGCAACTGTGCGACGGCGCTGGTCGGGCCGACGTTGATGGTCGAATATTTCTGTTCCTGAAGCGTCGGTGCGCGGAAGCCGGTGCTGGCTGTGCCGCGTATGGCGAAGGCGTCCGAGAAGTCGTAGCGGCTGGTGATCTTGCCGATCAGGGTGTCGCCGAAATCCGTATAGTCTTCATAGCGGCCTGCAAGGTCGACGCTCCAGCTATCGACCGGCTTGGCGATCAGGTTAAGATAGCCAGCCTTGGAACTCCGCTGGAAGTCGCCCGCGTCCGTCGCCTTGTAGCCCGGGAAGGACTGGACGCCCGTCTTGTATGTCGAGATGGAATCGCCTGCGAGGATTTCATATTCATCCTTGCGATATTCGCCACCGAAGGCCAGCGTGATCGGGTTGGCCATGCCCGCATCGAATTCCTTGCGGATGTCGGTGGTGAGGGTGGTCTGCGCCAGCTTGAACCCGCCGTCATAAGCGCTGTCGGGCGAGTTGGCTACGCCGATGCCCTGTCGCGCCGCTGCCGAGCTTTCCCGCCAGATTTCGCGGTGCGCTGACGCTTCGGTCCAGATGTCATCCTTCTGCGCGCCATAGGTGCCGGACACGTCATAGTTCCAGCCACCGCCAAATTCGCCCTTGGCGCCAATGGTGAAGCTATATTCGTTTTCGATCACATGCTGGAGCGGCACCATGCCGACCACGCCGGTGTTGGCGTAGCAGACATTGGGATTATAGGCTGTGTTGGTGACGTTGCCGCCATCGTTGATGACCGCGCCAGCGGCGTTGGTTTCGTAGCAGATGCGCTTGGGATGGCGGTAGCCCTGCTTCGCCCAGCCTTCGCGGCGGCTATAGTCGCCGAAGCTGTAGAGTTCGACGCCGCCGAAATCATAGCCGAAATTGTAGAAGGCGACGTTGAGGTTGGTCTTGGGCTGGCCGCCATTGATGCCAGCCAGTGTGTCGCCCGCAAGGTTCGACCATTGGGCAGGCGCATTGGGTTGCAGCGCACCATTTTGTTGGGTGACGAGCACCTGGCCCTGGCCGACGGTGGTGTAATCCTGACGACGGTGGAACAGCGTCAGGTTGAAGAAGCCGTCCTCGCCCAGCTTGAAGCCGACATTGCCCGAGGCGGAGAAGAGTTCGCCTTCGCTGTCATAATATTGGCCGCCGGTGACCTTGAACGTGCCGCCTTCATCATTGTCCTTGAGGATGAAGTTGAGGACGCCTGCGATCGCGTCGGTGCCGTAGACGGCGGCCGCGCCTTCCTGCAGCACTTCGACGCGCGAGATCGCGTCGGGCGGAATGACGTCGATGCTGGGGGCGGCGGAACCCTGGAACGCGCCGGAAATCACCTGAAGAATGGCGTTTCCGTGGCGGCGCTTGCCATTGACCAGGACCAGCGTGTGGTTGGGGCTGAGGCCGCGCAGGCGGGCCGACAGCGAGAAGCTGGACAAGTCGGTGCCCTGCGTCTGGGCGGTGAAGCCCGGCACCATCTGGGTCAGAACCTGGTTGAGGTTCGGCTGGCCGACATGGCTGATCGCCTCTTCGCTCAGCACCTGGACCGGGGCAGCGGACTCGGCGGCGGAAATGCCGACGGCGCGTGTGCCGGTCACGATGATGGCGGAGCCATCGTCGGCCTGCGGCTCTTGCGGTGCATCCTGCGCAATGGCGCAGGCGGACCAGGACGAAGCCAGAATAAGTGAAAGTTTGAGCGCGGACAGTCGCGTCATTCATGCCCCCTGTTTATGCATTATGATGACAAGGGGAACGACGGACGATTAAAGGAAACCCTCCATTGCACTGCAAAAAAACGCATTAAAAATGCAATATTGCAAGAATAGTTCCAGGAACAAAGTCGTTCAGGATATTGGTGATCTGCAAATTCCTGCAATTGAGATTTCTGCATCGATACCATGCCATTTTGCAACCAGTTGGCATGGCGGATTTTTGATGGTTGTTCGTCTTGGTGATTTCCAGATGGCGGGCGGTCTTGTGCCGCCCGCCATCATCATATGCTGAAGTTGCCGCTCAGGACGCCATCGCCGCGTCGATCAGCGCCCCGGCTTCCGGCCCTTCCCAATCCATCGCGCCGATCACCCGCACCATTTCCTTGCCTTGGCGGTCATAAATGACCGTGGTGGGCAAAAGACCGCTGGCATAGTGGAAGCCGAACTGGTTTTCGGGGTCGGCCCAGCCCTTGAGGTGCGGCAGGTCATGTTTGGCGAAGAAGGGCTTGGCGGCTTTGAGGCCCTGATTGTCCTGCGAGATGGTGAGGACGGCCAGCCCCTTGGGGCCATAGGTCGCCGCGATCCGATCAAGTGTCGGCATTTCCGCGATGCAGGGCGCGCACCAGGTGGCCCAGAGATTGACGAGCAGCGGCTTGCCCGCGAAATCCTGCAACGTCTTTTCCCCGCCGTCAGGATCGAGGAAGGCGAAGGCGGGCGCGGGCGTTCCCGCCTTGCTGCGGTCGAGCCGATAGTCGAAGGCGCCGTCCTTCTTCGTCGCGCCGTCGCCTTTGCCCGACGGCGCTTCCCCGGATGTTGCGGGAACCTCGCCTGACAGGGCGGCATTGGCTTGCTCCGGCGGCGGGGATTGCCTATCGCAGGCCGCCAGAGCGGCAGGCAGGAGCAGTATCATTAGCGCGCGGAATGACGATATCACGGAAGCAGGCTCCAACAGCATGTGGGGCGGCCGGTTCGCCGCCGGCCCGGCATCGATCATGCGTGAGATAAATGCCTCCATCCCCTTCGACAAGCGATTGTGGAAACAAGATATCGCCGGGTCCAAGGCGCATGTCGCGATGCTGGCCCAACAGGGCATCGTGGAAGGCGAGGATGCGCAAGCGATCACCGAGGGTCTGAACCGGATTGCGGCCGAATATGAGGCCGATGGTGTCCCGGTGAACCTGGACCTGGAAGATATTCATATGGTCACGGAGTCGCGCCTGGCGAAGCTGATCGGCCCCACGGCCGGGCGATTGCACACCGCGCGCAGCCGCAACGATCAGGTCGCGACCGATTTTCGCCTGTGGGTGCGCGATGCGATCGACGAGGTCGAAGCGGGACTGATCGGCCTCCAGCGCGCCCTGCTGACGCGGGCCGAAGAGAATGCCGACGCGGTGATGCCGGGCTTTACCCATCTGCAATCCGCGCAGCCGGTGACGTTGGGCCATCATCTGATGGCCTATTATGAAATGGTGCGCCGGGACCGCAGCCGCTTTGCCGATGCGCGCGCGCGGGCGAACGAGTGTCCGCTGGGCGCGGCGGCGCTGGCAGGGACCGGCTTTCCGATCGATCGCCATGCGACGGCGGCGGCCTTGGGCTTCGCCAAGCCGACCGACAACAGCCTGGACAGCGTGTCCGACCGCGACTTCGCGCTCGACTATCTGATGGCCGCGACCCAAGCGTCGCTGCACCTGTCGCGACTGGCGGAAGAGTTCATCATCTGGGCGAGCCAGCTCTTCGGCTTCGTCAAGCTGCCGGACGCCTATTCGACCGGCAGTTCGATCATGCCGCAGAAGCGCAATCCCGACGCGGCCGAACTGGTGCGTGGCCATGCCGGGCGGATCATGGGCTGCATGACTGCGCTGTGTGTGACGATGAAGGGCCTGCCGCTCGCCTATTCCAAAGATATGCAGGACGACAAGCCGCCGGTGTTCGAAGCGCACGACCTGCTGGGTCTGTCGATCGCGGCGATGACCGGCATGATCGAGACGGTGACGTTCCGCACCGACCGGATGCGCGGCCTGGCCGAAAGCGGCTTCGCGACCGCGACCGATCTGGCCGATTGGCTGGTGCGCGAAGGCGGCATTCCGTTCCGCGAGGCGCATCATATCACGGGCCGGGCGGTGGCGGCGGCGGAGGCGGCGGGCGTATCGCTCGACCAGTTGCCGATCGCGACGTTGCAGGATATCGACGCGCGGATCGACGATCGCATCTATGCGGTGCTGACCGTGGACGCATCGGTCGCCAGCCGCCAGAGCCATGGCGGCACCGCGCCGGTACAGGTGCGGGCGCGGATCGCACAGGCGAAAGAGGAACTGGGCGCATGAAGATACGGACGCTGGCCGGGTTGGGACTGACGGCGCTGGCGCTGGCCGCCTGTGGTGGGCGTCCGGCGCTGAAACCCGTACAGGGGCAGAATCTTCCCGCCGTCCCGGTGGGCGCGGCGACCGCGCCGACCGCCGCGCAACTGATGCAGCCGTCCATCCAGGCGCGACCCGAGCGCAGTGTGGAATTGCTGACCCAGTCCCGCCAGCGCGGTGACGACCCGTTCGACCTGCCGCCCGAAAAGACGCCGCAATAGACCTGTTTACTATCCTTTGTTGAATATGAACCCTTAAACCAGCGCCGTTCGGGCTAAGCTTGTCGAAGCCCTGCCTTCTTGGAGAGAAGAGTAGCCCTTCGACAGGCTCAGGGCGAACGGAGATAGATATCAAACTGGTTTCACGCATGTCACCCTAGAGAGCGAAGACGCAGGAACAGACTTTGGATCATTTTACCTATGTCGATGGCGCCATGCAGGTGGAGCAGGTGCCGCTGGATGTGATCGCCGACGCCGTCGGCACGCCCGTCTATGTCTATTCGACCGCGACGCTGGAGCGCCATGTTGCTGTTTTCCGCGAAGGCCTGAGCGCGCTCGACAACCCGCTGATTGCCTTTGCGGTGAAGGCCAATCCCAATGCCGCGGTGCTGGCGACGCTGGCGAAACTGGGGCTGGGCGCCGATGTGGTGTCGGGCGGCGAATTGCTGCGCGCGATCGCCGCGGGCATTCCTGCGAACCGCATTGTCTTTTCAGGCGTCGGCAAGACGGCGGACGAAATGCGGCTGGCGCTGGAACGCGACATCTACCAGTTCAATCTGGAGAGCGAACCGGAAGCGGAGATGCTGTCCGACGTCGCGCTGTCGATGGGCAAGCGCGCGCCGGTCTCCTATCGCATCAACCCGGACGTGGATGCCGGCACCCATGCCAAGATTTCGACCGGCAAGTCGGAAAACAAGTTCGGCATTCCCTATGATCGCGCACTGGAAAGCTATGCCGCCGCGCGCGCTCTGCCGGGCCTGGATGTGCAGGGCGTGGCCGTACATATCGGCAGCCAGCTGACAGACCTTGCGCCGCTGGAAGCCGCCTTCACCAAGGTGGGCGCACTGATCGCGGCGCTGCGCGCGGCGGGGCATGACATCCGCACTGCCGATCTGGGCGGTGGGCTGGGCGTGCCCTATGATCCGTCGCAGCCCTTGCCGCCCAGTCCCGCCGACTATGGCGCGATGGTGTGCCGCGTGACGCAGGGCTGGCCGGTGCGGCTGATGTTCGAGCCGGGCCGGGTGATCGTGGGCAATGCAGGGGCGCTGCTGTCGCGCGTGGTGCGGGTGAAGCAGGGCGCGCAATCGCCCTTCGTCATCGTGGACGCGGCGATGAACGATCTGTTGCGGCCGAGCCTCTATGACGCCTGGCATGATATCCGCGCGGTGAAGCCCGTGGGCGCGCGCGAAACCGCCAATGTGGTGGGACCGGTGTGCGAGACGGGCGACACCTTCGCCATGCATCGCGACCTGGATGTGGTGCAGGCGGGCGATCTGGTCGCCTTCATGACCGCGGGTGCCTATGGCGCGACCATGGCGGGCACCTATAACAGTCGGCCGCTGACCCCCGAAGTGCTGGTGTCGGGCGATAAATGGGCGGTGGTGCGCGAACGTCCGCCGATCCAGGCGCTGATCGACGGCGACATCATCCCCGACTGGATCGGCGACTGATGCAGAGCCTGCCCGTCTTCCTGAAACTGGCGGGCAGGTCGGTGATCCTGACCGGGCAGGGTGAGGCGGCGGACGCCAAGCGCCGATTGCTGGAACGGGCGGGCGCGATCGTCGTCGGTGAGGAGGATGCCGGTGCCCGGATCGCGATCGTAGCGGATGGGGACGCGGCGACCGTGACCCGGCTGCGCGCGCGGGGCGTGCTGGTAAATGCGACCGACATGCCGGACCTGTGCGATTTTACGCTGCCTGCGATCGTGGATCGCGATCCGGTGCTGATCGCTATCGGCACCGGCGGCGCTTCGGCGGGGCTGGCGGCGGCGTTGCGGCAACGGCTGGAGGCGATGATCCCTGCACGGCTCGGTGATCTGGCGCAGGCCTTATTCGCAGCGCGGGGGGAGTTACGGCGGTTATGGCCCGATGCGTCCCAACGACGCCAGGCGATCGCGAAGGGGCTGGCGCCGGGCGGGGCGATCGATCCGCTGGGTTTCGATCCCGATGTGGACTTCTGGCTGGCGGATGCGGCGGATAGCGATGTCAGCGAACTTTATCTCCTGCGCCTGCGGTCGGGCGACCCGGATGATCTCAGCCTGCGCGACGCGCGTATGCTGGCGCAGGCCGATCGCCTCTATCATGCGCCGGATGTGCCGATGGCGATCCTAGACCGGGCGCGGGCCGATGCGGCGCGTATCGTGGCGGATGGCCCGCCAGAGGAACGGGGCGAGGGGCTGACCCTCTGGGTCGTGCTTCAGCCCTGACCGGCCTGGAGCCGTTCGACCTCGTCATGCAGCGCCTGGATCGAGGAGACGAGCCGCGCGCGATCGACCTGCATTTCGCGTAGCGCTTCGCGGGTTTCGCCCAGTTCCACGGCGCGGCGGGCGATGCGCGCGTCCAGTTCGGCATTGTGGCGGGCGAGCGCGCCGATCTTTTCCGCGCGTTGGCACAGGTGTCGGATGCGCGCGTCCAGCACGTCGAAGTCGAAGGGTTTGACGATATGGTCGTCTGCCCCCGCCTCCAGCGCCTCAACCACGGACTGGCTATCCTGCCGACCGGCGATCATGACGAAACAGGCGTTGCCCGCAAGGTTGGCGGCGCGGATCTTCCGCATGGTGGCGACGGCGGGCAGAAGTGTCACACTCATGTCGATCAGGACGATGTCGACCGGTCGGACGACCAACTGGTTGAGCGCGACGAAGCCGTTTTCGGCGAGGACGACGTCGTAATGGAGATGGGACAGGCGACGCGCGACGACGGCGCGCGCGGTCGGATTTTCATCGACCAGCAGAAGGCGCAGGCGGCGGTCTGGCCGCGCGCCGGGCGCGTCGTCCGGTGCGACATGGTGGAGGCCATTGCGCTTGAAGATCGGCATGTCGTCCACTTATCCCCATTCTGGCCCCGATGCCGACCAAGGATAAGAAAGGGCACCGAAGAAATGGTTAACGGCGCACCGCAGGATTAATTCGATTTAATTGGTTCGCTGATGCGGCGGGCCATAGCCTTTGAGCCGTATCAACCGGAGGAGGCGACCTATGCCAGAACAGATCGTGCAACTGGCCATCGACGATATTGCGGACCTGCCACAAGGCGGCAGCCTGTTCGGGCTGGAGGATCGCGACGCGCTGGAAATCAGCGTGATGGATGTGGTGATCGCGGTGATCGCATACGCATGATCCCGGTGGCGCTGGCGGAGGCTGTCGTGGCGGCCGACGCCGTGCCGCTGCAACAGGCGATCGGACTGATACGGCCGTTCCTGGACGATATCGGCTGGTTCGAGGCGATGATGGCTGGACAGCTGGATGCCATGGCGACCGACCCCAGGCATCTGCCGGGTTTTCGCGCCAGTCGGCAGGGTGGCGCGCGCCATCTGGTTCTCGCGCGCACCGAGAGGATATGGATGACGGCGACGATATGGGATGGAGGCGGGAAACGGGCCGAACGCGTGCATTTTTCCGGCCGAGTCAGCCTGTGTCGTCCGCTGAATCGGGCGCTGTGCGGGGATGCCTGGCGGCTGGAGGGCGACCGAGCCGTGGCCGTCGGCGCGGCGCATTGCGCGCAAGGGCAGGTGGTGATGCTGGACGAGCGGCGCGAGGCGCTGTGCCTGTGCCCGGACGATGCGCCGCTGATGCTGTTGCGTGTCCAGATCGCACCACCGGGACCGGTCCGATCGCGCATGCATAGCTGCGACGACGGGCGGGCCATCGCCAGCGCGCAGGCGGATGAGGGGCATGCCCGCGCCCTGATGTTGCTCTCGCTGTTGCGATTGCAGCGGCGGCGCGATGCGGCGGATCAGTTCGTGCAGGCGCTGGACGCGCCCCTGCCGGCCCAGCGCTGGGCGGTGATGCGCGAATATCTGGCGCTCGACACGCGGGGCGCGCTGCCCGCGTTGCGCGTGATGGCAGAAAAGGAAACGGATGAGAGCGTGCGGGAACTGGCGGCGCGGACCCTTGCGCAGGCGGGAGGCGCTGCATGCCCCGTCTGATGACGCCGCTGGAGGATGGGACGGTCATCGACCTGGAAGCGCTGATCGACTGGTGCGAAAGCGCCGCCTTCGATCCCCGCTGCGAAGAGGGATTGGCGGCGGCCGCGCCGATGCTGCATGCTTTGTCGCGCAACCGGGATTTCCTGTCCGACCTGGCGATAGCTGAACTCAAGGATCGCTGCGCCGGGCAAAGGCGGGTCAATCCCTATTCGGCCCAAGTCGTGCTGCTGCATCCACCGACCGATCGCTATGTGCTGCGCGCCGCCTTCTGGCCGGCCGAGCGCGACCATGTGGTGCGGTCGAGCGGGCCGTCCGCCTTCCTCTACCATGTGCCGCATGATCATAGCTTCGATTTCCTGACCGTCGGCTATCTGGGGCCCGGCTATGCGTCGGATTATTATGCCTATGATCCGGGCGACGTCATCGGCGCGGACGGGGAAGCGGTGTCGCTGCGCTTCGTCGAACGCAGCAGCCTGTCCGAAGGAAAGATGCTGCTCTATCGCGCCAATCGCGACGTGCATGCGCAATTGCCTGCGGAGTCGCTGTCGGTGTCGCTCAACATATTGGCCAGCGCGCCCGATCAGGGGTGGCGGCGGCAATATCGGTTCGACACGGCGCGCGGGGCCATCGCCGAATGCATGACGGTGGCAAGCGCCCAGTTATTGCTGGAACTGGCGGTCGGATGCGGCACCGGCAACGCGATCGACCTAGCCTGGAATTTCGCGGCAGGCCATCCGGTGGACGCCATGCGCTGCACCGCCTGGCAGGCGATCGGGACGACGCTGACCGACCCCAGGGACCGCTTGACGCATGCCGAGCAGGGCACACGCAATTCCAGTCCGCTTGTGCGCCATGCCAGCGAGGCGGCGTTGCGAAGCCTCCATAATGGACATGAAATGGCTTGTTTTTGACGCTGGCGCCCGGTCGAATATGTCGGACGAAGACATGACGGACCAAGTGTGGGCAACAGGGTGGAATGTCATGGCGTAGGCGCGGATTTCGCCCCGGTCGCACGGGCGCTCAGCGCGCGCGGCGTGGAACTGGCGATCCGGCCGGGGCTCCAACGGCCGCCTTTGGTGCGCGTCGGCGACGCCACCATATTGTGGCAGGACATAGACGATCCCGCCGCCCGCGCCCGCGCGCTGGAAGACGGCATGCAGGAAGTGGTCGGCCCCTGGATGCATGAGGCGGAGACGGTGGCGCGGATCATCCGCCTGACCGATGCGGGGCAGCCCCGGCTGACGCTGGGCGACCTGACAATCAGGCTGGTCGACCGGCGGGTCGAACGCGATGGTCGCACCATCGCGCTGTTGGCGCGGGAATATGAGCTGCTGCTGTATCTGGCGCGGCGACCGGGGCAGGCGGTGAGTCGAACGGACCTTTTGCGCGCCATATGGCGGCTGGATTTCGACCCCGGCACCAACAGCGTCGAAGTGCATATGTCGCGGCTGCGCGGCAAGCTGGATCGCGGCTTCGGCATGGCGATGCTCCGCACGGTCAAGGGGCGGGGTTATGCGCTATGTCCGGTGGGCGATGGCGCTGGGGCGGCATGTGAGGAGATGGGATTGCCGACACCATAGAGCGTTACCGAATAGATCGCCCCTTTCCGGTGACCGCCGCATCAGGCCGACGGAGCATCCGTCGCGGGCGCGTAGGCGCGCAGAAAGATATCGACGGCAAAAGCGGCGTCAGCCTCTATCTGGTCGGGTGCAGCGCGATCGATCCGCCCGATCAGCATCTGCTGGTGGCAACCGGACATCGAAAGAGACATCAGAGCGCGGGCGGCGTCGACCGGGTCGGCTGAGCGCAACTGCCCGCGCGCCATCGCCCCACGCAGAAATTCCGCCAGCAACAGACGGGTATTCTGCGGCGCCAGATCGAAGAATATCTGGCTCAATTCCGGGAAGCGGCGGCCCTGGGCGACGATCAGTCGGTGCAGCGCGCTGGCTTCGGGCGCGGTGATCTTTTCGATCAGGCTATGACAGGCGCGATGCAAGGTCTGTTTGAGGGGGCTGGACGGGTCCAGTATCTGGGACAGCCGCGCCTGATAGGCCTTGGCGGCGCGTTCCACGACGGCAGCGAACAGGGCTTCCTTGGACGGAAAGTGATTCCATAAGGTGCCCTTCGACCCGCCCAGTTCCGCCGCGATGCCGGACATGGTCGTGTCCGCAAAGCCATGTTGCAGGAAATAGGTCTGGGCGACGGTCAGGATCGCGTCACGCCGATCCTGGCGGCGGGCTTCCCGTCTAGTGGGGGCTGCAGGGGCTACGGCGGTTGTCATGAAATCGTACCATAGAGTACGCTATTTCGGTTGACAAGGTCGGTCATGGGCGGCAAGTGCAATTTTCATACTAGGTGGTACGGTTTGATATGTCCGTGAGTCGCATTACCCTGGCCGCCCGAACGGGTGGCATGGCGTCTTCCCTTCTGTTGCTGGCGGCTTGCGCGGCTGTCCCCGATCTGGGCGCAAAGCCGGAACTGCGCGCACCCGCCAGCGTCGCGGCGGCGCGCAGCCTGACGGCTTCCCCGGTTGCCTGGCCGGGCGATGGCTGGTGGCGCGCCTATGGCGACCCGCAACTGGACCAACTGATCGCCGAAGGGTTGCGCGCGTCGCCCGACGTCGCCGCTGCCAGCGCCCGTTTCCGCAAGGCGGCGGGCATGGCGCAGCAGGCGGGCGCGGCGTTGCTGCCATCGGCCGACCTGGATGCGAGCGCGGCGGCGACCAAGCAAAGCTATAATATGGGTCAGCCCCGCAATTTCGTGCCGAAGGGGTGGCTGGGCACCGGGCGCGTGGCGCTCGATCTGGGCTTCGACCTCGACCTGTGGGGCCGGAATAGGGCGGCGCTGGCTGCCGCCACGTCGGAAACCCGCGCGGCGCAGATCGATGCACAGCAGGCGCGGCTGGCGCTGACCACGGGTATCGCCGACGCCTATGCCGACCTGGCGCGACTGCATGACGAGGCGGATATCGCGCAGCAGACGCTCGACATCCGGATGGCGAGCCAGAAGCTGGCCGCCGATCGGCAGCGCAACGGCCTCGACACTCGCGGCAGCGTGCGGCAGGCGGACGCCACCGTATCGTCGGCGCGCGCGCAACTGAGCGCCGCGACCATGGCGATCGAACTGCGCCAGCATCAGATCGCCGCGCTGATCGGCGCAGGGCCGGATCGCGGCCTGTCGATCACGCGGCCCAAGATCGGCGCGCTGGCGCCGCTGGGCCTGCCTGCCGATGTCACGACCAATCTGGTCGCGCGCCGTCCCGACATCGCTGCGGCGCTGGCCCGGACGGAAGCGGCGGCCAAGCGGATCAAGGTGGCGCGGGCGGACTTCTTTCCCGCCGTGCGGCTGAGCGCGCTGATCGGCGTGCAGTCGCTGGGCTATGACACGGTCTTTACCGGCACGTCGGCGACCGGCGCGCCCAAGCCGTTCATCAACAGCCTGTTCGACAAGGGATCGCTGTTCGGCAATGTCGGCCCCGCGATCAGCCTGCCGATCTTCCATGGCGGGGCGTTGCAGGGCCAGTATCGTGGCGCGCGCGCCACGTATGACGAGGCGGTCGCCAGTTACGACAAGACCGTGCTGACCGCCTATCAGGAGGTGGCCGACGCCGTCACCATGCGCCGGACGCTGGACCAGCGGCTGGTCGATGCGCGCGCGGCGGTCACGGCGTCGCAGGACGCCTATGCCATCGCGCAGAAACGCTACAAGGGCGGCCTGTCCACCTATCTTGACGTGCTGAACGTCGAGGACCAGCTATTGGGCGCGCGACAGTCCCTCGCCGGGCTGGAGGCCAGCGCCTTTTCCACCGATATTGCCCTCATCCGTGCGCTGGGCGGCGGTTTTGCCGCCAGCGACTTCCAGTCCAAGGATCAACCCCATGGCTGACGCCACATCCGATAACGCCGCCCAGGACAGCCACGACGCGCCGCAGGAAGCGGGCAACCCGTCCGCGCGCAAGACCTGGCTGATCCGGCTGGGCCTGGCGGTCATCGTCTTGGGCGTGTTGTGGGGCATCTGGTATCTGTTGGTGGGGCGCAATCATGTCGCCACCGACAATGCCTATGTGAACGCCGAAATGGCGCAGGTGACGCCGCTCATGTCGGCGCAGGCGACGCAAGTGCTGGTCAGCGATACGCAGGCGGTGAAGCGCGGCGACATATTGGTGAAGCTGGACCCCACCGACGCGAAGATCGCGGTGGCACAGGCGCAGGCCGAACTGGCCGAAGCCAAGCGCCGTTTCCGCCAGACGTCGGCGACCAGCACGGCGCTGGCCGCGCAGGTCGACGCACGCGGCGCGGACATCGTGCAGGCGCGCGCGCAGTTGGCGACGGCGCAGGCGGACTTGGAAAAGGCGCGGGTCGATTTGCAACGGCGCGAGGCGCTGGTCGGCGATGGCGCGGTGTCGGGTGACGAGGTGACGAGCGCGCGCAAGGGCTATGCAGCGGCGCGGGCGGCGCTGGATCTGGCGCGGGCCGGCGTGCAGACAGCGCAGGCGACGCGTAGCGCGGCCAGCGGCCAGCTGGAAGCCA
The DNA here is from genome assembly GCF_035818615.1 of Sphingobium sp. CR2-8. Taxonomy (NCBI): domain Bacteria; kingdom Pseudomonadati; phylum Pseudomonadota; class Alphaproteobacteria; order Sphingomonadales; family Sphingobiaceae; genus Sphingobium; species Sphingobium wonjuense. Next base: position 2,821,669 of record NZ_JAYKZY010000002.1, on the reverse strand, counting down.
ACGACGCACTGGTGCGCGGATCGACGATCGACACCGATCCGGCGGTCATGGCGGCGCAGGCGAAGCTGGATTCGGCTCGCCTCAACCTGGACCGCAGCGTCATCCGCGCGCCGATCGACGGCATCGTGACCAAGCGGCAGGTGCAGGTCGGCCAGCGCGTGGCGCAGGGCAGCCCGATCATGAGCATCGTGCCCCTGTCCCAGGTCTATGTGGACGCCAATTTCAAGGAGCGCCAGCTGCGCGGCGTGAAAGTCGGCATGCCCGCCACGGTCACGTCGGACCTTTATGGCGGCGACGTCGTCTATCATGGCAAGGTCGTCGGCTTTTCCGGCGGCACCGGATCGTCCCTGTCGTTGATCCCGGCCCAGAATGCGACCGGCAACTGGATCAAGGTGGTGCAGCGCCTGCCGCTGCGCATCGCGCTCGACCCCAAGGAACTGGCGGCACATCCGTTGCGCGTGGGCCTGTCCATGGATGTCGAGATCGATCTTTCCGACCAATAAGGCCGATCAATATGGCCAAGAGATAAGGCCAAGAGAATAAGGAACGCCCGGGCGATGAGCGGCGACGACAATATTTTTTCGCGACTCTCCCCGCGCCGCCGGACCCTGGCGGGGCTGGTGCTGGCCATGAGCAATTTCATGGTGGTGCTGGACCTGACCATCGCCAATGTCTCCGTGCCGCATATCGCCGGCAATCTCGGCATTTCGCCCGATCAGGGGACGTGGATCATCACATCCTATGCGGTGGCCGAAGCCATTTGCGTGCCGCTGACCGGGTGGCTGGCGCAGCGGTTCGGCGTGGTGCGGGTGTTCACGCTGGCGATGGTCGGTTTCGGGCTGTTTTCGGTGCTGTGCGGCCTGTCCGGCACGCTGGGCATGCTGGTCGCCTGCCGCATCGGGCAGGGCGTATGCGGCGGGCCGATCATGCCCATGTCGCAGACGCTGCTGATGCGCATCTTCCCCCCGAAACGCGCGGGCGCGCCATGGGCCTATGGGCGATGACGACGCTGATGGGACCGGCGATGGGGCCGATCATCGGCGGCTATATCAGCGACAATTGGAGCTGGCACTGGATCTTCTTCATCAACCTGCCGATCGCGGTCCTATGCGTGTTCGCGGCCCAGGCGTTGCTGCGGCCGGTGGAAACGGATACGGCCAAAGTGCCGATCGACAAGATCGGCCTGATGCTGCTGATATTCTGGATCGGTTGCCTGCAGATCATGCTGGATATCGGGCGCGATCATGACTGGTTCGCCGATCCGTTGATCGTCGTCCTGGCGGTGCTTGCGGTCGTGGGTTTCTTGGCGTTCGTCATATGGGAATTGACCGAAGAACATCCGGTGGTCGACCTGCGGGTGTTTCGCCATGTCGGTTTCAGTTCCGGCGTGTTCACCCTGTCGCTCTGCTTCGGCGCCTATTTTGCGGGCATCGTCGTCATCCCGCAATGGTTGCAGACGTCGATGGGCTATACCGCGACGCTGGCGGGCATCGTGACGGCCATGACGGCGCTGGCTGCGCTGTTCACGGCGCCGGTGGCGGCGAAGCTGATGACGAAGGTCGATCCCCGCTTCCTGATTTCCTTTGCGGTCGCCTGGCTGGGCGTCATGTCGCTGGTGCGTAGTCACTGGACCAGCGGTATCGATTTCGGCAGCATGCTGATCCCGCAGTTCGTCCAGGGTTTCGCATTGCCCTTCTTCTTCATTCCGCTCACGACCCTGACGCTGGGATCGGTACGGCCCGACGAAACGGCGTCGGCGGCGGGGTTGCAGAATTTCGTGCGGACGATGGCCGTCGCGATCGCGACATCGCTGGTGCTGACCATCTGGGGCGATTCGCAGCGCGTGTCGCGCAACGAACTGGCGGCAAACCTCCAACCCGATGCCACCCAGTCGCTCTTGTCGGGCATCGGCCTGGGTCCCGAGCAGGTGCGCCAGACGATTTCCAACTTGGTCGAGAAGGAAGCGATCGCCATGGCGGTCGACCATGTGTTCGTCGTATCCAGCATGGTCCTGTTCGCGGCGGCGGTCGTCGTCTGGATAGCGCCGCGTCCGACCAGGCCTGTCGACACCTCCGCCGCCCACTGACGGCTTAGGGACCGCCCAGCGCGATCCGCCGCGTGATGCGGATCGCGTCGAGGAATGCGGGGTCGTGGCTGACGACCAGCAGCGCGCCGTCATAAGCCACTAGGCCCTGTTCGATCGCCATGATCGAATCGAGGTCGAGATGATTGGTTGGCTCGTCCAGCAACAGCAGCGGCGGTAGGCTGTCGCCACCCAGCACGCAGGCGAGCGCCGCGCGCAGCCTTTGCCCCCCGCTCAGGCTGTCCACCCGTTGCAGCGCCAGATCGGCGCGAAAGCGGAAGCGCGCCAGGGCGGCATGGACCGCATTGCGGGTGGCGCCTGGATGCAGGCGAGCGAAATTGTCGGCGATTGTGGCGTGCGGCAGGAGCAGGCTGGCGTCCTGATCGAGCAGGGCGCAATCCACCGGCCGGTGGATATGACCGGCGATCGGCGCCAGATCACCCGCGATCAGATGCAGCAGCGTCGATTTGCCTGACCCGTTGGGACCGGTGATGGCGATCCGCTCCGGCCCGGCGATGGTGAGGTTGATCCCACGAAGCGGTGGATCGTCGGCATCATGGCCCGCGGTGACATCGTCGAGCGTGACGAGGATGCGCCCCGGCGGCACGTTGGCGGAGGGCAAGGCGATCCGCAGGGGATCGAGGATCTCGATCCTGGCGCGTGCCTCTGCCATTGTCGCCTGCGCCTCCGCCGCTTGCTGTTGCGCGCGGCGGGCGGCATCGCCGCTGGATTGTTCCGCCTGCTGCTTACGCCGCCCCAGCAGGATGCGCGGCATGCCGCCCTTTGCCGCCCGTCGTGCGCCCGCGCCGTCGCGTTTCTGCTGGCGTTCGGTCGCGATCTGGGTCTTGCGGGCAAGGTCCGACGCCTGGCGATCGGCCTGGTCGAGCGCATGCCTAGCGGCGGCCAGTTCGACATCCTTGCGCGCCCGCCAGGCCGACCAGTTGCCGCCAAAGCGGGCGATGCCCAGCGTCGTCAGTTCCGCGATGGCGTCCATCCGTTCCAGCAGCGCGCGGTCGTGGCTGACGACGATCGCGCCGCCGCGCCAGCGCTGGAGCAGGGCGGCAAGGGCATCGCGACCCTCCGCGTCCAGATGATTGGTCGGTTCGTCCAGCAGCAGCCAGTCGGGCCGGGCGAAAACCGCCGCCACCAGCGCCGCGCGGGTGCGCTGGCCGCCCGAAAGCCGGGCAAGCGGCGTCGTCGGATCGGCCGTCAGTCCCACGTCCGCCAACGCGTCGGCCAATCGCGCGGGCAGGGTCCAGTCGCATGCCTCCAGTTCCGCGATCGACGCGTGGCCGCCTTCCGCCTTGTCCAGCAGGGCGATCGACGCGCGCAGGTCGAACAGGTCGGCGATGGACTGGTGGGGATCGGGCGCGAGCGTCTGGCGCAAGGTAGCGAGCGTGCCGGTGACGCTGACCTGTCCCTGCGTGGGCTTTCGCTCGCCGGCGATCAGGGCGAGCAGGGTCGATTTGCCGACGCCGTTGCGGCCGATCAGGCCGATGCGTTCGGGGACGAAGCGGAAGTCCAGACCGGAGAGGACGGGCGTCCCGTCAGGCGCGGACCAACCGAGTTTCGAAAGTGTGATGGCAGGCATGGACGATATCTTTCCTGAAAGCGAAGCGGGGGCGCTGAGCGTTCAGGCTGATATCCATGACGGCGATCCTTTCGGTATAGCGGGCCTGCAATCTAGGCGGTGCAGCGCGCAGGGGCAAGGGTTGGCGCTGGCTCGCCGATGCTTTGGGGCTATGGCGCGAGGCGCGCCAGATCCTCAGGGCGGTTGATGTTGGGAAGGATGAGGTCCGGCATGTCCACCACCCGCGCGCCGATATGATCCAGCCAGCCATGGATGGAGCGGTTGTTGTCCGCAGCCAGATGCGTGTCGAGTGCGGGCGCGAGTGTCGCGGGCCACCAGCCGAGCAACTGTTGCCCTTTCAGGATGGCCGCGCCCATGCCGATCAGCGCGGCGGGCAAGGCGGCGGGATAGACGGGCATGTCGCAGCCGCTGGTCAGGACGCCGGTAAAGCCGTGGGCCAGCGCATGATGGAGCGCGGCATTGAGACCGCCCAATGGCCCCATGTCGGGCGCAGGCCGATCGGGCAGGCCGCCTTCCCGCCCGCATATGACGATCGCCGCGACATGGGGGGACAATCCCGCCATCGCATGGTCGATCAGGGTGCGGCCATCGGCCATGCGCGCCATCGCCTTGTCGCTGCCGAAGCGGCTGGAACGGCCGCCGGCCAGTATCGCGCCCAATATCCTTCGCTCGTCCATCGCCGCTCCCTTGATAGCCATGCTCTATAAGGCATAAGGTGGGCGATATGCAGACCCGCCTTGTCGAATATTTTCTGGCGCTGGAGCGCGAAGGCCATTTTGCGCGCGCCGCCGCGCATTGCAACGTGTCGCAGCCGACTTTGTCGGCGGGCATCGCCACGCTGGAGGCGCAACTGGGCAAGCGGCTGATCCGGCGCGACCGCAAATATGGCGGGCTGACGGCGGAGGGCGATGCGATCCTGCCCTGGGCGCGGCAACTGGTCGCGGCGGCCGAAGCGCTGGGGCAGGCGGCGGAAACGGCGCGCGGGCCGCTGAAAGGCGAATTGCGGCTGGGCGCGATCCCGGCGGCGATGCCGGCCATCGGTTGCCTGGTCGCGGCGATGCAGGCGCGGCATCCGGGCCTGAACGTCTCCGTCCGCGCGTTGACGTCGCGGCAGATCGAGCGGGAGCTGGCGGCGTTCGAACTGGACGCAGGACTGACCTATCTGGATTTCGAGCCGCCCGCCCATGCGCTGGCCGTGCCGCTCTATGTCGAACGGACGATGCTGGTCAGCGCGATCGACGGCGTGGCGGTGCCCGATCCGCTGGATTGGGCGGCGCTGGCGACCTTGCCGCTCTGCCTGTTGCATCAGGGGATGCAGAACCGGCGCATATTGGACGCCCGCTTGTCCGAGCGCGGCCTGGCGCTGCGGCCGTTGGTGACGGCGGACTCCTATGTCGCGCTGCTGGGGCTGGTGCAGCAGGGGCGACTCTGCTCGATCATTCCCGACAGTCATGCGACCTTGCTGGCGGGGCTCGCCTGGGCGCGGACGGTGCCTATGCCCGACATGGACGAAGGAAGCCGGATCGGCGTCATCGTGTCCGACAGTGCGCCTATGGGACCGCTGGCACAGGCGGTGCTGCGTGTCGCGCGGGAGTTGCGCCTGCCGCCGGGCTTCCGGATCGCTTGATAGGATTTTCCTATCGAAGATGGACGACTTCGATTTGACCCCCTGATGGCCCCTCGCGCAGGATGATGCGCAAAACAGAGCCAAAAGGCAGGGTGTGATGGAAGAGTTTATCGGCACATGGACCGTGCGCCATGGCGCGACGCGCGACCGGCTGTTGCCGCTGCTCCACGCGATGCAGGAAGAAGCGGGCTATATTGACGACGCCTGGGTGCCGGTGATCGCGAAGGCGCTCAATCTCAGCCGCGCGGATGTCCATGGCGTCGTCACCTTCTACCATGATTTTCGGCGGGTCGCGCCGGGGCGGCATGTCGTGAAGCTGTGCCGGGCGGAAAGTTGCCAGGCGCGCGGCGGCGCGGCGATCGAGGCGGCGGCGGCGCGGCGGCTGGGCGTGGCGATGGGTGAGACGCGCAGCGACGGTCAGGTGGCGCTGGAACCGGTCTATTGCCTGGGCCTGTGCGCGATCGGCCCCAATGCGCTGGTCGATGGGCGGCCGGTCGCACGGATCGACGCGGCGGCGCTGGAGCGGATCGCGCTGGAGGTGGCGGCATGAAAGTCTATGTGAGCCGGGACATGGCGTCGATCGCACTGGGCGCGGACGACGTGGCGCGCGCCTTCGCCGAGGCTGGATGCGAGGTAGTGCGGACCGGATCGCGCGGGCTGTTCAGCATCGAGCCTCTGGTTGAGGTGGAGACGGCGGACGGGCGGATCGGATTTGGGCCGGTCGGGCCGGGCGATGTGGCGGCGGTGCTGGATGGCAGCCATGCGGCGCGGCTGGGCAAGGTCGATGCGCTGCCCTTCTTTGCCGGACAGCAGCGTTTCACCTTTGCGCGCTGCGGGGTCATCGATCCGCTGAGCCTAGACAATTATGCGGCGCATGGCGGCTGGGCCGGGCTGGACGCGGCGCGGGCCTCGGAGCCGCAAGCCGTGGTCGATGCGGTCAAGGCGTCGGGGCTGCGCGGGCGTGGTGGCGCGGGTTTTCCGACCGGGATCAAATGGCAGACGGTGCTGGATGCGCCGGCCGGGGACAAATATATCGTCTGCAATGCGGACGAGGGCGACAGCGGCACCTTTGCCGACCGGATGCTGATGGAGGGCGACCCCTTTTGCCTGATCGAGGGCATGGCGATCGCGGCCCATGCGGTGGGCGCGGGCCATGGCTATATCTATATCCGGTCGGAATATCCCTTTTGCATCGCGACCATGCGGGCTGCGATCGACGCGTCGGAGGCTATCGTCGCGCCCTTCACGCTGGAGGTGCGGGAGGGGGCGGGGGCCTATGTCTGCGGCGAGGAAACGGCGCTGCTCAATTCGATCGAGGGTAAGCGCGGACAGGTGCGCGCCAAGCCGCCCTTGCCTGCGCTCAAGGGGCTGTTCGGTCAGCCGACCGTCATCAACAATGTGCTGAGCCTGGCGGCGGTGCCCTTCATTTTGGCGGAGGGGTCGGAGGCCTATGCGGCGGTCGGGTTCGGGCGCTCGCGGGGCACGATGCCGGTGCAGCTGGCGGGCAATGTGCGGCATGGCGGGCTGTACGAGATCGGCTTTGGCATCACGCTGGGCGAATTGGTGAACGACATCGGCGGCGGCACGGCGAGCGGGCGGCCGGTGCGCGCGGTGCAGGTGGGTGGGCCGCTGGGCGCCTATTTCCCGCCCAGCATGTTCCATCTCCCGTTCGATTATGAGGCGTTCGCGGCGGCGGGCGGGCTGATCGGCCATGCGGGGATCACGCTGTTCGACGACAGCGTCGACATGGCGCATATGGCGCGCTTCGCGATGGAGTTCTGCGCTGCGGAAAGTTGCGGCAAATGCACCCCCTGCCGGATCGGATCGACGCGCGGGGTGGAGATTATGGACCGGATCATCGGCGCGCGCGATGCTTCTGTCTCCGTTCGCCCTGAGCCTGTCGAAGGGCTTTCCTGCCTTGAAGATATGGGGAAGGCTTCGACAGGCTCGGCCCGAACGGGGGAGGGGTATTTGAACAGAGCCCTTTATTCCCGCGCGCCGGATCGGATCGACGTGTCGATCGAGGCGCAGACCAGCCTGTTGCGCGATCTGGCCGATACGATGAAATATGGGTCGCTCTGTGCGCTGGGGGGCTTCACGCCCTATCCGGTGCTGAGCGCGCTCGACCATTTTCCCGAAGATTTCGGCGCTGCTGCGCCCATCAAGGAGGCGGAGGAATGAGCTTCACCCGCGAAACCGATCATGGCACCCCGGCGGCCATCGCCACAGGCAGGTCCGTTACGTTGACCATCGACGGGCAGAGCGTCACCCTGCCCGAAGGCACCAGCATCATGCGCGCGGCGTCGCTGACCGGCGGGTCGATCCCCAAGCTCTGCGCGACGGACAGCGTCGAAAGTTTCGGGTCGTGCCGCCTGTGCCTGGTCGAGGTCGAGGGGCGCAATGGCTATCCCGCCTCCTGCACCACGCCGGTGGCAGACGGCATGGTCGTGCGCACGCAGACCGACCGGCTGAAGCAATTGCGGCGCGGGGTGATGGAACTCTATATTTCCGACCATCCGCTCGATTGCCTGACCTGCGGCGCGAACGGCGACTGCGAATTGCAGGATCAGGCGGGGGCGGTGGGCCTGCGCGACGTGCGCTACGGCTATGACGGCGCAACCAACATGGGGCAGGCGAAGGACCAGTCGAACCCCTATTTCGATTTCGATCCCAGCAAGTGCATCGTCTGTTCGCGCTGCGTGCGCGCCTGCGACGAGGTGCAGGGCACGTTCGCGCTGACCATAGAGGGGATGGGGTTCGATTCGAAGGTTTCGGCGTCGCAGGGCGAGGATTTTCTGGGGTCCGAATGCGTGTCCTGCGGGGCGTGCGTGCAGGCGTGCCCGACCGCCAGCCTGATCGAGAAGGCAGTGGTGGAGATCGGTACGCCCGACCGCGCCGTCGTCACCACCTGCGCCTATTGCGGCGTGGGTTGCACGTTCCGCGCGGAAATGCGGGGGGAGGAACTGGTGCGGATGGTGCCGTGGAAGGACGGCAAGGCCAATCGCGGCCATAGTTGCGTCAAGGGGCGCTTCGCGTGGGGCTATGCCCAGCATCAGGACCGTATCCTCAATCCCATGATCCGCGCGTCGGTCAGCGAGCCGTGGCGCGAAGTATCGTGGGACGAGGCGATCGCTTATACTGCGAGCGAGTTTCGGCGTATCCAGGCGAAATATGGCACCCGCTCCATCGGCGGGATCACGTCCAGCCGTTGCACCAATGAAGAGACGTTCCTGGTCCAGAAGCTGATCCGGCAGGGGTTCGGCAACAACAATGTCGATACCTGCGCGCGGGTGTGCCACTCGCCGACCGGCTATGGCCTTAGCCAGACATTCGGCACATCGGCAGGGACGCAGGATTTCGACAGCGTGATGCAGGCCGATGTGATTCTGGTGATCGGGGCCAATCCGACCGACGGGCATCCGGTGTTCGCGTCGCGCATGAAGCGGCGACTGCGGCAGGGGGCGAAGCTGATCGTCATGGACCCACGCCGGACCGATCTGGTGAAATCGCCCCATGTCGAGGCGGAGCATCATCTGCCCTTACGGCCCGGCACCAATGTCGCGATGCTGACTGCAATGGCGCATGTGATCGTGACCGAGAAGCTTTACGACGAGGCTTTCATCCGCGAACGGTGCGACTGGGATGAGTTTGCCGACTGGGCGGAGTTCGTGTCAGAACCTGCGCGTTCCCCCGAAGCGATCGAGCCGCTGACCGAGGTCAAGGCGGACGAAGTGCGTGCGGCGGCGCGGCTCTATGCCACCGGCGGCAATGGCGCGATCTATTATGGGCTGGGCGTGACCGAGCATAGTCAGGGCAGCTCGACCGTGATGGCGATCGCCAACCTCGCCATGGCGACCGGCAATGTCGGGCGCGAGGGCGTGGGCGTGAACCCGCTGCGGGGGCAGAATAATGTGCAGGGGGCGTGCGATATGGGCAGCTTCCCGCATGAGTTCAGCGGGTATCGCCATGTGTCGGATACCGCGACGCGCACTTTATTCGAGCAGGCCTGGGGCGTGGCGCTGGACGCCGAGCCGGGGCTGCGCATCCCCAATATGCTGGACGCGGCGACCGACGGCACGTTCAAGGGGCTGTTCGTGCAGGGGGAGGATATCCTTCAGTCCGATCCCAACACCCACCATGTCGCGGCGGGCCTCGCGGCGATGGAATGCGTGGTGGTGCAGGATCTGTTCCTGAACGAAACCGCCAATTATGCGCATATCTTCCTGCCCGGATCGACCTTCCTGGAGAAGGACGGCACTTTCACCAATGCAGAGCGCCGCATCCAGCGCGTGCGCAAGGTGATGGCTCCGCTGAACGGTCATGCCGATTGGGAGATCGTGCAACTGGTGGCGAACGCCATGGGCCTTAACTGGACCTACGAGCATCCGTCGCAAATCATGGACGAGATCGCGGCGCTGACGCCGACCTTTGCGGGCGTGAACTATGATCGGCTGGAGGCGGAAGGGTCGCTGCAATGGCCCGCGAACGATAGTGCGCCTACGGGCACGCCGACCATGCACCGGGACGGCTTCGTGCGGGGGAAGGGCAAGTTCGTCGTCACCGACTATGTGCCGACCGACGAGAAGACCGGGCCGCGCTTCCCGCTGCTGCTGACGACGGGGCGCATATTGTCGCACTATAATGTCGGCGCGCAGACGCGGCGGACCGCCAATACCGCCTGGCACCCGGAGGATCGGTTGGAGATGCATCCGAGCGATGCGGACAATCGCGGCCTGAAGGATGGCGACTGGGTGACGCTGCGCAGCCGGGCGGGGGAAACGACGCTGCGCGCGCTCATCACCGAGCGGGTCGCGCCGGGGGTGGTCTATACGACCTTCCACCATCCCGAGACGCAGGCGAATGTCATCACGACCGACTATAGCGACTGGGCCACCAACTGCCCCGAATATAAGGTCACGGCGGTGCAGGTGATGGCGTCCAACGGGCCGAGCGACTGGCAGCAGGACTATGCGGAGCAGGCCCGGACCAGCCGCCGCATCGCCCCGCTGGAAGCGGCGGAATAGGTGGGGGCGATGAGCGACGACACGCATGTCATGTCCACCACGGACCGGCTGGTCTATATGGCGCACCAGATCGCCCGCAATCTGGCGAGCATGGGCGAGGACAAGGCCGTGGAAGCGCTGGCCGAACATCTGACCCGATATTGGGACCCGCGCATGAAGGTGCAGATCGTCGCCATCGCGCAGGAGCAGCCGGATCGCCTGTCGCCCACCGTCGCCGCCGCCGTCGCGCGGATGGCGCAGGGGCGGGCGGCGCCGCATGTCGATGCCGCGCAGTTCAATGCTGTGGACGAAGCAGGGCATTGCGACGCCGGTTGAGCGGGGAGCGATCCCTCGCTACGCCGGGATGATGGATGCCGACCGCCAGAACATGACCTTCGACCGGTTGACGCCCGATGGGGCCACGGCGTCGATCGATCGCGCGCTGGCGGAAGAGGTGCCGGTCGCGATCGAGTTCAACGGCATCGGCTATGCGGTGCTGATGGCGACGCCCATCGATATCGGCGATCTGGTGTTAGGCTTCGCGCTGGCCGAGCGGCTGATCGGGCCGGGCGATGCGCCGTTCGATGTCGACACCCACCGTACGGAGCAGGGCATCGTGGCGCGCGCCACCCTGCCGCCCGATCGCACCGACGCGCTGCTGGAGCGGGTGCGGCATCGCGCGTCCGAATCCTCCTGCGGCATTTGCGGGATCGAAAATCTGGAGCAGGCGATCCGGCCGTTGCCGCCGGTCACGGCAAAGTCGCGGGCGGATCGTACGGCGATCTTCTGGGCGCTGGAGGCTTTGCGCGATCATCAACCGCTCAACGCCGCCACCGGCGCTGCCCATGCTGCCGCGTGGGTCGGGGCGGACGGTGCGATCCGGCTGGTGCGGGAGGATGTCGGGCGGCACAACGCCTTCGACAAGCTGATCGGCGCGATGGCTTATCTGGCGGCGGGTTGGAACGGCGGCTTCGCGCTGTTGTCTTCGCGCTGTTCCTACGAACTGGTGGAGAAGGCGGTGTTGAGCGGTTGCCCGCTGCTCGTCACCATTTCCGCGCCGACGCGGCTGGCCGCGACCCGCGCGGGGAAGCGGGCCTGCCGATCGTCGTGCTGGCGCGGCGGGACGCGCTGCTATCAAGCGCGCCCCTCTGACGCCCTGCCTGGGGATTATTCCCCGAAGCTGCGCGGGGCGGGTTCGACCACGGTGACCGCGCCAGCGCCGACTTCGCTGACCTCCAGCGCGCGTTCGGCCACGCCTGCGCGGTTGAAGCGGAACGCACCGTCGATGCCGGAAAAACCGCCCGAATCGCGCAGACGCGCGGCAGGGAAGGGTGCGCCGGGCTTCCAGTCCTGCGCGATCCGCACCGTCAGCAGGACCGAATCATAGCCGAGCGAGGACAGGCGGAAGGGGGCGCTGCCGTAGCGGGCGCGATATTTGGTCGCGAGCTGGCGGTAGAGCGCGTCGGACACGCTGGCGAACCAGGCGCCGCGCAGCACCGGGCTGGCGGCCAGCGTCCCTTCCGTATTCCACAATTCGGTGCCGAGCAGCCGCGCGGTCGCACCACCATTTTTGCGCACGATCGGTGCGACCTGCAACGCGACCCGGCCGCTGTCGGCGATCAGCAGCGCGTCATAGCTGGACGATGCCTGCAACGCCTTGACCGCGGCGGCGATCGACGCCGGGCTGCGGTCGAACGTCTGCATCGACACCACCGTGCCGCCGGACTGTTCGACGGCGCGCAGCAGCGCGTTGCCCGCGCGTTCACCATAGACGCCGCGCGGCACCAGCGCGCCGAAGCGGGACAGGCCCTTGTCCTTGGCATAGCCGATGACGCGATCGATCGACTGGGCGGTGTTGTAGCCCAGCACATAGACGCCGCTGCCCGCGATGCTGGCGTCGTTGGAGAAGCTGATGACCGGCACATTGGCGCGCGCCGCGATCGGGCCGATGATGCGGGCGTCTTCGGCCAGCAACGGCCCCAGGATCAGGCGATTGCCGTCAGCCAGCGCCCGGTTCACGGCCGCCGCCGCGCCCAGCGCGGTGTCGTAAGTGGTGATGCGCACCCGGTCGGTCTTCGTATCCATCAGCGCCAGCGTGGTGGCGTTGGCGATCGATTGGCCCACGCCTGCATTGGCGCCGCTCATCGGCACCAGCAGCGCGACGCGATGGCGCGTCGCGTCGGTGGGCAGGCCCTGCACCACTTCGGGGCCGGTCGGCCGGGTCGGGCCGGTCGGGGCGACCGGTCCCGGCCCCTTGGGCACGATCGACTGACAGGCGGCCAGGAACAGCGCGGCCCCCATGAAGGCGCAACGCGCGCCGCGCTTCACCGCCGCGAACACATTTGCTTGCCGGGGGGCATCCGTCTCTGTCATCTGGCGTCCTTATGGAAACTCGAACTTCTGGGCTAGAGCCTGGGCTTTATATCGTCGCGGGGCCGATCGGCAACCTTGGTGACCTTACGCCGCGCGGGGCGGAGGTCCTGCGACTGGCCGATGTGGTCGCCGTGGAGGATACACGGGTGAGCGCGCGGCTGCTGCGCCATGCCGGATCGGACCGGCCGATGGTCCCCTATCACGACCATAGCGCGGAAAATGTACGCCAGCGACTGGTCGAGCGGATGGCGGGCGAATCGGTGGCCTTGCTGTCGGACGCGGGGACGCCGCTGATTTCCGATCCGGGCTACAAGCTGGTGCGCGACGCGCGGGCGGCGGGGCGCAATATCACGACGCTGCCCGGACCCAGCGCGGCGATCGCGGCGCTGACCTTGTCGGGGCTGCCGACCGATCGTTTCCTGTTCATGGGATTTTTGCCCAGTAAGGCGAAGGCGCGGGGCGACGTGCTGGACGAGGTGGCGGCGTTGCGGGCTACATTGGTCTTCTACGAAAGCGGGCCGCGCCTGTCGGACAGCCTGTCGGCCATGGCCGCGCATCTGGGCGATCGGGAGGCGGCGGTCAGCCGGGAGATCAGCAAGACGTTCGAGGAAACGGCCTGCGGCACTTTGTCCGAACTCTCCGCCCGCTATGCCGACGCCCCGCCCAAGGGGGAGATCGTGGTGACGGTCGGGCCGCCGGGTGAAGCACCGCCCGCCAGCGCGGAGGATGCCGACGTGGCGCTGCTGGAGGCGCTGACGCGCCTGCCGGTGTCGAAGGCGGCAGGCGAGGTCGCCAAGAAATTGGGGCTGGACCGGCGGACGCTTTATGATCGGGCGACGGAATTGAAGGGGTGACAAGAGCGGCGGCGGAGAAGCGCGGGCGGCAGGCCGAACGCATCGCCGCCTGGTGGCTGCGGCTGAAGGGCTGGCAGATCGTCGGCCGACGGATGCGGACGGCAGCGGGGGAGGTGGACCTGGTCGCGCGGCGGGGCGCGATGCTGGCATTCGTCGAGGTGAAAGCGCGGGGTAGCGCCGCGGAATTGGACCGGTCGATCGACGAGCGGCGGCTGGCGCGGGTCGCCAGGGCGGCCGAAATCCTATGGCACGAGCTAGCGAAACCGGGCGACGACATGCGAATCGACGTCATCCTCCTTGCGCCCGGCCGCGCGCCGCGCCATCTGGCCAATGTCTGGCATGGGGGGTGAAAACCGCCCATCCATCAATCCCGTTCGCTTCGAGCGGAGGTTCGAGCGAAGCCGAGAACCGCAGTCGAGAAAGTTTCTCGACGGGCGCTTCTCGACAAGCTCGAAGCTGCTCGAACCTAACGGTTTAAGGGAATGACGCGCATGACCGAACTCAACCCCCTGACCGTCGCGATGCAGATGGACCCGATGGAGGGCATCAAGATCGGCGGCGATTCGACCTTTCACATCATGTTGGCGGCGCAGGCGCGGGGGCACCGGCTCTATCATTATCTGGCGCCCGACCTGACGTTTCAGGGTGGCCGGGTGTGGGCGATGGCGCGGCCGGTCAAGGTCCAGAAGCAGGAAGGCGATCATTTCGCCTATGGCGACTGGGAAGTGCTGGACCTGGGCCGCGACGTCGATGTCGTGTGGATGCGGCAGGACCCGCCCTTCGACCTCAGCTACATCACCGCCACCCATCTGCTGGAGCGGGTGCAGGCCGAAACATTGGTGGTCAACGATCCCGCATCGGTCCGCAATGCGCCGGAAAAGCTGTTCGTGCTGGACTATGCACGCTTCATGCCGCCGACCATGATCACGCGCAGCCTGAGCGCGACCCGGAAATTTCTGGAGGAGCATGGCGAGATCGTGGTGAAGCCGCTGTACGGCAATGGCGGCGTGGCGGTGTTCCATGTCGACAGCAAGGGATCGAACCTGTCGTCGCTCGTGGAACTGTTCAAGGCGTCCTGGGTCGAACCCTTCATGGTCCAGGCCTTCATCCCCGGCGTGGCGCAGGGGGACAAGCGCATCGTGCTGATCGATGGCGAGGTGGCGGGCGCGGTCAATCGTATTCCTGGCAAGGGCGAAATCCGGTCGAACCTGGCGGTCGGCGGATCGGCGGCCAAGACCGAACTGACCGACAAGGAACGCGAAATCTGCGCGGCGATGGGGCCGGAACTCAAGGCGCGCGGGTTGTTGTTCGTGGGGATCGACGTGATCGGCGGCGAGTGGCTGACCGAAATCAACGTGACGTCGCCGACCGGCCTCGTGTCGATCGACGCTTTCGACGGGATCGACACCGGCGGCATGATCTGGGACGCGATCGACGCCCGGCTGGCGGCGCGCGTGGCGGGCTGAACGTGACATCACAGATTCGTTCGGGCTGAGCCTGTCGAAGCCTTTCACTGCTGTTGAAGAAAAGTAAGACCCTTCGACAGGCTCAGGGCGAACGGAAGAGAGGGTGGCGCGTTATCCGGTGCCTATGCCCTTCAAGAACCAAGTGAGTGACATTGCATGACCGACTGGGTTCTGCGCCTGATCGATGCGGGCGGCTATTGGGGCATCGGCTTGCTGATGATCCTGGAAAATGTCTTTCCGCCGATCCCGTCCGAACTCATCATGGGCATTGGCGGCATCCGCGTCGGACAGGGGCGGATGGACATGGGCTGGCTGCTGCTCGCCGGGACGATCGGCACCACGATCGGCAATTATGTCTGGTATCTGGTCGGCCATCTGCTGGGCTTTCACCGGTTGAAGCCGATCGTCGATCGCTATGGCCGATGGGCGACGCTGGAGTGGCGCGATGTCGAGGCGCTGGACCGGCTGTTCGGGAAATATGGCCAGATCGTCGTCTTCGTCTTCCGCTTCATGCCCGCCTTCCGCACGATGATCTCGCTGCCCGCCGGACTGTTCCGCATGGGGCATGTCCGCTTCCTGCTGTGGACCTGCGCCGGGGCGCTGATCTGGAACGTCATCCTGGCCTATGCCGGCTATCTGCTGGGGCAGCATTTCCGCGACATCGACCATTATGTCGGCCCTGTCGCGACCGCCTGCGTCGTGATCGCGGTGGTAGCCTATCTCTGGCGGCTCGCGACCTGGCGGCCGAAGGGTTAGAAGCGGATCTTCATCTCCACCATTACCCGTTGGGAAGTGGTGCCATTGCCGAAGCTCTGGCTTTCGACATGGAGGTTTCCTTTTGCGTTGCCGAACAATCCCGTTTCCGCCCGGCCCAGCGGCGGTTCCGTACTGATCGGCTCACGATCGATGCGCTAGCTCTGGCGACGCCCGGTGACGACGATGGCGTCGGCATCGGGGGAGGGTTTGACCTTTTTCAGGTCGAAGTCGGGCGGGATGCCAGTTGTGCCGACGCTCTGCAATGCCAGGACCAGACGGAGCATCATCGCATGTTTCTCCCGTGGGGATGCGACGCAGGCTGGTGGAGAAATAGGGCGCCATAATGGCGGTTTCATGCCCGGGGGTGGGCGTTGCGATAGATGTCGAGCAGATGGGCGGCGTCGACCTGGGTATAGACCTGGGTCGAGGAAAGGCTGGCATGGCCGAGCAATTCCTGCAGCGAGCGCAGGTCCGCGCCGCGCCCCAGCAGATGGGTGGCGAAACTGTGGCGCAGCGCATGGGGCGTGGTGCGGTCCGACAGACCGAGTCGTCCACGCGCGCCCTGCACCGCCCGGCGGATGAGCGCGGGCGACAGCGGCCCGCCGCGTGCGCCCCGGAACAGCGGTTCGTCTCGCGCCGGTGGATAGGGACAGGCTTCGACATAGGCCTCGATCGCGGCGCGCACCTGCGGCAGCAGGGGGACGATGCGGGTCTTGTTGCGCTTGCCGGTGACGCGCAGGGTGGTGTCGAGCGGCAATATGTCGCCGTTGAGGCCCATCGCTTCGCCGATGCGCAGCCCCGCGCCGTAGAGCAACAGCAGCACCGCCCAGTCGCGCGCGCCGATCCAGCCTTCGCGCGCGGTTTCGGCGATGTCCTGCGCCAGCGCGACGGCTTCGTCGGGGGAGATGGGGCGGGGGAGGCCGCGCTTGACCCGCGGTCCCTTGAGCTGCGGCACGCGGGCGTTGTCGCCACCGACGAACTTCAGGAAACCGCGGACGGCGGAGAGTTCGCGCGCGGCCGACAGATTGCCGATGCCGTCGGTCCGCCGACTCGCGAGGAAGGCGCGCAGGTCCGCCTGTTCGGTCCGGGCCAGGGTGGCGGGGGTCACCGCTTCGCCATGATGGCGTTCGAGGAAGGCGATCAGCCGCTCGGCCGTTGCGACATAGGCGCGCACCGTATGGATCGAGCGCCGTCGGTCGAGCGCGAGATGCTGGCGCCAGCGCTCGGGGAGGGGGGCGGTCATGTTGGAAATGTCCCGCTTAACTTCGCACATTTCCCGCTGATTTTGATATTTCGGAACAGAAGTTGGAAATTATGTTGCGAGGGGTAGGAGCAGGAAGGGCGCGCGGTGGACATGGGCTGAGCCTAACATGGGCTGGCCGGGTAGGACAGATGGATGCGGATTTGGTCAGGCCTGCCGCCCAGCAACGTCATGCCAGCGAAGGCTGGCATCGCAAGCAGAGGCGCAAGGCAGTCGAGTCAGATACTAGCGGCGACCATATCCCGCCGTCGCTTGAGACCCCAGCCTTCGCTGGGGTGACGATGCAATCATGTCCGCTTTCTGCCCGCAACCAAAGCATAGTCTCAATCCCCCACCCTTGAAATCCGCGCATAAATGGGCACATGGGATGCATGGCACCTCCTTTCGATCCGGCCGACCTGCCGACCGGCGTTTTGATGGCGCTATCGCCTTTGGTGGCGCGGGTGCTGGCGCCCAATCCCTCGCCCTTCACCTATACCGGCACGCAGAGCTATGTCGTCGGCGCGGAGGCCGTCGCGATCATCGATCCCGGCCCGGACGATGCGGATCATCTGGCCGCGCTGACCGCTGCGATCGCTGGCCGCCGCGTCGTCGCTATCCTCTGCACCCACACCCATCGCGACCATAGCCCCGCCGCGCGGCCATTGAGCCAGGCGACCGGCGCGCCGATCATCGGCTGCCCCCCGTTGACGCTGGAGGATGACGGACCACGCGCCGACGCCGCGTTCGACGCCGCGTATCGACCGGATCGCGTGCTGGTCGATGGCGAGCAGGTGAGCGGGCCTGGCTGGACGCTGGAGGCTGTTGCGACGCCGGGGCATACGTCCAACCATCTCTGCTTCGCTCTGCTGGAAGAAAAGGCGCTGTTCACTGGCGACCATGTGATGGGCTGGTCGACCAGCGTCATTTCGCCCCCCGATGGCGACATGGCGGCCTATATGCGCTCGATGCAGCGGTTGCTGGAGCGGGATGATGTCATCTATTATCCCGCCCATGGCGAACCGATCGAGACGCCGCAGCGGCTGGTGCGGGGCATGATGGGCCATCGCAAGCAGCGCGAGGGGCAGATATTGCGCTTTATGGCGCGTAACGGCGACAGCGCCATCCCGGACATAGTGGCGGACATGTATAAGGGCGTCGATCCGCGCCTCTATGGCGCGGCCGGGCGGTCGGTGCTGGCGCATCTGATCGACCTGGACGGCCGGGGGCTGGCCGCGCCTGTCGGGGACGGCCGATGGCAGATGCGCTGAGGCGCTATGCCGGTCCGGTTGTTGCTGCGCTGCTGATTTTGGGCGTGGGCGCCGCGATGCTGGTCGGCTGGCAGCGTTATAATCGCGACTATGTCGTCACGGTCGAAGAGGACGGATCGGCGGTGACGAAGATCATCGCGGAAAAGATTGCGGGCGCCAGCGACCTGCGCGTGTCGCGGCTGAACGGCACGATCCAGAGTACGGCGCAGGATGTGCGCGGCTTTGGCTGGCTCAAGTCCGACCAAGTGGTCAAGATGCCCTATTCGGTCGATTATTTCATCGACCTGTCGAAGCTGGACGCGGGCGACCTGGAATGGGACGAAAAGCGCCGCACGCTGATCGTCAACGCGCCCGATGTGACGGCGGACAAGCCCAATGTCGATGAGGCGCGCCGGACTTTGGTGCGCACCAGCGGCCTGTTCGTCACGCGGGCGGCAGGCGAGGCACTCAGCCGCAAGATATCCGCCCATGCGCAGGCGCGGGCGGCGGCATCGGCCCGGTCGCCCGAACGCATGGCGCAGGCGCGCGAATATGGCCGCGCGGCGGTGGGCAAGGTCATGGGCGCGCCGCTCGCCGCGATGGGCTTTGGCGACGCGCGGGTGATCGTCACCTTCCCGTCGGAGAGACGCAGCCAGGATCAGTGGGACGTGACCACGCCGATCAATGAGGTACTGGCCAACAAGCGACAGCAGCGCTAGGGCGCGGGCAAAGGGCCAGCCATGGGACCGAGGAGTATCAGGGTATGAACGCGATCACGGCTATTCCGCAGGGCGCCGATCTGCGCGCCGAAATCGACCGGCTGCGCAAGGAGCGCAATGCCGTCATCCTCGGCCATTATTATCAGTCGCCCGAAATCCAGGATCTGTCCGATTTCGTCGGCGACAGCCTGGAACTGTCTCGCAAGGCGGCGGAGACGGACGCGGACGTCATCGCCTTTTGCGGCGTGCGCTTCATGGCGGAAACGGCCAAGATCCTGTCACCGCAGAAGATCGTCGTGCTGCCGGACATGGATGCGGGCTGTTCGCTGGAAGACAGTTGCCCCCCGCCCAGTTCAAGGCATTTCGCGAGGCGCATCCCGATCATATCGCGCTCAGCTACATCAACTGTTCGGCCGAGGTGAAGGCGCTGTCCGACATCATCGTGACGTCGTCATCGGCTGAAAAGATCCTGGCGCAGATCCCCAAGGACCAGAAGATCATCTTCGGCCCCGACAAGCATCTGGGCGGCTATCTGAAGCGCAAGCTGGGCCGCGACATGCTGCTGTGGCCGGGCGTGTGCATCGTGCATGAAGCGTTCAGCGAAACCGAATTGCTGAAACTCAAGGCGCAGCACCCGCATGCGCCCATCGCCGCGCATCCCGAATGCCCGCCCTATATCGTCGATCATGCCGATTATGTCGGATCGACCAGCGGCATATTGGACTTTGCCAAGACGATGCCGGGCGACACGCTGATCGTCGCGACCGAACCGCATATCATCCACCAGATGGAAAAGGCGGTGCCCGACAAGCATTTCATCGGCGCGCCCGGCGCGGACGGCAACTGCAACTGCAACATCTGCCCCTATATGGCGCTCAACACGATGGAGAAGCTGTACCTGTCGCTCCGCGACTTGCAGCCGCGCATCGAGATGGACGAAACGCTGCGATTGCAGGCGAAGAAGAGCCTGGACCGGATGCTGGAAATGGCCAGCGGCACGGTGGGGCAGGGGGATGTCGGGGCGCGGCCATGAAATATGGCGAGGCGTTTTCGAAGCTGGGATATAAGCTTCAAGCGCCTCGCACCGACTGGAGCGCACAGGGCGATCACGGCGTTTGCTTGACGCTTTGGCGTTCCGAAATTGACTGGGCCGCCAAACCATTGACGATGGATACCAGATTGCGCGGTGGGCGGCTTGAAGAATGGGAGCGAAAGCCTGGCAACATCAAGCGGCGTATGCATATCCTATATGCGCTCGAACATCATGCCGGATGGGTTGATGCCATCATTGTGGATGGCACGTCCAAGACTGGTGTCGAGAAAGCTACGCCTTGGAATGCCGAAGAGCGGTTCGGCTTACGTTGGCGGATAACCTATTTTGAAGCCGATACAGGCCACTTCTGTGTCGAGGCGCTGTCGCCAAACTGATCAACTCCGCTCTCAATCCGTTCGCCCTGAGCTTGTCGAAGGGCCGTACTTCTTGAAGAAAAGAGCAGGGTCCTTCAACTGCCTGCAAGGCAGGCGCTCAGGAGAGCCTTCGGCAGGCTCAGCCCGAACGGGATTGTTGGGGCTGCTCGGTAGTGAGAGGCACCATCTTTGCGTAGGGCTTGCCATCGCGTGTGATGATAATCTCCTCGCCATCTCGCGCACGAACGAGGAGTTTGGACCATTGGGCTTTTGCCTGTTGTTCCGTGACTGTCAGCATGGTGAAAAGCTGCGCCTCATGCAGGCTCAGGTCAATCCGAAAGCGGTTGCGGTGGGCCGCGCGGGGCGGCTAGAGGAAGGGCCATGACCTTCATCCTCCCCGGTTTCGATATCGATGCGTTCGTCGCATCCACCCTGGCCGAAGATCTTGGCCCCGACGGGCGCGACGTCACCAGCGAGGCGGTGATTCCGGCGGATGCGATCTTCGACGGGGTGATGGACAGCCGGGACGATGTGACGCTGGCGGGGCTGCCGATCGCCGCCGCTTTCTTCCGCGCGCTCGACCCCGATGCCATGATCGAGTCACTCGCCAGCGATGGCGACCGGGTGGCGGCGGGGACCGACATATTGCGCATCCGGGGCAAGGCGCGGGCGATGCTGACGGCGGAGCGGTCCGCGCTCAACACGGTGCAGCATCTGACCGGCATCGCGACGATGACGCGGGCCTATGTCGATGCGATCGACGGCACGGGCGCCACCCTGCTCGACACGCGCAAGACCATCCCGGGCCTGCGCGTGCTGGAGAAATATGCGACGCGCATGGGCGGGGCGACCAATCATCGCATGGGGCTGTGGGACGCGGCGATGATCAAGGACAATCATGTCGCGGTCGCCGGATCGGTCGAGGAAGCGGTGCGCCGCGCCGTCGCCGCCGGGGTCGCCAGCATCATCGTGGAGGTCGACCGGATCGACCAGATCGAACCGGCGCTGGCGGCGGGGGCGACGCACCTGTTGCTCGACAATATGGACGCCGCCACGCTGCGTGGTGCGGTGACGTTGGTCGGCGGGCGCGTGCCGACCGAAGCGTCGGGCGGCGTCACGCTGGAGACGATCCGCGCCAAGGCGGAAACGGGCGTCACCTATATCAGCGTCGGCCGCCTCACACAGTCGGCCCCCGCGGCCGACATCGGATTGGATTTCGCTTATGCTTAAGGCCCTGCTGCCCCTGGTCGCACTGGCGACGCCCGGCGTCGCGCTGGCGCAGGCCAATCAATGCCGCCTGCCCGACATCATCGCGCGGCCGCAGGTCGAGGGGCCGACCGCCGACGATCCCAAGCGGGTCCTGCCGGTCGGCTATTACACGCTGGCGGTCAGCTGGAGCCCGCAATATTGCAAGACGTCGCGCGGGGGGCCACGTGATGTGTTTCAGTGTCGGTCGGACAATCGCTTCGCCTTCACGCTGCATGGCCTGTGGCCCGACGGTTACGGGCAGGAATGGCCGCAATATTGCAAGCCCGCCGCGCCCCTGCCGCGCAAGGTGATCCGCGACCATCTGTGCGCCACGCCATCGGTGCAGCTGATCCAGCATGAATGGGTCAAGCATGGGACCTGCCTGCCCACGACGCCGACGAAATTCTTCGCCCTGTCGCGCAAGCTGTATCAGGCGCTGCGCTATCCCGACATGACGGCGCTGGCCGCGCGACCGACCCTGTCGGCGCGCGATTTCGCCACGGCCTTTGCGGCCGAGAATAAGGGCATGGTCGCCGATGGCATTCGTCTGAACGTGACGCGCGACGGGTCGCTCAGCGAAGTGTGGATCTGCATGGACCGCCAATATCGCTACATCAGCTGCCCGCCGCAGCAGGGCGGGGTCAGGGACCGGGCGCAGCTGCGGATCGAGCCGCCACAGGGCTAACGGTTCCCCGGCCTGCGCCGGGGAATAGTGTTACAAATCGATCACCGCCGTTGCGGGATGGTGGCGGTCGAGATGCTTGCGGATGATCCGCAGATTCTTCGTGTTCGACTTGTAGAGGAAATCGAACAGGTCGCCCGCGAAGGGGATCGCGCCCACCAGCGTATCGACGCCGATATTGGCGGCCATGCGGGTCAGTTGCCATTTCGACATGCCAAGGTTGCGGGCTTCCCACACGATCCACGCGCCCATGGCGGCGGTGGCGAGGTCGCCGACGATGGGGATCAGGCCGACCAGACTGTCCAGCCCCACTCGGCGTTGGGTGCCGGGGATGACGAACAGCCCCTCCAACATCGCCTCCATCGCCTCGATCCGGCGGCGGACGGAGGCGGGATCGCGGCCGAAACCGGGCATATCGCGCACAACCTGTTCGAACTGATCCTGCGAAATCGCCATGGTGCCTGTCTCCTCACCCCCAAATTGCCCGAATCCCTAATTGGTAGCGCGGAACAGATGGTTCAATGGGTGCCGCGCGCGGGGGACAGTTCAAAGCCTGTGAGCCGTTTGGCGACCAGCGACCAACGGACCGGTGCGCCCAGCGGAATATAGCCGTTATGCGCGACCATCTGCGCTTCGGCCTCCGCGATGCGGGCGGCGCGTTCCTCGGGCGAACTGGCGAGGCTGGCGGCCTGCAACTGCGCATCGGCCACGTCGCTGCAATGCACCTTGCGCGCGCAGCCGACCCGGCCGAGATACCATAGCGCGCTGTCATAGGCGGCGACATCGTCCACCAGCCGCAGGTCGGCCTCCGCGTCGATCGCCACGCGCCGGACGTCCAGCCCAATGGTCGCCAGGTCGCGCCGCAGCATCGCGAACAACAATGTCGCGCCCGGCCCCTTGGGCAGGGCGATGCGCAGCGGCGGCGGCGCGCCGTGGGTGGCGCGCCATACGGTGACGTTCGCGCTGGCCTGCGCGCGCCGCTGATCGAGCGGCAGGCCGGTCCAGGCCGGATCGGTCGGCTGGCGGCCCAGGTCCATCGCGTCGGGCAGCAGCCGCTCGCTGGTCGCCCAGCCACCCAGGGGGAAGATGGTCGGCAACTGGCTCCGGTCGATGCTCATGTTGATTGCCGCGCGGATGCCGGGATCGTCCAGCAGCGTGCCGCGCCCGGTGACGGCCAGGCCCAGCAAGCCGCGCACCGGATCGACGCGCACGGCGTTGCGGTCGATCCCGGCGGGCACCAGCAGCGGCAGGTCGGTGAAGCGCCCGCCCAGCACCAGCGTGGCGTCGTCCTCCCGGAAGCGGATGATCGCCAGCGCGGCGCGTTCGGCGCGCAGGACGCGCGTCTGCCATGGCGGCACCGGTTCGTCCGCCGCATCGTCGCCACTGGCGCGATCGACCGGGGTCAGGACGACCGCGTTGCCGCGCGCCGCCCGGCGATAGGGACCGGTGCCGCCGTCGCGCGACACGAGCGCCATCTGCGGCTGGGCCAGCATCTGGAGCACATAGGGACGCGGCGCGGCCATGCGGATTTCGATCACTTCGCCCGTCATGGGCACGACCGCCTGCACCGCGTCGAGCGGCCCGTCGGGGTCGAAGCGGCGCAGCGATTCGATCCGCGCCATCAGCATCCGCGCGACATCGGGCGCGGTGACGCGCGCGCCATTGGCCCAGAAGGCGCGGCGCAGGCGGAAGATATAGCTGCGCCCGTCATCCTCCACGATCCAGCGCTGGGCCAGCGCGGGCAAGATGTCGCCGCTCGCGTCGAAGGCGACCAGGCCCTGCGCCGTCGCCTCCAATATCAGTTTCGCGCCGGGATCGGGCAGGTTGGGCAGCGGTTTCGCAAAATCGTCGCGATCGCCCACTACGCTGACGACGACGGGATCGCGGCCCTGATCGGAACAGGCGGCAAGCAGCGCGCACAGCATTGGTGCGGCGACGACGAAGGCAAGGCGTCGGACGAAGGGATAGGCGGACGCGAACATGCGCCAGGAGTAGCCCGCGATCGCGCGCGCGCCAACCGCCCATCGTCGCACATGGGCCTGTCATAAAATTGAAATGCAAAAGACGCGCAATCGTCATGGAAAATTCATATCGGCGTCACCGGACAAGGAAGGGAAATCTATGCGTCCCCTATCGCGATGGACCAGCAGCGTGGCGCTGGCGATGCTGATGGCCCCGACGCCGCTGGCCGCACAGGCGATCAGCGCGGCCGAAGCCGATGCGATGCGGGCGCAAATCGCGGCGCTGAAGGCGCAGGTCGACCGGCTGGAGGCGCGGCTGGACGGCGCGTCGGCATCGGTGCCCACCGCCACGGCGCCGCCACCGCCAGGCGTGCCTTCCGCCACCGCCCCGGTGCGCACGGCGCAGGCCAAAGCCCCGGACGAGGCCGCGATCGACTGGAAGGGCGGGCCGGTCTTCAGCGAGGGCGGGGCCAGCTTCCATGTGAAGGGGCGCATCCAATATGATGCGGGCCTGCTGATGGCCCCCGGTGGCGTCAACGATCGGGCGAAGGGCTATTCCAACGAACTGCGCCGCCTGCGTCTGGGTGGGGAAGGGCAGCTGGGCGGCGGTTTCGGCTATAAGCTGGAACTGGAACTGTCCGACAACAGCGTCGACCTGGTCGATACCTTCATCACTTATGAGAAGGGCAAGTGGCTGGTCACGCTGGGCAATCATAACGCCTTCCAGTCGCTGGACGAGTTGATAAGCGACACCGGCGGGGCGGTTATGGAGCGGGCGGCCTTCACCGACGCCTTCGGGTTCGAACGGCGACTGGGCCTTTCGGCGCAATATCGGTCCGGCATCGTGCTGGCGCAGGCGGGCATCTTTTCAGACAGCGCCGATTCGCTGACCAATGATTCGGACGGCGCCGATGGGGGCGATGAAAATAACAGCTATGGCGTGGACGGTCGCATCGTCCTCGCGCCCAAATTCGGCAAGACGCAGCTGCATGTCGCGGCATCGGGCCATTGGCGCGATTTCCAGCGGTTGAGCGAAAATCCGCAACGCTATCGCCAGCGCGCCTATCTCCACACCGCCAACAGCCGCTTCCTGGCCACCCCCGAAATCGCGGCGGATGGCGAGAGCCATTATGGGCTGGAACTGGCGGGCGAGCGTGGGCCGCTATGGGTGGCGGGCGAAGCGCATTGGCTGCGGGTGTCGCGGCCGGGCTTGGCCGACCCGACCTTCTTCGGCGGCTATGGCGAGGTCGGCTATGTGCTGACCGGCGAAAGCCGGGGCTATAAGAACGGGATTTTCGGCGTCGTGAAGCCCGACAGTCCGCTGGGCGGCGGCGGCTGGGGCGCGTTGCAGGCGACGCTGCGCTACGACTATCTCAGCCTCAACGACAGGGATATCGTGGGCGGCACGCAAAATGCCGTGATCGCGGCGCTGGTGTGGACGCCGATCGACTATCTGCGCTTCAACCTCAACTATGCGCATCTGCGCTATACCGATGCGGCGATCCCGTCGAACGGCCGACGCGACTATGGCGTGGATGTGATCGGGTGGCGCGCCGAACTGGACTTCTGACGGGAGCGATAGTCAGAGTCTGATGCGCAGGATATAGCCGAAACTGACCAGCGGAAACAGCTGCTCCACGCTGCGCGTTTGTAACGCCGTTTCATCAAGGCAGCCTATGTCCAGCACGCGGCGATCCCGGCGCAGATTGGCGATGAAGCCCAGCCGGTCCGCCGGGCGCGGCACCTGTATCCGTTCCAGCGTAGCGTAGGTTAGTGGCTCGGCCATGGGATTACGTCTTTCCCCCGCTTGCGATCGATACCGGTTCATTACCTAAAATGGTTAGCGAAACATTGACACTGCGTTTTCGACGGTCGGGCTACTTGCCTGTAACGGGCATGATGTGCAGAGCTTTTGCATCAGGAACGGTGTCGGGCCGCAACGATATTGCAAGGGTCGTGCGCGATAAGCGCTTATCATGACGCGTCTATTTTTGAGGAGCCGATGGCCGCTTTCCGCCCCTTGCCCGTAACCCCGCCGCTGACGGAGCGATCCGTTCGCATGCCGTTCGCCCTGCCGATCGGCGTGTGGATCGTCATCGGTGCCTATGGCGCGTTGCTGGTCTGGCTGACGCTGCGGATTCCATTTCCTACGCGCATAGACGAGTTGCAGCATTACTCCGTGATCCGGGCACAATATGAGCAGGCGACCCTGTTTCCGGACTGGAGCCGCTACCTGCTGCTTCGGCAGGACGATCTGTCGCGCTGGTCGCCCTATCATAATTATATCAACCATCCTTCGCTCTATTATCTGCTGCTTGCGCCGTTGATGGGCATCAGCGGCGATCCGCTGCTGTTCCGCCTGGCCAATGTCCTGCTATCGACGCTGGCATTGCTGGTCACGGTGATCGCGGTGCGTCGTTGCATGCCCGCCGACACGGTGTCGCCGACCCTGTTCGCGCTGATCGCCGCCAGCTTCCCCAAGGGCGCGGTCGTGGGCGGCCTGATCAATAACGACAATCTGGCCGCACTGGCCGCAGCGGTGGTGTTCGCAGGCGTGGTCGGTATGCCGGCGGCAGGATGGTGGGTCATGATCGGTCTGGCTGTCGCGGGCTGGACGAAGCTGACGGCGCTGCTGGGACTCGCCGCAACGCTGTTCGCCTGGCTGGGATTGCGCCTGATCCGGCGCGACATCGCCCTTACCGATCCGCTGTTCGCCTTTGCCGGGCTGGGCGTGGCGATCGGCCTCATCCCCTATGCCGTGAACCTGGCGGAGACCGGCCAGGTCCTGTGGGTCAACAAAGCGGTGTGGTGGGTGCCGGTGGCGGAACGGGCGCATTATGACATGGTCCAGTTCGCCAGCTATTTCGGCCGCACGCTCCTGTGGAAATGGCCCGCGGACGAGGGCTTCTATACGCTGCGGGTCATCGCGGCGGGATTGCTGGCGATGCTGGGCGTGGCCGGATTCGGCCTGCGGAGGGTGGCGGTGCGTCCGATCGCCCTCGCCTATATGGCGGGGCTCATCATACTGATGGCGATCCATTTCACCTTCGGCTGGCGCAGTTTCCAGACTATGGGCGACCTGACGATCGCACAGACCCGCTATTATAATGTCCTGTGGCCTGGCATTGCGCTGGCGGCGAGCACGGGCATCGGGGTGATCGCGCGCCATTGGCGTCCCGCGCCCTATGCGCTGGCGATGCTGTTCCTGGCGCCGACGCTGGTGGAATTGATCATCCACGCCATGGTGGTCGCCATGTGACGGGCAAAGAAAAGGGCGGCCCCCCGAAAAGGCGCCGCCCGATATTCTCCAGCCAGAGGGCGTACCCCAAGGCTGAACGATGTGCCCCGGAAACCCGGGGCGCACCGATTACTTCAGCTCGACGGTCGCGCCAGCTTCTTCAAGCTGCTTCTTGACCTTTTCGGCTTCGTCCTTGTTCACGCCTTCCTTGACGGCCTTCGGCGCGGCTTCGACCAGCGCCTTGGCTTCGGTCAGACCCAGGCCGGTGATGGCGCGGACTTCCTTGATGACGTTGATCTTCTTGCCACCGTCGCCGGTCAGGATGACGTCGAATTCGGTCTGCTCTTCAGCAGCCGGAGCAGCAGCGGCAGCGGCCGGGCCGGCGACGGCGACGGCAGCAGCGGCGCTAACGCCCCACTTTTCTTCCAGAGCCTTCGACAGCTCGGCGGCTTCGAGGACGGTGAGGGCCGAAAGCTGATCGACCAGAGCGTTGATGTCTGCCATGATATATGTCCTTCTAAGCGGGACGAAACCCGCACTATGATATTGAAACGATTACAGGAAGTCGGTCGCGACCAATCAGGCCGCTTCCTTCTCCGCATAGGCGTTGAAGACACGCGCAAGCTGCGCTGCCGGTGCCTGGGTGACGGTTGCGAGCTTGGTAGCCGGGGCGACCAGAAGGCCGACCAGCTTGGCACGCAGTTCATCCAGCGACGGCATCGATGCCAGGGCCTTGACGCCCTCCGCATCGAGCAGCACTTCGCCCATCGCGCCGCCAACGATCTCAAGCTTGTCGTTGGTCTTGGCGAAATCGATCGCAACCTTGGCGGCGGCGACCGGGTCGACCGAGGTGGCGAGGCCAACCGGGCCGTTCAGCAGGTCGCTGAGGCCGGTGTAGCTGGTGCCATCCAGGGCGATACGGGCGAGGCGGTTCTTCGTAACCTTGTAGGTAGCGCCGGCTTCGCGCATCTTCTGGCGCAGGACGGTCGACTGAGCGACGGTCATGCCGAGGTTGCGGGTCACGACGACCACGCCAACTTCTGCCAGTTCTGCGTTCAGCGCGGAAACGACCTCAGATTTCTGATTACGATCCATGCCATTACTCCACTTCATGTTCACGCCGCTTGCACGGGCGAACGACTAAACCCACGCCATGGGGCATGGGGCACTAAGTCCGAAGGGGAGAGATCGACCGGCCCGCACCATGTAAAGGAGACAGGCAGACCCGAATCAGGCGCGTCGCCCGATCGGTAAAGAACTTTTCCCCGTCTAGGCTGGAGATTAAGAAGGGCATATTCCCTTCGCCAACTGTCTCGGACGGAAGGTTCCCCACATCGCTGCCGGGAACCTGCTGGGCGCGCCTTTAGGGTAAAGGGGTGGGCATGTCACGCGGAATCTGACGCATGGACGACGCGCACGCCGCCCGACCTGCGACGATGGGCCGGTCAGTTCTTGCGCTGGGGGACCGTGAAGGTGCCCGACACGCGCCCGCTGGGGCTGGTCGACGTGCCCGCCGCGCCGCCGCCGGACGAACGGCCGTCCACGGTGGTGCGGCCGCTGGTCAGGTCCATCACCAGCCGTCCGCCGGTCAGCCGATTCGCGCCTTGCGTCAGCGTGACGTTGCCCAACATGGTGATGAGCTTGCTGTTAAGGTCGTAGATGGCGACATTGCCGCGCGCGGTCTGGTCCGCCTTGTTGATGACGACATTGCCCGACGCGTCGATCCGGTCGATGTCCACGCCATTGGTGCCGCCGCCCGGCTGGTTGCGATAGGCGACGGTCATGCGCGCCGCGTTCAGCGTCATGCCCGCCTGCGTCACCTGGACATTGCCCGACACGACGACGCGATCGGCGCGGTCCTGCACCTCGATCCGGTCGGCGTTGAAATTGACCGGGGCGTTGCTGTCGTGATTCTTCATGACCTGTGCCCCAAGCGGCGTACCCGCGCCCGCGAACATCAGCGCGGTGGCGCCCACAAGGCCGGTCGACAGCAGGATCAGGGTGCGTTTCATCAGTTTCGCCCTTTGAGGCCATTTTGTTCGATGCGCAAGCTTGCCCGGCCATTCAATGTCACCGTGCGTGCGGCCATGTCCGCTTCCAGATGGTCGCCGCTGAACGTGCCGATCGGGATGCGTCCATCGACCCGGCCCGCGCTCTTCATCCGCCGGGTCTTGAGGTCGATGCCGACGTCGCGGGTGGTGAGACGATAGCCGCCCGCCGCCTCGAACTGCACCGGGCCGACGATGGCGACGCGTTCGGTGTCCATGTCGTATCGCCCCTTCTGCGCGTTCAGCACGGCGGGGCCATCCGACAGCAGGATGCGCGCGGACATGCTGTTGAGGTCCACTACCGGCTCGCGCGAGCTTTTCTGCACCGCGGACCCGGCGCGCAGGGAGAAGGGCTGGCCCTTGCTGTCCTCGCCACGATACAGCGCTTCGGTCAGGCGCATGCGGTCCTTGGCGACCTCGACCTTGTTCTTGTCGAGCACGAAGCTGACCTTGTCGCCGCCGGTGAAGGGCGCGGTCGCCAGTAGCGCCGCCAGCACGCCCACCGCGACCGGCAGCCAGTTCTTGAGCAGCGACACCAGCCGGTCATGACTGCCGCCGGGCTGCGCCCATTGACGGCGCACATCGCGTTGCTGATCGGCCTGGACGGACATGGCTGGACCCTTCGGCCTCCCTTACATATGCGCGAAGATGTCGATCTCCGGCCATCCGGCCAGGTCGAGTTGCGCGCGATGGGGCAGGAAATCGAAACAGGCCTGGGCCAGTTCCATCCGGCCTTCGCGGATCAGGCGCTTGTCCAGTTCGGCCTTGAGCGCATGCAGATAGCGCACGTCCGACGCGGCATAATCCTTTTGCGCATCCGACAGGACGGGGCTGCCCCAGTCGCTCGACTGCTGCTGCTTGCTGATGTCCTGGCCCAGCAGTTCGCGGACCAGTTCCTTCAACCCGTGGCGGTCGGTATAGGTGCGGATCAGGCGCGAGGCGATCTTGGTGCAATAGACGGGTGCGGCGACCACACCCAGATAATGTTGGATCGCGGCGATGTCGAACCGGCCGAAATGATAGAGTTTCAGCCGTTCCGGATCGGCCAGCACGGCCTTCAGATTGGGTGCGGCATAATCGCTGCCGGGGTTGAAGCGGACGAGATGTTCGTCGCCCTTGCCATCGCTGATCTGGACCACGCACAGGCGGTCGCGCGGGGTGATGAGGCCCATGGTTTCGGTATCGATGGCGATCGGGCCGGGGGCGAGCACGCCGGCGGGCAGATCTTCTTCATGAAAATGCACGGTCATGCCATTCCCTCTATGGCTAAAGTGGGCGAACCGCAATCAAGGCTTTGCATGTGCGCGCCGTCGCGATGAAATGGAGCATGAATGCGGTGAATGGCAGCGAATTACGGGATTTTGGGTCTATTGGAACGGAACGGGACCACAGGCGTGAAAATCATTCGCGCCCTGCGGAAAAGTTGATATAGTGAGTCCCAAATCCGCGTCTGCGGTGGATTCTGCATGTCATTCGCCCGACATGTTTGTCCGATTGGTCTTGGGGCGAAGCGAAAGTGACTAACAGGGCATGAGTTTTGATAGAGGTCGCCGCGGCGGGCGCGGCAAGGATAAGCGCGACGGTTTCGGCGACGACAATTTCTACGATTCGGGCAACCGTGGCGGCTTTGGCGGCGGCGGTTTTGGCGGTGATCGCGGCGGCTTCGGCGGCGGCGGTGGCGGCTTCGGCGGCGATCGTGGAGGTTTCGGCGGCGGTGACCGCGGCGGTGGCGGCGGCTTCGGCGGTGGTCGCAGCGGCGGCGGCTTCGGCGGCGGCGGCGGTGGTTTTGGCGGCGGTGGCGGCGGTGGTCGCGGCATGCCTGCCCAGGTCGTCGGCGAAGGCAAGGGCGTCGTAAAATTCTTCAACGGCCAAAAGGGCTTCGGCTTCATCGTGCGTGACGATGGCGGCGAAGACGTGTTCGTACATATCAGCGCTGTCGAACAGGCCGGCCTCACCGGTCTGGCCGAAGGACAGCCGCTCGGCTTCACCCTGGTCGATCGTGGCGGCAAGGTGTCGGCGACCGATCTGGTGATCGACGGCGAACCGCTGCCCGTCACCGATCGCGGCCCGCCGCGTGAAGCGCGCGAACCCCGCGCCGGTGGCTTCGGCGCCCCTGCGGGCGGCGACCGTGGTGGCCCGCAGCGTCAGCTGACCGGTGAGCGATCCAGCGGCACCGTGAAGTTCTTCAACGCGATGAAGGGCTTCGGCTTCATTCAGCGCGACGATGGCCAGCCCGACGCCTTCGTCCACATCAGCGCCGTCGAACGCGCCGGCATGGCCGCCCTCAACGAAGGCGACCGCCTCGACTTCGAACTGGAAGTCGATCGCCGCGGCAAGTACGCCGCAGTGAACCTCCAGTCGAAGGCCGAATAAGGCCGGACGGATCATCCCTGTTACAAGGGAGAGGATAGAGAAGGGGCTGCCTGCAAGGGCGGCCCCTTTTTCTTTGGGTCGGGGATATGACGGACGACTTCTGAGCAAAACCCCGGGCAGGGAAGGGCGATATCGGCCGGTATCGTTTTGCCTCCTTGATGCCACGGGTGTGCGCGTGAATTTTATAGGTGAAGCATTGCTTCATGAATAAAAATATGGTATGGATGGCTTCGTTTGATTGTGTGATGGACACAGGATATGCTGGTTGGGCATCTGGTTGCGATGGCCCTCTATGTATGAGCCTCCGGCAGACGCGCGCACCCAGAAAAGCCCCGGCGACGTCGATCATCATGTTCCGCGCTACTATCGACCGGAACTCGATTGTCTCCGTTTTTTCGCGTTCCTGTTCGTGTTCATCACGCATCGCAACGACCTGGCGCCGATCGATCCGGTGGCGCATCCTTGGTATCACGCCTTTACTATGACCGGCGTCTACGGGGTGCCCGTCTTTTTCCTGTTGAGCGCGTTCCTGATAACCGAATTGCTGCAACGGGAGCGGGCCGCAACCGGACGGATCGACGTGCGCGCTTTCTACGTCCGGCGTATTCTCAGAATTTGGCCGCTCTATTTTCTGATATTCTTCGGTTTAGTATGTCTGAACCAGTTCCTGCCCGGCGCGGGCGCGGACAGCCCAGGGAAGATCGCGTCGTTCATGGCTTTTGCCGGTAACTGGTACATTAGCTTCAATGGCTGGATCGAATATCCCGTCAATCCGATGTGGAGCCTGTCGGTCGAGGAACAATTTTATATCGCTATCCCGCTCCTGGCGATGCTGGCTCGAAGGACGCTGGTCCTGGTGAATATCGGCGTGTTGATCGTCGCTTATGCCGTCATCATCTATTATGCGGCCGGATTTACGCCCACATCACAGTTCAGCGGTCAATGGACCAACAGTTTCGTGCAGTTCCAGTTTTTCGCCGGTGGCATGCTTTTGTCCCTGGGTCTGCGAGGGCGCGAACCCAACTGGCCCGTCGTCCTGCGCGTTGGGCTGTTCGGGATGGCAGTGGGGATGTGGCTGGTCGCGTTCACCCAGTTCGGCATCGCGGCCGACAATCCCCGCTCGACCATAGAGCAAAGTCTGGCGGGATGACCGTTGGTACTGGGCGGGGCGGCGTTGATGCTGGTCAGCGTGTTGGGGATGCCGCGGCGCTATCTGCCACGCGCGCTCGCCTATCTGGGACGTATTTCCTACGGCATGTACCTGATCCACATATTCTTCTTCTGGATCATCTATGACAAGATGCGACCGTGGTTTACTCGAGTCTTGGACAATGCCGGTCTGGCGGAGTGGCAGAATAATATCGGTATGGCGCTTGCCTTTGCCGCGACGGTATCGGTGGCTTCCCTTCTGTACCGTTATGTCGAAACGCCGTTCTTAAGATTGAAGCGGCGTTTCACAACCATTGAATCACGGGATTGATGGCGGCGTACCTGTCCGACCATGTCTGCGTGTCCGCGTTCCAACGCTACCTTGTCGTTTTAGCATCGGCGCAGTGATCAGTCGCTACTGGTAGGCCGCCCTCGCCCCTCACCACAACACCCCATCGACCGGCTCCAGCGGTGGCGGGGCAGGCAGGCCGATGGCCTGGTTCATGTCCGCCTCGATCGTCGTGGTGATGCTGGTCAGCGGCAGGTCGTGCACGTCGTTGCCGAACGGATCGACCAGGTCGTCGCCGATCTGGAGCACGGCCAGAAACATGAAGCCCGCCACCGCCGACCCGATCGGCGTCGCGATGCCCAGCGTTTCGACCAGCCCGATCGGCAGCAGGATGCAGAACAGCCGGGTGAAATATTTGGGGAAGGCGCGATATTGGGCGGGCAGCGGCGTGTTCTTGATCCGCTCCATGCCCCCTTGCGCGTTCGACATGTCGATCAACATGCCTTCGATCCGGCTATGCTGGATGGTGTCGATCCAACCGCGCCGCACCGCGTCCATCAACTGGCGGTCTGACCCGTCCAGCACGCCATTGGCCGGGTTGCGCCGCGCCAGTTCGGGCAGGTCGCCGCCCGCGACGTCCTGTCCTTCGCCCTCCAGCACCCGGCGCATGTCGGGCGCTGGGTCTTCGCGCCGCAACTGGCAGCGCAGCGCATGGACATAGGCGACATGGCGCTTCACCAGCGTGACGCCCACGGCGCGCGCTTGCGCCGTGTCGGGCAGATAGGCCAGCACGGCGCGCGCATAGCTGCGCGACACATTGACCATCGCGCCCCACAAGATGCGGCCTTCCCACCAGCGCGCATAGGCGCTGTTGACGCGGAAGCCCAGGACCAGCGCCAGCGCGGTGCCGAATATGGTCAGCGGCAGGGCGGGCGCCTGAAAGGGGGAGACGAAGTAGAAGATGGTGACCGCCAGATCCCAGAAGAACAGCGCGGTCAGCGCGCTCCACGCCTGCTGGAAACTCTGGCGGATGCGGGGGTGGCGTCCGACGATCATGCCCTGTGTCTCTTAAAAGGCCGCGCCGTCCTCATCATCCAGGCTGAGCCAGGCATGGCGCAGCGCCAGGCTGCCGACGATGCCCACGGCCTTGAGCATCGTGGCATGGAGGGTGGGGGTCGTATCGGTCAGCGCGAAGGCCAGGCAGATGAGGCCCAGCAGCATCGCGGCATAGATGGGCAGCGCTTCGATATCGTTCCAGGCGATCGGCGGATCGACCTTGGCGCGGCGTGCGCTCAGCATCGGCATGAATGGTTACTCCGTCGGGATTGCGGGAAAACGGCGTTAAAATGATGCGCTGCAAAAGCCCTGGTCAACGGCCTGCGGCCCACGCAAGCCATGCTTGCGTGCGGCAAAAGTCGGCAAAGAAAGCTTACAAAGGCGCTGGTTATCAGAGACGGAGCAATGAAAGGATACGCTCTTGCAACATGCGATCTATTGCGTTGCAGCATCGCGTCCCTAGCTTGGAGCGATGGCCGATCGTTTTGCTGAAATCGAATCCTTCGTGAAGATTGCCGAATCGGGCACGCTGTCCGAAGCGGCGCGCCGCCTGGGCCTGTCGCTCGCCGCGACCAGCCGTCGGCTCTCGCAACTGGAGGCGCGGCTGGGCGTGATGCTGATCCGCCGCAACAGTCGCCACCTGTCGCTGACGGAGGAAGGCAGCCTGCTCTATGATCGGGCGGGTCAGGCGCTCAGCGCGATCGACGATGTCGAAACCGACGTCATGCGCCGCGCGACGGAGGCGACCGGCCTGCTGCGCGTGGTGACGACGATCAATGCGGCGCGGATGCGCCTGGCGCCGCTGTTCCGTCACTATGCGACGCTGCACCCCGACGTCGCCATCCATCTGGAAACCGCCGAACAGGTGACGAATATCGTGGAAACCGGCCACGACATCGCCATCTGTTTCGACCCGCCACCCGATTCCACGCTGACCATGAAGCGGCTGACCGACAATCCCCGGCTGTTCTGCGCCGCGCCCGACTATCTCAACCGCCGCGGTCGGCCGGACAGCATCACCGACCTGGCGCTGCACGACAATATCGTCGTGGGCGACGGGCAGCAGGACTTGTGGCGATCGGTCGTCGGCACCGGCAATGCACCGCGCGTGACGCTCAGCACCAATGACGGCGAAATGGCGCGGGCCTGGGCGCTGGATGGTGCGGGCATCGTCATCAAATCGCTGTGGGAAGTGGCCGACGATCTGGATGCGGGTCGGTTGCAGCGGATATTGCCAGACGTCGCGCTGCCTGCTTCCTCCATCGTCGCGCTTTATGTGCCGGGTCAGGGAGAAATGGCGAAGGTCCGGTCCTGCCTCGATTTCCTGTCGCGGCATCTGAAGAAGGGTTGGCCGGTCACGCCTGCGCCCGCCCCGAAGCCAACGCCTGCCCTGAAAATCGTGTCTGTCTGACCGCTCACACCCGCCGGAACGGGAAGGGCGCGATCGTCCGTTCATAGCTGTGCAGGTCCAGCGCGCGCGTCACCGGTGGCAGCGCCCGGTCGGGGCAGGCGCGACGATCGCACAGATGGCATGTCGGCCCTACGCCGGTCGCTTCGCCCTTGTCCCCGTCGATCCCGTCGGCATGGAAGATCCGCGCGGCATGCTTCGCCTCGCACCCCAGCGCGATCACCGACCGGCCGCGCGCGCCGCTGGCGCCGGGCGGCAGGCCGATCGCCAGCGTCACGAACCGCTTGCCGTCCAGCGTCTCGATCAATTGCGGCGTCACCCGGTCCGCTTCATGGGAACCATGCGCGTCCCAGCGCGGACAGGTGCCGCCATAGCGGGCGAAGGGCCAGGCTTCGCCGTCGAAGCGTTTGGACAGGATGCCCGCGCGATCAACCTTCGCCATGAAGAAAGGGATGCCGCGCGCGCCCGTGCGGTTGAGGCTGGTGAGCCGATGGGCGAGTTGCTCGCTCGACACGCCGAAGCGGTCGCGCAGCAGGGGCAGGTCGTGGCGGCTCTGCTCGGCCGCCTGGCGGAAACGGTCATAGGGCATGATGAGCGCGGCGGCGGCATAGTTGGTCAGCGCAATGCTGGCCAGGCGGCGGCTGTCCTCGTCCGGCGGCGCGGCGCGCGTGATCTGCGCCGCGATGACATCGGCCAGTTCCTGCGCGCATAGATGATAGGCGACGGCGAACAGGCGGCCGGACGGGGGCAGGCGCTCGTTCAGTAACAGCCTGCGCCGGTGCATGTCATAATGGCGCAGCCTGTCGGCCAGAATATCGCTGCGCACGACCTGGCACGCCATGCCATGCCGGTCCTTCAACCGCGTGCGCAACGCCGCCTGCAACAGGGCGGGATCGTCGGGCAGGTCGGCGGCGATCGCTTCCGCGCCAATGTCTATCTCCGCGAAATAATTGCCCGCGCGCGCGATCGTTTCGCGCAGCCAGTCGATCGGTGCGACCAGCGGGGGCGGGCCACCGCCGCCTGCGGCCACCTCGCCCGGCATCCGCCGCAGGTCGCCGAGCGCGCGGTAGAAGCGCACGATCGCCTCGCTGACGCCAGGATAATTTTCCGCGACCTCCAGCACTTCGTCGCGGGCGATGCCGATGTCGCGCACCAGCGTATCGGACAGGATTTCGCTCAGGTCGCCGGGGCCCCCCTCCTGCGCCTGCGCCGTGAAATCGCGAATATCGATGTCATAGGTATTGGCCAGCCGCAGCAGCATCTGCGCGGTCAGGGGGCGCTGGTTGCGCTCCAGATGGTTGAGATAGCTGGGCGAAACGCCCAGTTCCTCCGCCATTTGGGTCTGGTTCAGCCCAAGTTCGCGCCGCAGGACGCGCAGTTTGGGACCAAGATAGAGTTTGCGATCAGTCAGTTCAGCCATTTGGTCATTATGTCATAGAGTGACAATATGACCAAAGAAGATTATGACTTCCGGTCACTCATCGCCCTTACCATGCGCGATTGACCTGTCTAATTCGCTGTTCATCAGCCCCGACGGGCTTAGCCGCGAAGGACGACACTATGACCACCGATACGATCGAACAGACCTGCGAGCCGACCCGTTCGCGCGCCGTTTTCTCGCAGCAGGATTTCGGCCTCATCCGCACCGCCATCGCCCATTATCTGCGCGAGGTTCAGGACCAGCCGGAATCGGTCAAATATGCCAATCTCTATCACCGCCTCGGCCGGGTGGCTTAACCAGCGCACGGACTGCATGACAAAAGGGCGCGGGATCATTCCCGCGCCCTTTTCATCGCCCACACGGCTGCGCTTTAGAAGAATGTCGTCAGCCAGTAGAACAGCGCCCCGATCGCCGCAGCGGCGGGCAGGGTCACGACCCAGGCGACGATGATGCTGGACGCCACGTTCCATCGCACCGCCGACAGCCGCCGTGATGCGCCCACGCCCACGATCGCCCCGGTGATGGTATGGGTCGTCGATACCGGAATGCCCAGATGCGTCGCCATGAACAGGGTGATCGCGCCGCCGGTTTCCGCGCAGAAACCCTGCGCCGGTGTCAGCCGGGTGATCTTCGACCCCATGGTGTGCACGATTTTCCACCCGCCCAGCAAGGTGCCCAGCCCCATTGCGGCCTGGCAGCTCAGCACCACCCAGAGCGGAACATGGAAACCGCCGGTGAGCATGCCCTGCGAATAGAGCAGCACGGCGATGATCCCCATCGTTTTCTGCGCATCGTTGCCGCCATGACCCAGCGAATAGAGGGATGCCGAAACAAGCTGCAGCTTGCGAAACACCTTGTCTGCGCCCTGCGGTGTGAAGCGACGGAATATCCAACTGATGGCCAGCACCAGCATCAGCGCCAAAAACAGGCCGACCGCTGGCGAGATGACGATCGCGGCGCTGGTTTTGAACACGCCGCTCCACACGACCGCGCCCAGCCCGGCCTTGGCCGTGCCCGCGCCCAGCAGACCGCCGATCAGCGCATGGCTGGACGAGGACGGAATGCCCAACCCCCATGTGATGAGATTCCAGGCGATCGCGCCCATCAGCGCGCCGAAGATGACCTGCGGATCGATGATGCTGGCGCCGACGATGCCCTTGCCCACCGTCTCGGCGACATGCAGGCCGAAGAAGAGGAAGGCGATGAAGTTGAAGAAGGCGGCCCAGGCGACCGCATATTGCGGCTTCAACACGCGGGTCGACACGATGGTCGCGATCGAATTGGCGGCGTCGTGCAGGCCGTTCAGGAAATCGAACAGCAAGGCGACGCCGATCAGCGCGATCAGCAGGGGGAGGGCGATGGGGTCCATGGCGAGTTACACTCTGTCCTGCATGGATCGAAGCATCCTAAAATCCGTTCGTTTCGAGCGAAGTCGAGAAACGAGATGGGCGCGCTATCCGCTTCTCGACAGGCTCGAAGCGAACGGGTGTATGTGCCGCGAGCGGATCAGGCGTGGTCGATGACCAGGCCGGAAATCTCGTTGGCGACATCCTCGAATCGGTCGGTCACCTTTTCCAGATGGCTGTAGATTTCGTTGCCGACGATGAAGTCCATCGGGTTGCCCGCCTGCGCCTGTTGGAACAGCGCCTTCAATCCCGCCTCGTGCAGGATGTCGGCATGGCCTTCCAGCTTCACCAGTCGTTCGGTCAGTTCGTGCAGCCGGGTGGAATTGAGGTTCAGCGAGCGCAGCAGCGGCATCGCTTCGGCCGTGATGCGCGCGCATTCCACGATCAGCGCGCTCATATCCTGCATCTGCGTCGCGAACGTTTTGACCTCATACAGCGCGATCGCCTTGGCGGTCTGGTTCATCTGGTCGATCGCGTCGTCCATCACGCCGATCAGGCCGGTGATGGCGCTGCGGTCGAAAGGCGTGACAAAGATGCGGCGCACATCCTGCAACACGTCGCGGATGATATCGTCCGCCTCATGCTCGCGGTCGGATATCGCCTTGATATGCTCGGCCATGTCCGGGCCGCCTTTCAGCAGCTTGGCCAGCGCGTCCGCGCCGATGACCAGCGTGGCGGCGTGATCCTCGAACTGTTCGAAGAAGCGCCCCTGTTTGGGCATCAACCCATGAAACCAGCGCAGCATTCCAGTCCTTTCATTGTGCTTTTCGCGGATCGCCAGCAACAGGCGAAAGAACCAGCCGGGATTGGCAGGCGGTTCGCGGAAGGCCGCGATGATCGACTGCAAATCCGGTTCGTCCACCGCTTTTGCAGCGTCGGCTACGGGGAACCAGCGCAGTTCCCTTTGGCCCTGTTCGGGCCATTGCGTCAGGTGGCCGGTGACCGCAAGCGGAAAAACCTCGACCGTCGCCTCGCGCGAACTGCCGTTGCGCTTGCGCTTGTCATAACGGTAGCGGCCGAGCGGGGCGGGGCAGGCGATGCCATGGATGCCCGCTTCCTCATAGGCTTCCAGTTCGGCGGCGCGATGGCCGGCCATGCCCTTGATGCGATTGCCCTTCGGAATCACCCAGCGGCGCGTGTCGCGCGATGTGATGAGGAGGATGCGCATCGCGCCGTCGGCATCGGTCGTATAGGGCAGGGCGGCGATCTGGCGCATCAGCCGACCCGTCCCGGGACCATGCCCAACCCATCATCATTACCCGCCGCGCGTTCCATGGGCGCACTGTAACGATATTGTCATTTTTCGCAATTGGCCCCTGCGCACGACGTCTAAACCGCGCGAAGGGGCCAAAAGCGTGGGATCAGATCGACAGGCGGGCCGTCAGGCGGATGTCGCGACCGGCCAGCGGGGCATAATCCTTGAGGAAGCTCGCCGCGCGGCGGGCTTCGACATCGAATATATTGTTGGCCGACAGCGTCAACGTGGTGCGGTCATTGCTCTTCAACGGCTTCCAGGACACCGACGCATTGACCAGCGTGAAGCTGTCCGTATTCGTTTCCCGCGCGGACGTGCGGTTCTGTGCGAAGCTATGCTCCACCTCGCCACGCAGGCTCAGCCGGTCGCCCTGGGCTTCCAGCCCGCCCAGCAGGCGCAGCGGCGGAATGCGTGGCGCGGGTCCGCTGTCATTCCCCGTGATCGTGGCGCGGACATAGTCGGCCACGCCGTTGAAGCTGATCCCATAATTGCCGACCTGCGCCAGCTTGACCGTGGTTTCCGCTTCAAAACCCAGATAGCGGGCATCGGCCTGGCTATACTGATAGCAGGGGAAGTCCAGCTCCGCGCCACCGTTGACCGCCATGCAGGCACTGTCGTCGACCAGTGCGTCGTAGATATAGCCGCTGAACCAGTTGTGATAGGCCGACAGGGCGATCGTATAGCCCTCGCCCTGGCCGCGCAGCGTGCCTTCTATGCCCCAGCTCTTTTCCTTCGAGAAATTCGGATTGCCGACCTCGAACGCCTGCGTGCCGGCGTGGTTGCCGCGGGCGAACAGTTCTTCGGCGGATGGCGCGCGCTCGGTGCGCGACAGGTTCAGGCCCAGCCGCCAGCCCGCGACCAGTTCGCGGCTCGCGCCGACCGATCCCGACACGGTGTCGAAGCTGCGGTCATAGGACGGGTTGAACAACGTGTCGTCAGCGTCGGCGCTCACGTCGGTATGTTCGAACCGCCCGCCGACCTCGACGCGCGTCTTGCCCAGGTCGATCGACTGGAGCGTGAAGACGCCGATCTGATCGGTCTGGTTGCGCGGCAGGAATTTCTCCTCGCCCACGACATAGAATTTGCGGGTGAAGAATTGCGCGCCGACCGCGCCGTCCCATCCGCCGCGATTGGCCTGGATCAGTTCCAGCCGCGATTCCATGGACTGGTTGTAAAAGGTCGTGCCGACCTCTCCTGTGTCCTCGATCTCCTGATGCTGGTAATCGGCGAAACCGGCGCGGAAGCGGATCGATTCCAGCAGGCTGCCATTGACCGGCAATTCGGCGCGCAGGTCGACGCGATCCTGCTTCATGTGCAGGCGCACCTGTTCGGCCTCGCCGCCCGCTTCCGTCGCATAGCGTACCGGAACGCCATAGAAATTGTCGGTATGGGCCACCGAAAAGCCGAGATTGCCGCCATCGGTGATCAAGGCTGCTCCGCCTGCGACTTCCCATGTTTCCGCAGCGCTGTTGGGCAATTTGCCGCGCAGGGTCGACAGCGCCGCAATCTCCGGATCGCCGCTCGCCGCCGCCTGCGCGCGCAACGCCGGGGTCAGGATATAGCTGCCGGTGTCCAGATTGCCGGTCTTGTTGTAGCTGCCGTCGAAATGGACGACGAACTTGTCGCCCAGCGGGATTTCGACCTCGCCCGATCCGGTGCGTTCGTTCGATGCGCTGCCATAGGTGCCGATCGCGTCGATATGCACCGGTTCGTCGGGCACGCGGCGCGGAATGCGGCTGTCGATCACATTGACCACGCCGCCGATGGCGGATGATCCATAAAGCAGCGCCGCAGGCCCACGCAGCACTTCGATCCGGTCAGCGGTCAGCGGATTGATCGCCACGGCATGGTCGACCGACGTGTTGGATACGTCGAAACTGCCGATGCCATCGGTCAGGATGCGGACGCGTTCGCCCTGGAACCCGCGCAGGATGGGGCGGGACGCGTTGGGGCCAAAGGATGTGGCCGAAACGCCCGGCTGACGCGCCAGCGTCTCGCCGATGGTAGAGCGCAGTTCGCGTGTCAGCTGCTGCCCGGTCAGCACGGTCGTGCCCGACAGTATGTCCCCCTGCTTGCGCGGGATGATGGCGGTGACGACGATGTTGGCCTGCGAGTCATGATAGGCCTGGTCAGCCATATCCGGCTTGGGTGTGTCCTGCGCGAACAGGGGAT
Source organism: Sphingobium sp. CR2-8 (assembly GCF_035818615.1). NCBI lineage: Bacteria > Pseudomonadati > Pseudomonadota > Alphaproteobacteria > Sphingomonadales > Sphingobiaceae > Sphingobium > Sphingobium wonjuense. Next base: position 2,779,574 of record NZ_JAYKZY010000002.1, on the reverse strand, counting down.
AGGCGAGGCACAGGGCGGGCAGGGCGCAGCCTGCGCGCAGCAAGGGAAAGCGGGACATGAAGATCAACCCTTTGGTTCTGGTCTGATGTAATCCTGTATCGAGGATGATACATCATATCAAGATCGGTTCAGCCCGTTTCCGCTGCAGCGAGCCATTAAATTTTCGTCATGATTACAGAAATAGAAACTCGGCCAGCGCTTCGACCGCCGGTTTTTCCGCTGCGCGCGGGGCGATCGCCTGGCGGATTTCGATCGCGGGCAGCGGCATGTCGAGCGCCAGCCGCTGGATACCGCTCATCCGGCCGATGTCGCGGGCCAGCGTGCCGAACGCGGCGAAACAGCCCGCGCCATCGCGCAGGGCGGCGATGATCTCGAACATATTGTCGCTTTCCAGCAGGGGCATCCTGTTGTGCATCCGCCCCTTGGCCAACGCCGTTTCGATGATCTCCCGCATCCCGCTGCGCGTTTCCAGCGACAGCATTGGCGTCAGCGCCAGATCGTCGCGGCTGACGCTGTCGGCGCGCGCGAGGGCATGGTCGCTTCCCGCATAGAGGCTGAGCGGTTCGGACCAGCCATAGCGGGAGCCGAAACCGGCGGGTTCCTCCAGCGCATAGAAATAGGCGATGTCCGCCCGCCCGTTGGCAAGCGCGCTGGCGGCGTCCTCAGCGGTGTGGACATGCAGGTCGAGCGTGATCGCGATATCCTCGTTCGCCGCTTCGAACGCGGTCAGCGCATCCTGGAAATGGCCGAAGACGGGTGCCGGGGCGGCCAGCGTGATGACCTGACGGGGCGGGTTATCGGGGATGGCGAAGGTTGGAACGAAGGCGGGGGCAGCGGCGGGTGTGAGGTCCGGCGCGGCGTCTTCCACGGGGGCGGGCGCGTCCTGCGACAACAATGTCATCGCCTGCGCGGTCTTGCGGCCCGCGGGCGTCAACCGCGCCGCGCCATCCAAATCGTCGAACAGGCGATAGCCCAGCCGCATCTCCAGTGATTCAAGGTCACGCAATATCTGGTCATGACCGACGCCCAGATCGGCAGCGCAGCGCGCGACGCTGCCAGCGGCCACCATCTGCGCGAATATGTCCAACTGGCGCAGGGATGGGCTATCCATGGCAGGGTGATAGACCATTCTCATCGCAGCGGGAACAGGGGAAGGGGCCCGCCATGCGAAAACAATGGTTAAGGGCTGAATGATGCAGGCGGTTGACGGGTGAAGCGCGCTGGATTATCCGCCCGTCCAGCAGCCAGTCGGAATACCGACTGATGGACAGTCGGAATGGCCTTGGAACAGCCGAATAATTCCGAACTATCCCAAAGTGTTGCGGGTATAGCTCAATGGTAGAGCACTAGCCTTCCAAGCTAGGAAATATCCCGGTCCTCCTAACATTTGCGAGCAAACTTTCGCGATTTTCAAGCCATTTGATTCAATGGCTTGTCGTCGGGAAGCAAACTGTTTTGGCCCTCGATCCCGCCACAGGACCGAGGGCCGCGCACACGATGATTGGAGCATCGCATGACGGATATCCCTATAGCCCCAGATGGAGAGCCAGTCGTCTATTTCATTGGCTGGTGTGGACAGGATGTGAAGATAGGCTTCACCCGCCACCTTGCCGCCAGACTGACAGAATTGATCAAGCGAACTGGATGCCCCCAAAAGCTGCTGGCATCGACGCCTGGCAGTTTCGCATCAGAGCGATCTTACCACGCCCGCTTTGCCGATGATCGGAAGCATGGCGAGTGGTTCAATTGGTCCGCTGGGATCGAGGCCGAGATCGCCCGCTTGAACGGGGAGGCGGCCCATGGGTGAGTCGCTAATCGTCAGCAGCGAGAGCGCCACAGTCTATCGTGGCGGAGGCAGGCGCTATCTCACCTTGCCCGCCGCCTGCCGGGCAGAGGCAAGAGCCAAGGTCAAACAGCGCCTCAGGGATACTGGCGATGAATGGGATGACGACTGGTGCCGTCCGCGCATAGACCGCCTCGCGCGTTTCTACAGGCATCAGTTTCGCGCCCGCCTCAACGGAGGCGCCGCATGAGAATCGCGGCCCACCACGTTCCCGGCACGGCGGAACATCGCTTTTCCTCCATGATCCACCCCAACCCTGATTACGCGCCTGTCTGCGCATGGCCCGATGATTGCACCGTCCAGTGGGGCCACGGGCTGATCCCTGCCGTGCCATTCTTCGAGGCCTTTCCGACCGGCACGTTCATCCGTGGCGAGGGCGAGACGATCGCTGATGCTGAGCGGCAGGCGTTCGAGAAGTACCAGCGCGATATCGCCTGCGACCATCTGTGGGGCCGCAATCGCCCCGGCCATTCGACCTACACCAACGGCGCAGGATGGTGCCGGAAGTGCGGAGGTTTCCGAGGCAAGATGTTTCGGGAGGTCGTGGTTCTTGGACATAACCGGAAGCCGCTCGGCAGGATGGAGCGCGACTGGCTCAATGATCTGGAAACCGATCATGAGATGAACGCGCATATGGACCGCAAATACCCCGGCGATGCAGCCAAGCGTCGGAAAAGCGCTCGACTGCTGCGCCTTCGCCTCAACCTGTTCGGGGTAAATGAGGCTAAGGCATGGGGGTTCTACGAATGAGCGACTGGCCCGAAATCGAATACGGCGAGTGCTACCCGGTCGATGAGGATTTCGTCGCTTGGGGCAATGTCTCGTCGCCGCGGTTGGACATAAAGCTGGCCGGCGAATGGCTCCTTCGCGAACTGCCCCGCGCTGCCGAGAATATGTGCTGCTCGTGCCGCGTCCGCAAAGGCAAGGGCATCACTGGCAAGCCAGTTCTGCTGATCGAGTTCAGCACTGGTGGATGGTCTGGCGCAGAATTGATCATCGCCCTCATCAACCGCCGTGCTGACCTTCGCCATCACATGCTGAGTTGGAGGCGGGGCGGACATTATGTGTTCGAGGTGACGGCCCCTGAAACGCCCGCCCGAACCATTTCCGAGATCCGCAAACAGGCATGGGCAACCCGCCGCGCCAAATATGGTGAGCGCGGCCATTCAGGAGTTTACTCACGATGACCTCGACCACCCCCACCGAACCCGAAGCGCTGGCGGCTGCTCTGGAGAGAAAGCGCGACAGGGTACATGTTGCCAACCGCCGTTCCGACCTTCCAATAATGCTGAAAATAACGTTCGGCGATTTGGAGGCGATCATATCATCGCTGGCCGCAGACCAAGATGCCGCCCTTTCCACCCCCGCCGCCCGGATGCTCGCGGACAGCAAGTCTATTGAGCAAATGCCCGAAACCCAATATACCTCTTCATCCGCCCGGATGCTCGCGGGAGAGGTTGCATCTGGACCGCGATCTCTGAAACTCCCGGATGGCCTGGCAAGTAGCGCAAATCCCCCTCTTGAGGGGGAGGCGGTTGCGTTCCAGCAGCGTGTCCAGCCATGGATGATGCAGTGCTTTGGCGCAGAAATCAGCAGCGACATGCTGGAGCGGGCCGACCGCTTCACAGAAGAGGCGCTGGAACTGGCGCAGACGATGCCCGGCTTCACAGCGACCCGCGCCCATGCGCTCGTTGACTATGTGTTCGGCCGCGATGTTGGCGAGCGGCAACAGGAAGTAGGCGGCGTGATGGTGACGCTGGCCGCCCTCTGTCTGGCCGCCGACATCGATATGCACGAAGCTGGCGAAATCGAACTGGCGCGCATACTCCAGCCGCATATCGTGGAAAAGATCAGGGCCAAGCAAGCCGCCAAGCCTACGGGGTCAGCGCTGCCTGTCGCCCACCCGCCCGCCGCTGAGCCGGTTGGGTTGCGGGAGGCTGTGGCAAGGGAAGCGCGCGCCGCTGAAATGTCGGCCAACCTAATGCGCGACCGCAATCGCACTGGCGGATGGCAGGGTGCGGCAAGAACGGCGGATGCCTTTGATCGCATTGCCCGCGCTCTGCGCCAAGCCCTCACCACCCCAGCGCGAACGGATGATGCCGGGGTGGGTGGTCCAGGCTGGGACGTAGACGGTATGTGCGACGACCACGGACGCTTTGTTTGCTCAAAGTGCGCCCTCTCCCCTGCGCCAGATCGCGGGGAGGTGGACGCCGAACATATCGAACGCGCTGCCCAATGGCTGCATGACGAAGGCGGGTTCGGTGACGCTTGGTCCAATTATACATGGCCCGAACATCGAGACGATACCGGCCAGCGCGACGGCGGATTTGTGAAGATCGTGCCGTCTGATGTGCAGGCCAAGTTCCGCGAAGTCGCAACCCGGATGCTTCGCGTGTTTCCCGCCGCCCTTAAGCCAGCGGACGCCACACCAGCCGGGGAGGCGGTGCAGATGGCGGTGCCTGCCGATGTGGCAGCGCTGGTCGTGGCTGGTCGACAGATCATGGAACGGGGCTATGTCTCCATCTCGATCGAGGAAGAGCGCGTCGATTCTGAGGCTTTGACCAAGGCGCTGGACGCCTTCGCATCACGGGTATGCTGGGATGACGAGGGTGGCGAACTGCCGGATGCTCATGCCGATCCTTGCACTTGCGGCCAGCAGGGAGGTTCGGGCGAATGAGCGGGGAGCGAATCGGCGCAATCGGCTTTGCGGGGCTGGCTCTGTTGGCGGCAACGGAGGCGATGAACAGGGGCGAGCCGTTGCCATCGTTGCCGGTCGGAAAGCCGAAGCCGAAACCCCGTGAGAAATCCGCATCCCTCCAGCGCATGTTGCGAAAGGCCCGCTCATGACTGACCCTATCGCCGTGTCGCAAGGGGCGAGAGAGGCGGCATGGAGAAGTCGCAACTGGTTCATGCGTGGCGGTCCGCGTGAGCGATTTTCTTGGATGGCCGGCTTCCATGATAGCCATCCGCGCATCCAAGCCTTCGCCCGCTTCGAAGCAGAGACGCGCAAGGATGAGCGGGAGCGGTGCGCGAAAGTGGCGGATGATGCCGCCGAAGGTTCACGCGCCCTGCACAACCTCGCATCCAAGGATCATGACAGGGATGGATGCAACGTCCACGCCGAGGGGTGGAGGACCAGTCAGCAGATCGCCGCCGCCATCCGCAATTTGGGGGAGGGGTGATCACTCCACCCTAATACCACCCTTCCGCAACTGAAGCTTGATCCCGTTCAGCCCCGCCGTGCAGCTGGCAGACCGTCCAAGCTCGTTCGGACTGGACGTGCCGTCCCAGAACGTGTGCAGCGGCCATTGTTCGGGCATGTAGGGCCGCAGACACCGAAGCGCCAACCGAACTGGTATCGTGTCGACCACCTCCTTCGACGCTCGATCGCGGGCATCCTCCAGGATCTTGAGCGACAGCTCTATGATGGCGAGGTCATTCTTGTTCGGGGCGCGACTCATGCGCGGAACATGGCCAGAACATCGAGCGGCGTCAAAGACCGCATGTTTCCGTAATATTGCGCGATAGCAACTTCGCGACGAGTTAGCCGTTTACATCGAGCGCTGTTGAAAGGCGCCGTCTCGCCAAGGAGTGTCGCTATGCCAGAAGTCATATGCCTTGATGATCGAGCTTTGGTTGCCCTCTGGAACCAAGTCGAAGACCCTGAAAATCTGACCGAGTATCAGAAGCAGATCATCGCAGAGATGGAAGCGCGCGAGATCGACTTCTAAAGCAGCGTCGGCCCCGCGCTGCCCTTCTTTCTGAACCAAGGTGCATCGGTCGCCTCGATCACCATCTGGTCAGCTGGATACGGCCGGTCGAACTGATACAGATCCTCCAGCGGCGCGTGCAGCCATGTGTCCCAATCTGCCAGGTGAAGGATCACCGGCGATCGATCGTGGATGTAGGCCAACTCAGGCGCGTTGTCGGTCATGACCCCGGTATAGACGCCACCCCATTCATCACTGTTGGTCCATAACCCGGCCCAGGCGAAGATCGGCTGCTCCTTCAGGGACAGCCATGTTTCGGTCATGCGGCCCGGCTCGCCCACGGCCTCCGCATATCGGGCGGTTGGAATTAGGCAGCGGTTGGCAGGATCTACCGCCCAACGCTTCCAGTACGTACCCAGCTTGTCGAACCGAGCGTTGTTGACGGGCTTTGGCTTGAGCGGTTTGCCGGTCTTCTTGCTCTTCTGAGCCAGCGGGAAACCCCACGTCATTTGCTCCAGCACGCGCTTGCCATCCTCAAGGCGAATGATGGTACCGGGCTGGGCCGGGTGCGTTTCAAGCGGCCCTTCATTAAACCGCGCGCCGCGGCGAGCGCCGAAGAGGTTTAACACCTTGTCGGTCTGCCCGCGCTCTGCCCGATTGCACATGCTGCGAGGGTGATCTGCGACGGATCGAGAGTCAACAGACTCCCGTATGTTCTCTTTATGTTCTATATTAGTTTCATCGAATCACACAGGAGTAGAGCGATGCAGCCCCGCGTCGGGATAGAATTTGGCGACAACCTCTGGTTCGTTGTTGAGCCGAAAGTCTACGGACCAGATCAAAAGCGCTTCACCCACGATCGGGTGCTGCCGGGATATAGGTCGCATGTGATCGCAGCAGACGCGGCAATCCGTTACGCGATCGAGAACGACCTTCCCGTCGAGATGCGCGCCGTGATGATCGAGGATGCTGAAACCGCCCTTGAATTTTTCAGACAGGATCTGGCGGGAGAGGATCTTTGAACTATCAGATCGAGCATGTGCGCGCAGCGGTCGCTGACGGGCTAGAGGCGCGAGACATCGGCGATCAGTCCTGGCGCCAGGACATCCGAGAAGGCCGCCGCGACGACACGCCATTCATGATCGGCGCGCTGATCTGGGCGCAGGTTCAGGCGCTCACACCGGCAGAGTAATGTGCGCAGCGTCGGCAATACCGTCATGCCCACGGATCTGTTTGAGGCCGTGATCCACCACAAGACGATCGAGGTGAAATGCGCTTGCGGGAATGTCGCGTTCTTTCATCCGAACGGCCTGTGGTGGCGGTTCTATACCAAGCGCTGGCCCTATCAATTTCCCCGCATGCGCAGTCGCTTTTATTGCAGCCGGTGCTTCAAGGCGTCCGGCCAAAGGGTCCGACCGCACCATATTGACGCGACCTCCCAGGCGCCAAAGATCAGTCTTCCGATGCCTGACGAGCGGACGTGGAAACGGATGATCCAGACCATGCGGGGATAGCTTGATCTAATAGAGAAGAACCGAGGCCGGGCCTTTGCGGGAGCGGAGCGTGTCAAGCCGGTGGGCAATGTCAGCCTCTTTGCGCCAACTGAGCGCAGCGGCCAGTTCGACCGCTCGAACGTTTGGAAGGTCGGTGGCGTCGGCTCTGTCCTGATGCAATTGAGCCTGGTCTCGGCAAAAACTGGCGTCGCGTATCATTGCAGGGTCCCCTGTTGCGGCCTCATAACCGCCGCGCCAATTCTTGGTTCCAGCTTGACCGAATCATTGTCTTTTGCTGATGCTCATCTGTCTCGATGCGGTTGCGACAACCCAGGGATCGAGATAGGCCCTAGCGCAGCCATGCGACCCGGATGTGCTAGGGCCATTGCATCTGATCAAGGCAGGGCGCCTGTATCGTCGGATATCCCGTAGAGGCCTGGATACTTGACGCATCGGCCGAATGGTCGACGGCGCCGGAACCACGATAGCAGCTGCGCGTAATTGTTCCGGTTCGATAGACATCGACCTGCGAATGACCTTGCCCCGCCTTGCATCCCCGAGGCGGGGCTTTTTCTTAGCTAAGGCGATCCGATGCCGTTGTGCGGCGCCGCCCGTGATGCAGCTGATTGGCCTGCGGGAACATAATCATTTCGCAAGTGTATTAGTGTCGCCCCGCGCGGCTTTCAGCCAGAACCAATAGCGCGGGGCAAACCCTCACCGAACCGACATCGGGCAAATGCGGGCCATTGCGGCGGTTGCCAGCATTGCGGCGGCGCGGGCGTTGTCGCAGGTTGCGAGGCTGTGGGTGCAGCCGGTTAGGGCGAGCAGGAGGAGGGGGCGAGGCGGGTCACTTCTTGTCCTCTGCCTGGCGCTGAACGAGATCCGCATTGCGATCGGCCAACTCGCCGCCCGACTTTGTGGCGGAGTAGGCCCACGAAAGCGGACCACCATTCCAGCCTGTCAGAACAATTGCGGTGGCTATGACCTTGAAGAAGTCGTTGTTGAGGAGTGTGCGATCGGCCCAGATTAGTAGGATTACCAGCACGACCAGCCCATAGCTGCCAATGCCTATCCACCCGCGCGCGTCGGGCCATCCTGGGCCTTTCATCCGATCATCCCCTTCATCATCGTCAGCCGCGATTTGCGGTCAGCCAGGCCATTCGCGCCGCCGTTGATACGCCGAGTGATGCCGTCGATGTCGTCCTTGTCGGCAAAGGCGTTGAGCTGGCGGTTGTCCCAGAACAAGCAGGCCAGATGCAGGCCGATCGAGGGATTGGCGGCCATCTCAGGATGTCGGATCAGGTCGATGCCAAGCAACCGGCCGAAGAACAGGTAATTGGCGCGACCAGTGATCTGGATGGGGCCGCGGCCCTTGAACCGCTTTCCATCGCCCGGCTGCGTATTTCCAAGGTCTGCGCGGCCTTCATACGCGGCGCCGCTGGCGATCTCTTCCATGTATTTGAAGGAGCCGCTTTCGTGACCGACCTGGGCCATGAAGTGCGCCAACCGGAGCTTGCTATCCATGATCCCGTAGCGCGGGAGATGGACGGTGGCGGCGATAGCCAGTTCTTCGGCCCGGTCCTGTGCCGCACCAAGGCGGCGGAAAAGGGCTGTGAACGAGCCGCGCCCGAAATCATTGTCCTGCGTGACGCCAAGTTCGCGTTGCAGTTTTCGCCAATCGACCATCACTCGCCTCCCAAGGTCCGCTTGCCCACTGCGATATCTTGCATGGTCCGGTTGGCGCTGAGTTCGGCCTGGACCTCTTCACGAATTGCCGCCTTTCGCCGTGCCACCTCGTCCAGCATCATGTCGCTGACGCCACGGATAAACCGATCGGTGTAAAGCTTGACGAGCCGGTCAGCGCCAACGGTTGCGGCGGCAGTGATCAGAGCCGCGCCTTCGCCATGGACGCCCGCCTGGTTCACCATCCAGTAGGCGATCAAGGCCACCATCGGCAGGAGCAGAACGTCCGCCATGATGAGCGCGCCCTTGATCTTGACGCCCCGCTTGATCAGCAGCGCGTACTTCGCCGCCAGCCCGAACGTTAGTCCAACCGCGATCCAGCCATATTTGGCAACGAGCGCCTCACCCCATGGCGTCATCGCCGCTGCTCCCTGTTGTGCGTGCATCACGTCACCGCTTTGAAGGTGAGGTTCTGAAACGTGACGTAGGCCCCCGCAGGGATCGCCGTTTCGGTGAACACATCGCCGTTTGGATATACTCGCAGTCGCACATCCATGTCGGTCAGCGTCTTTGCGTACCGGACGACCTGAAGTGCAGGCCGATAATTGCTTGGCAGCTCAGCAATCTTGCTATTCTGCGACACTGCGCCGGTGGGTCGGATGGTCCCGGCGATCACAGTCGAACCGTCCATCGTCCGCCAATACCGCGCGCTTTCGAGGCTGGATGTCACGGTGAGGGGAATGGCGACATTCAGCGGGTGATCCGCGTTGCTCCACTCGCTCCAGACATTTGCGCCGACGATCCATGTGCGCATCACCACCTCGGCGAAGCTGCCAATCTGGTAGCCGAACAGGATTTGAACCGCTGGATTGTCAGGGTTGCGGATCGTCAGAACGCAGCCCGTCACAGGCCAGCCATCGGACGAGAAGGCGCGGAGAATAGACTGGCCGTTGTTGTACGATGCGAGGCTGTTTGCGGCCGGAGGGGCCAGCTGCTCGCCAGCGCCGTAATTCAGGAACCGGTTGCGCTTGATCGAGCCGTGTGGCTTGATGAGGTCGAGAGCGCGGCCCCAGATGTCCAGATTGTAGTTGACCTGGGGATGGATCAGATCGTCATCCAGCCACCGGTCCCCGCCATCCTCGGCCACGCTGGCTTCGGGGTAGGGGTTGTAAATGGCGCACTCGAAATCGCGGGCGGCCTCTACGTAGATTCCAACGATCGCCTCAAGCCATAGGTCGTTGCGGTTGGTGGCATTGTCCTCGGTGTTGCCCAAAGCGTTCGGCATGAGTAGGAGGATAGATAGGTCGTCATAATCGCCATATGTGCTTGCGCGAATCTCGCTCAAGCGCTGGCGCATCGAGTCACGCAGCGCGATCAATGATAGCGTGATGTCGCCGGTCGAAGCATCGTTCAGCCCGAATTTGCAGATCGCAAGGTGTTGCTGCGAGCCGATGCCCGTCAGCATGACTGAGAGGTCGTTCGTACCCCAGGTTGATCCAGCGACGGCAAGGTTGGTCACGACGTCCACGCCGGACCCGACATTGCGAAGTTCATCCTGAATGAACCCCGCGATGTTCAAGCCGTAAGCATTGGTCGCCGTGCTGTCGCCGAATACCGCGATCTTTATCAATTCCCCTGCAAGCTGGCGGTTCTTGACCCGCCAAAGCACATTGCGGAAGTAGGTCGGGCCATTCTCCAGATGGCTGTTGATCTGGACAAAGCCCCCTGGGACAGCCTTGATGAGGTTTCCAGGCCCGAGGAACGGGACACCAAGCGTGTTCGCGCCATCGGTCACCAGATATTCGGCCGTGAGATAGAAAGCGCGGCCCAACTCGCGGGCTACATCGAAGGCATCCTGATCGTTGGTCACGCCGTTTCCACGCGCGCCGAACGTCTCCAGATAGGTTATCGGGTCCGCAGGCTTCCACCAGACCCCACCAGCCTGAAACGCGCCGGAACTGCTTGCCGTGTCGCGGCTGTAATAGCCGCCCGGAGAGACGGGCGTGTTCGCGTCGTAGCGGCGCACCTGGATGAGATCGGCAGCGAGTGACCCGCTATAGTCGACCACATCCTGGCGGGTCTCAAAGGTCATGACCGACGCCGTTGCAGCCGCCGCCGCATCCTGCGCCTCCAATGCCGCCGTTTCCGCGCGGCCCGCCGCTTCTGCCGCTGCTTCCGCCGCCTCCAGGATGACCGGCACATCTGCGCCACCCACCAGATAATCCGTGACATCCACAGGACCGTCGATCGCGATGATGTCGGTCTCTTGCCCGGTGCCGTAAATGCGGATGAAGGGGAGGCCGTAAACAGCGGTTGGCGGGATCGTATAGTTGAGCGCGCCGGGGGCGCCCGCCTTACCGACAAGGAACGACCGGACAATCACGCCATCAGCGACAACCGGGGTGAGCGCCGATTGCAGCAGGGCGTTGCTCACCGCGCTCTTGGCCGCGCCAAGGTTCTGCCAGCGCAGTTCGACCGCGTTGCCTGCCGGGTCAGTCGGATCGACATTGCGGCGCAGACGAACGCGAACAAGGTAGGTGCGATCAGGATACACCGGTGCAGCGATCTTCGGCGCCACGTCGATATAGCCGGTGGCGTCGCTGGCATCAGCGCCCGCGATGCGCAGGACTGTGCCGACGCTGCTGGCAACAGCTTTAGCGCCACCAATCGTCGGCCGCGTGGTTGGCTCGCCGGTCAGGAACGACGAGAAGAGCGAGCGGCTGTCACCGGCGCGTTCAGGGGCGCGGGCGATGAGATCGGACAGGCCGCCTACCTGCTGTTCGGCGGTGGTGATGCGCTCATCAAAAGGAACGAGTGCAGCGGGTTGCAGGGCGCTGTCGGCCTTAGCGCCTTGGGCCGGGGTGGCGAACGCGGTGACCGGCTGTTGTGCTGCCGACCCGAGGACTGGCTTGTCGGAGAGGTCGTCATAGGAGCCAGACGTGGCTACGTCGGATAGGTCGGCGGTGTTGGCTTTCGCGGCCAAATCGTCTTTGTCAGCCTTTTGGCCGATCGTTTCAGTTAACAGCCCGACCTGTTGGTCAATCGCCGTGACAACGGAAACATCGGCTTTGTCTGCCAATGACGCCGAACTTGGAAGTGCAATGTTCTGATCGACCGCTGCCCCAGACACGTTTTTGTACAGGCGGGCAAACTCCACACCACTAGCCTGCACGAGAAACAAGTCGCCATTTGAGGTAGCGGAGAGGCCGGTGGCTTGGTCAGCGAATATTGTGTCTGCGATACCGGACGCGCCCAAAGCATCGTAAATTTCGCTGAATGCTGCCAAAAGGGCTTCGCGAGACGGCTTCCAAGTAGGCGACGGTGGGTTGCCGTACAGTCCATCCCTGAGTGTTTCAATTCCGGCCACATCGCACCTTTTGAAAGTATATGTCTTTCATATACATTTAAGCGCAATATTAGACAAGTCACGCGACATAAATGGAAACTCTGCCCGATCTGATCCGCCTTGGCTTGATGTCGGCGGCGGGTGCTGTTCGCGGTAGGTCCATTGAGATGACGGATCGCTGCCCTCAACAGGTTCAAGCTTACCATCATGCTGGACCACTGCGCCGATGACTGGATTAGCCTTCGCCGTCATGTGACTGTCACGCTGATAGGACCGGTCGGTGCAGCATCCAGCGACACGCCATCGGTTGCGACATTCCAGTAGAACCAAACGCCGGGCGACACCGTATCCGTGATCGATTGCACCTGGCCAACCCCGCCGCCGTAGCTATCAACGATCTTCGTCGCGGCGCTGAACGCATTGGTCGAACCTCGCCATGTGTCCGATGAGAAGAAGCGCAGATCGCTGGGATTTTTCCACGTGATGACCGCCTGGCCAACGCCGCCTTCGCCGGTCAGATTCGTGCTTTGTGGGAGGGGCGTGCTGGTCGATATCGTCTGATACTCCCACGCAGGGCCGTTGCCTGCGGAGGTCGTGTAGCGATAGCGCACCGTGTAATCCGCATCCTCGACCGCGCCGCTGATCGCCGTGTTGATATTGATTGCCATCGGCCGCCACGGGTCATTCTCGCCGCCTGTAATTTCCGAGGTCAGGATGAATTCTGCGATGTAGGTCGCGTCACCTCGCGGCGGGGCAGGGAAGTCGATCTTGATTGTGCCGTCTGAGAAATAGACATTCTCGCCGGTGATGGCGGGATAGGTGGCCGTGCCGGTGCTGCCCTCGACTACCGGCTTGGGCTGCTCCTCTCCCGGTAGCAGCGTCCACCGCGACGGATCGATCGGGACCGCGCCAAAGCCGGTGAAGATCCCGGCGCCGTCCAGTTCGACCGGGGTGGCGATCTCATAAAATCCTGAGAAAACGTTGTCGTAATTGAGGTCGACAATTCTTTCTTGGCGGGTCTTGAGGCCGCGAAGGTTTAGCATTGGCTGAACCTTGTGCTGGGGCTGGGAGCGCAGGCCGATGCCCTTTGCAAGCCTCATGGCTTGGTTGTGGTTCTGGCAGGCCTCGATCGGCACCTTTAAGAACTTCGGGGTGGTGAGCGGATCGTAATGTATTGGGTTTAGCCACGCAGCAGACGGCTGTTTTGTAAATTTCGCGTCGGGGTCAAGGTATTCCACGATTACGCCGTGCGTTTCGCTCTCGCCGTCTTGCACCTGCTGGGAGTCGAGCGTCATGATGTCGCGATTTCGGTAGAGCGCCAGTGTCGGAGCTTCCCAATGGCCAACACGAATGAACGTCTTCCCCGCTTCATCGAAAAATATGTGAGCGTCCGACGCCATCATGATCTCTGTTTCAGCGGCAATGCGGCGCTTGCTGTCCACGATCGCAACGCCTGCCTCGTAACGCTTCTGCTCGCCCTCGATCCCGCTGACGGCTTGGTCGCAGATGTCCGCTTGTGCGGCGATGCGCTCCCAATTGATGGACGATTCGGGCTTGCCGCGTCCGAATTTATGGGTGCGGAACCAAGCCCAGACGAGCGCTGCATTTCGTGAAGGCTTGTAAGTGGCCCGGTTGCCAAGCTCCTGGGAAGGGTCACGCGGGTCGTACATATTTGCCCAATCACCGACTACACTGACGCCCGGTTCCCCAAGGCCAAAGACGCCGCGCCACCGATAGATTTTATAGCGATGCTCGATGTCCAGGGCGTCCATGCATACGACGCTGTAGGTCGTGCCGACCAGTTTGTGGTCATTGGTCCAGAGCGACCCCATTGCCGCGTCAAATTCCGCCACCCGCCCCGGCACTGGGTTCGTTTCCGAGTAGGTTCGCGTCCAAATGCGGACATAGCCCCGACCCTCGCCATCGACCGCCGCAGGGTCTTTGTCCTTGTTGGTCTTCAGGCGGAATGACGCCTGTTGCACGTAGCCAGAGGCATCCAACGTGACCGCTTCGTCATCTAGAAAATGACTATACCCCGGATGCAATATCTCGTCGCTGTGGACGATCAGCATCCACCATCGGCCCTGACTGTCGAACTCGCCAAACAGTGCGCCTCCGCCTTGCCGGGCGCGGCCGGCGTTCAGCCAGCGGGGCGGGTCGGATATTTTGACATTCACTTTCCCCGCTTCGATGGAAGGGGCGTTGCGGCCTCCGCCCAGTGCAGCCATGACGGCGAAAGACCCAACAGCGATGATAACTGAACCGATCGCTGCTCCCAGGAAGCCAGACGCGCCAATAGCCGCATAGATCGGCCCTAACGGACCCGCAGCCCATGTCAGGGCAGCGATCGCGAGAATAGAGCCGATCTTTTTAAGGGCGGCCATGCCAGACGCCACCGATACTTAGCAGTCCAACGCGGACCTCTGTCACATAACCTTCGCGTCGCATTGCTACAAAACCATCGGTGCAAATTCCTCCGATGCTGCCTTCTTCGTCTTCGTCCTTGTATAGAACTTCGACCACATCGCCGCGCTCGGCCGGGCCATCCTTGGGCTTGGCCCCAGCTAGCGCCATCAGCCCTGCGACGCCACCATGCGCTGCCATCATGGCTACCGCCCCTTCATGCGTATCGTATCGGTCGACGAATTGATCGGTTACGTCCTTGTGGCCAGTGCGGGCGAGGTATTTGCCGATCGACAACATGCAGTCGCTTTGGCCGTAAACGAATTTGCCCCGACGCCATTCGGTCAGCGTCTCATCAACAATGTCTTTTTGCATCATGGCACCTGATATGTTCGGTTGGCGAGAAGGGCGAGGTATTCCGAGCCGCGATCAAGAGGCGCGCCTAGTTGTGCAGCGCGTCGCTTTTGCATCGTGTCGGCGTATGTGCGGTCAGGAGTCTCGCTGCGACCGTGGTTATCGTCTTTGGCAACTATCGAAGCTGTATAAGTCTTGACCACAGTTCCAGCAGAATTCCGACTAATTCTTTCGCTGAATTTAGGAGAGAACATCGTCATCTCTTTGTAGAATGAGATTGGCGTATTCGGCCGCAGGCCTTCGCCCTCTACAAACATTACCAAATAGCATGTCAGCGACCGGCCAAAGACCTTCGACTGATCGGCTTTCAATTCCTCGTAAAGCGCCAGGCCATCGTCGCCCGGCAGCGTCATTGAGAAAGTATAGCTGGCGGATGTGCCGTCGCGTCCGTCTTGGAGGGCAGGCGTCTTGTGATGGTTCGTACCATTGCCATCAATGGTTCCAATCCATTCATGCCCATCGGCGTCAACGAAATTGCCTTGGCCATCCCAAAATCGAATGGGATCGTCTTTGAAGTCAAAGAGCCAGCATTTTCGCACGGTGCAGACGATATCTGCTAGGCTGTCTGAATCGCCTAGAGCTTCATCAATTTGGTCGTAAAACGCGCTCATGCGCTCACCAACCGCAACTTGCCTTGGCCTTTACGCTCAGCGACATAAGCGTCTATTTCCGCCCGCCCGCCAGCGACAAGCCATGCCCGCGCGATCAATTCTACGTACACCCATACCTTGCCCGCGCCATGTGGGGAGCGTTCAGGGAAATGCTTTCGCTGGATGTGGTAGGGCATCAGCTTCGAAGTGATGAATTGCGATAGCCCGCGCGGGCGATTGCCGGTTCCGTAACCAGCCATTTCCGCAACCTCAAGGGCGCTGACGCCCTGCACAACCTTGCGGTCCCCGGTTAGCAAACGCTCGTTGACCATGCGCTCCAGCATCGGCTCAACCAAACGTGGAACCACCTGTCCGAACATCTCTTGAAGCTCTGAATGGGTGACCCTTTTGAGAATACCGCCGATGGTTGAACGAGCCGCTGGGCTGAACTGTTCGACAATGCCGATCTGACCGCCTGCATGGAGCGCAAATTCCATCCGTTCGAATTCAGCGACGTAAGCGATTTGCCACTGGAGAGCCTTGGCGCCGGTAAAGCGCATAGCCAAAAGGCTGAACCCAAATCGGTCCATCTCATATGCTCGTCGCATCTCGCCCTTGGCGTCTTCGTAGAGAACGGGCGTAAAATTGCGCCCGTTGAGTTCCGGAGCTTCAACCACAAGCGCATCGACCTTTCGGATGACATCCTTGTGCTGCTTGCCGAAGGCCAACGCGATATTGCGGCTAT
Source organism: Sphingobium sp. CR2-8 (assembly GCF_035818615.1). NCBI lineage: Bacteria > Pseudomonadati > Pseudomonadota > Alphaproteobacteria > Sphingomonadales > Sphingobiaceae > Sphingobium > Sphingobium wonjuense. The sequence goes on along the minus strand of NZ_JAYKZY010000002.1, from coordinate 2,763,347 downwards.
CCGCCACAGCGGAGCCGTCCTTGACGATGACAATGGGTGAGTTTGGTGTATCTATTGATTCGGGCATGACCATATGCCTTTCTCGGATGCAGTCGCCTTATCGACCGGCTGCTTGTCGAGGATACGGCGGGCGGGAAGAGGTGGCCTCGACAACCAAGAACTCTTCCCGCTCGTCCACGACACGATTGGAGATCGTACCGCCTTCCCTTTTCCAGGGGGAAACTATGGCGATGTTACGCTCAAGATCAAATTAGCGCAACATCATTGCGCATTAGCGCATGATTTGTTCGTGATGATTATGCATGTCCATGTCTTATGCGACTACGGACGGCAGGGGTTTACCGTCGTCAGGCGAGACGCCGAATGTCAGCCAGCATTGCGTCGAAGTTTTCCGGCATGAGGCTGGAATCTTCGCTTTGCTCACGCCAGCGCAGCATCTTCCATTCGAGCGCATTGAGATGCGGCGCGGGCAAAGCCAGCAATACATCTTCGGCATCGACCATAGCCGAGCAGCATCGTCTGCCTGCTCTACCAGCTTGTCATAGCCAACGGCGTCGCAAGCGCGCTGATAGATATCATGCTGCGCCTGTATCTGCTCGTTCTGCGGGCGGATGGCTCTGTGATAGTCCACGCCATTTCCATCGAGCAGGTACTTGCTATGGTCCGCCCGATGCGGGTCTAGGTCGTGGTATATCACTCGTCCGTTCCTGGCTTCGTGCCGGATAAGATAGTTCGGACGGTGCGCATCCGCCTTGTCCCACTGTGCCTTAGCGAGGGCATGGAATTCGTCGGCGCGCATACGAACGTTGCGGCGGCATGAGCAGGCGCGGCGATGGCGACAGGCGCGATCAGCGCGGCGGTGAGGAATGCGCGACGATCGGTCATTGCACACCTCCGATCTGACCACGACGGGCGGCCGACTTGGCGACCAAATCCATGCGATCGGCATAGCTGATGAGGTGCATGTTCTCGATGAAGTCTTGGTTCCAGACCTCGATCGTTTCCGACGTGCGACAGGTGTCCAGCATCGCCGCGAGAAGAAAGGCAGGCGTGACAGAGGGTATCGCCAAGTGTATGGGCGCATGAGCCATTTCGATCTCCTATGGATCGTTGAGGTTAGGGCTGGGGAGGGAGGTAGGATTCCCTCTCTAGCCTGCATTGACTTGTAGAACACCTTCTGGCATCACGTCAAGCATCATTTCCAGCATAGGTGCCAGCATGAGCGAGAACGAAAAGATAAGGGAGAACCGCCTTCGCCGAATGGCGGATCGTCAAGGAATGCGATTGGTCAAATCGCGACGACGCGACCCTAATGCGCTGGATTACGGATGCTACGCCCTAATAGACCATCAAACGGGCGGGGCGAATTTTGGCATGGGCCATTTTGGCTATGAGGCCAGCCTTTCGGACATAGAATCCTATCTGACATCACCCAATCATTGATGGCAAAAGGGGTAGGTGCATTGCACCCACCCCCGCATCAGGATTCCTACTTTGCTGCGAGCGCCGTCAAAAGCGCCTGATCATTAAACATCGCTTCGATCTGGTCATTGACCACGGCATTCATTTTCTTGTTCAGTGCTTTGGCGCCGGATACAACGATGGTGCGGTTGGATGAAGCCGCCCGGTACATTTGTTCGTAAGGCGCTGATCCTCCGGTCACGACAACCTTCATTGCCGCGTCTATGTCCGCCCCCATAGTCCAGAAGCCGGTGGTGCTGACTTGGTTTAGGCCGCGAAGTTCGACTTTTAGATTCGATCCATCTGGAGACACCCCTCCAACTGGCGAAAACCCTTTCGCCGAAAGCCCTTTCATGATGGCGGTTTGATAGACGACCGCCAGATCCTCGTTCATTTCGATGGTCCCACCGATGGACGAGCGCTTCCCCAAGTTTTTCGATGGGCGCTCATCAACCACGATGACCCCAACTTTCTTGCCGTTGCCAATTGTTGACGCCTGAACCTGTGGCTGTGGGTCAATTTTTGCTTCCATCGTCGTGATGGTGCATCCCGACAGAATAAATCCAAAAAGAAGTGGCGCGTAATATTTTTTCATAAATTGCCCCTGTTGCTCCGCTGGTTGCACGGATTTCCATAAGATGGAGTGATGCTTGAGATTCGTCCACATCAACCTGATCCAACAGCGATTGTGACAATAGTTTTAATTGGGCGAGGTTGCCATTGATGGCGGGGGTTGGCTAGTGGGCGGATCAGTTCTGCGCTTTTCAACCCTCGCTTGACAAACGCATGAGCATTGGATACTAAAATATCCATGCAGGTGATTGAAACTCTCGAATTCTCGGACTGGCTCGGTAGCCTGCGTGACGTTGTTGCTCGTCGTGCCATCGTGAAAAGGCTTACCCGCTTGGCCGCTACCGGCCATTTCGGGGATACTGAGCCGGTTGGCGACGGAGTATCAGAAATGCGGTTCCATATGGGGCCGAGCTACCGCGTCTATTATATTGTGCGTGATGGCGCTGTCATTCTCTGCGGGGGAGACAAGGACAGCCAAGATCGTGATATCAGCAAGGCCAAGCGATTGGCCGCTGATTTGTGACCAATGGAGGTTGGTATGGCTATCGAAACTCGTGCCTTTGATCCGGCGCGCTACCTAGACAATCGCGAAGACGAAGCGGATCTGCTCAATGATGCGGTCGTTGACGGCGATCCTCGTTACATTGCCGCCGCTCTTGGCGCAGTAGCGCGCGCCCATGGGGGCATCAGCGAGCTATCGCGCACTACTGGCCTACATAGGAAGACGCTCGAAAAGGCTCTAAGCGACAAAGGCAACCCTACCCTTGATACCGTCATCAAGGTCTTGGATGCCCTTGGGCTGCAAATGTCTATAGAGCGCCGGGAGTTAGAGCCTGCATAACTATTGACGCGCTAAACCCGCGCCTCCTGCAAAACTATATTACCGGGCTTCACATGCCCCATCGAATTGTAGGCGGCGCGGATGTCGGCGCCATTGCTGATCCGCCCGGTAAACCAGGGCCGCAGGTAGCAATTGTCGCCGGCTGATATGTCGCGGTTGAGCGGCGAGGTAACGATCGCGGTCCCGACGTCACCGACATAGCTGATCTCATCGATCAGATAGCAATCGAAGTCATGTCCAATGACATGACCCGGCCCAACGATCGGACCAACGCCGGTAAGGTCGATCTTGATTTCCAGTGAGCCTTTCAGCCCAGCCGCCGCAAATCGGGCCGTGAAGTCACCATCCCAATTCTGCTGATTGCTCCAGGCTTGCCCATTGTCCCACGGCACGGCGGTCATACCACGGCGCTTGCTGTAGGCGATCTGGGGTGAAGGAGCGAGGCGGACGCGGAAAACCTGCCCGCTGATCTTCGACATGATCCACGACGCCAGCGGGGCGTCCCATTCCGTGTCGATGAGCGCGGGGGCGATTTCCAGCACAGAGAATCCGCCCGGCTCTGGCGTGATGAACTGCGCGCCGCCCGATGTCAGGCCGCCGTCATAGCCAGCACCAGGCGTGTGGAACAGCTGCGTCTCGATGCGGAAGGTGGGGAAGTTGCATATTCTCATTACACCACCGATCCGCCACTTTCCCATTCAGCGGCCCAATCTTGGAAGCTGCGCCGCGCCGTCTGCACAGCGCGCTCGCCTGCCTGATCAGCCACAGCCATGACGGCCTCTGGCATAAATCCACCTTCGACCCTGATCGTGAAATAGTTGTCGCCAAGACGCATGGAGGGCTTTCCTCCACCGTGCACCTCAACGCCAAGCGATCCGTTCGGGCCACGCTTCAGCGGCATAATGGCTTCGGGACCAGCCTCGCCCATTTCACCCAGCGCTGCGCCATTGGCAAAGCGGAATAGCGTTGGCGATGTGACAACGGAATTGGTGAAAGCGCCGCCGTTGGCAAATTGGGTCGGAGTGCCAAACGCGCCACCATTGGCGAAACCCAAAGCTTTACCTATGCCGCTGATCAAATTGCCGGTGCTGCTACCAGCAGGGAAAAGCGAATTGGCGAGCGGCTCGATAATCGAGCGCTGGACAGCGATCCGCAGAAGATCGGCTATGATCTGATCCGCCACTCGCTTGAAAGCGTTGCCAAGCGAATCCACGCCGGTAATGACATCGACAATGCCGTTGTTCAGGCTGTCCAGGCCGCGAGCCTTCACATTCTCGATTTCAAGCATGCGATCTATGGCATTGCGGACTTCGCCATACTTTTCCGCTTTCTGGTCCAAAAGTGCAAGCTCTTCAGTCGAGAGTGGCTTGCCCGCACGCTGCGCTTCACTCAAGCGCTCTACCTTGTAGGCATAGGCCTCAGCCGCCGCTCCTGTGAGGCCCAGGCCTTTACTCTCAAGGTCGAGCGCGTACATGGCATCTGCTGCGTCCTTGCGGATTTTTTCCATGCGAGTATTGCGGTCGTACAGGATTTGGTCATCTGCTTCGCTCGATGCAGCATTGGACAAGCGATTGGCATCTTTAACCGAAAGGATCACGCCCTTCGGCAATGCGTTTTGCGCTTTAGTTAACATCTCCATCTGAATACGCGCGCGCGTCAGTTCGTCGCCATAAATGCCGATCAAGTTATTCTGATCGTTGAGTGTCGACCGCTGTTTTTCGGACCCGTCGATGACGCCCTGGATGACCGCTGCAGTGTCGGCAGCAATCTTCACATCAGCATAAGATTTGGCAAGACGATCAAGTTCGGCGCGTACAGCCGCTGTAATCGGGATCTTTGCCTTTTCAACTTGATTAAGAAGCTTCGTGCGCTGCTCCAGCTCAGCGGCGGCGTGTGCAGACACGCCCACCGCATCAGCCTTGGCCTGCTCAGCTTTGATCTCAGCTTCGGCGTTACGGATGATGTCTGCTAGTTTTTCAGCATCGGACTTGCCGCCCTTTGCCTTGGGCGCGTCGTACATGGCCTTGGCCATAGTGTCCTGCCGCGTGCGAGCATTCGCCCGCGCCTGCTTCACGATTTCATCAAGCGCCTTCTGCCCATCGGCATAGGCTTTGCCGTAGGTCTTTTTAATGATGTCGGGATCGCCTTGCCCGATTATCATCTTGCCTAGTCCGAGAACGCCACCCTTCTCAATCTCAGCCAGATATGCGCGTGTACCGGCAAGCCCTGCGTAAATGCCAGCCAAGGTAGCGCGCGTACCCGACGCCAGCCTATCAAGAAATGTTTCCCACGTCTTGGCCATGTCGGCCGTGTTGATGCCCATAGCCTCAGCGGCCGATCGGAGGGCGACTTGGAAAACCGCCTTCGTCGTGTCGCCAAAGGTGACAGTCACGGCGTTCAATTTCGCCACTTCCGCTTTGGTATAACCCATCGCGGTCGTGTATTTTTTGAGGCCGGAATCATCATTTGCCTGAGCCGTGAGGGCTGCGATGCCCGCCGCCGCCAAGGTCAGTGCAGCAATCAAAGGTAGAAGTGGCAACAGGGCGGCGAAAATGGCTGCTCCTGCGGCCCTGAACACTACCCCGATCGTCTGCCCGGTGACTGCCGCCTTGTTCTGGAGAATGTCGAGCAGTTGCGGTCCCTGCTGGATCGCGACCATGAACGGGTTCATGCCCATTGCCAGCGTCACACCGATATCCGAGAGCTGGCGGCTTGCGTTCAACGTGTCTTGAGCCGTGAATTTAATGGCTGTGGCCGCTACCTTTGCGCTATCGGCGGCGCGATTGAGACTGTCACGATAAGCGAGGACGTGAGCGTCCGCTTGCACCTGAGGCGTGCGGATCGACTGTAGGGTAGATTGATACGCCAAAACATTTGTGTTGGCGTTTCGTTGGGCTGCTGCCAGCCCTGCAAGATGCTGAGTATAGGCGATGACATGGCTGTCCGCGACGGCGACCGCTGCGCCCGCCTTGGCCATGCTCGACGCCGTGTTGTCGTTGGCAGCAGCCAGCGCCTTCTCCGCCTGCTGCGCCTTCGTCAGCGTGCCGATCAGCGCTGACATCTTCGTGTCGATCGACTGGACCAAGGCGACCATTTTAGCGATCGATCCAGCCTGGCTACCGAAGTTGACCTTGCCGGCCGATGCCGCCGCACGATCCGAGGACGCCGAGAAGCGGTCAAGGTCGTTCGCCGCAGTGACGACCTTGCTGCTATCGATGTTCATCGAGAGTGCGGCAACATCCATATTCTATCCACCCCTGCGATTGGCGGTTGCTGCGCGGAAAGCATCGCGGGCCGACGCCTGGGGCTGCTCGGAAGTTTCGGCCGAACCGCGCTTGAGATAGATTTTGTCCAACTGCCTCATGCAAATCTCAAACAGATGAGCGTCGACGTAATGCCAGCCCTGCGTGTGGCGAGCGATGGCGCTTGCTGGGATCGGCCCCTCCACCATGCCGATCTGACGTTCGGTCCCAAGGTCCATGAAGGCATCAATCCAGCCCTCAAAGCCTTCTTCAATATCGGGAGGCTGAAGATCGTCTGGGATTTTCGATCCATCTTCTTCCTCCTTTTTGCGGGCCGCAATGAACGCGCCATGCTTGGATAGCGTCCATTGCAGCCCTTCGGTCAGTTTCCCGCCACTTGCTCCGCGCGCGCGGCGATCTGTTCTGCTACGCGGTCGCCGGCCCATTCCACGCCTTGGCGGTAGATCTGGCCGATCCCGTAATCGTCGTCCACGGTCAGAACGAAGCGGGCGTCCTCGCGAGAATAGGGCAGGGGCTTGCCCTCCTTCGTCAGGGCAATCGAACCCTCCGCTTTCGTCATATCCCAGTCGATCAGGATGTGGTCAGCCAAAGGCCCGCCAGACGCAGCGCGGAACGCGATAACGCCCTCATCCGTCCGAAGCCGCTTGCCGAAACGGCGGATCAGGGCGCTGGACGCTACTTCAAACGGCTTGAACTTGGTCGACCGGACCTTGAGGCGGACGCCATCGAGATCCGGGATATCATCGACCCATTCACCGTCATTCATATCAACTTTTTTGCTTACGTGTCCGATTTCCATGGCTCATTCTCACCGGGTCGTTCGGGTCTAAGGACGACGGCCGACCCGAACAGCCGCCGCCCCTAGCTGGTTAAACGGTAACGATGTTGGTGTTGGGCTTGATGCTGGCGGTCAGCATTTGGGCCGTGTTCGCCTCGCCGCCGTTCTTGCTGAACGACATGGCGAGCGCGTAGAAGAGGTCGGTCTGGCCAACGGGCGAAGCGGTCGCCGTGATGGACGTTGCCGTTCCCGCCGCCGTGGTCGCAACGGCAGCGCCGCCCGGTGTGGCCGACACGGTGAAGGTGGTGGGCGTGAGGCCGGTTTCGCGGACGTAGTAGACGGTGCCAGCGGTCAGACCGGTCGGCAGCGTGCCGCCGTTGCCAGTGAACACCACCGGCGAACCGGCTTCCAAGCCATGGCCGCCCGGCCAGGTGATGACGCCGGGGGAGGCAACGCTGATCGTGACAGCGCTCTCGGCCACACAAGAGGCGCCCCATTCGACCTTGATCGCATAGTTGGAGCAGCCCGCCATTGCTTCACGCAAGCGCTTCTGACCAGGATCATTCGGCAGCGGCGCGAAAACGTTCTGCATTTCCGCAGCGTTCTTCGTCCCACCAATGGTGACCGTGCGATCGGCGTCGATGAAGTTCTGCGAGATGGCTTCGCGGGTATCCCCCAGCGATCCGGCCTGCGTCCATCCCTTGATTTCGAGCCATTCCGGCTCCTGAAGGGTGAAGTCCGCGAGTTCCACGGTCAGGTCGGTGGGCAGCGCCACCCGCGTACCGATGAAGATTTTCGACCCTGCAATTGACTGCAAACCCATGACGCGGCGCTCCCGTTGCCCATGACCGGGCGGTTCCGAATTGACGGAACATTACAACGGGAATATGATTTGCGCAATAATGATGCGTCATGGTGAAATATTAGTTCATTAGGGCGGGCCTATCTCGGCGTAATGAGTGATGCCCCGAATTGTGAATCCTGCACGGTCGCACCACACGCCCTCTTTATTCCGCACCGCCAGTGGCTTCCACATAGCGGAGGGCGACCATGACGCTATCTCAGCACCGATGCCTGCCACAGTTTCCCAAAGCAGCACCTCCCGTCCGTCCTTGAGGTTGTCGGGCAGTTCAGCAATCGGCCGCCAATCTATCGCCATCACCCCTCCTCCAGCATGGCGTCGATCATGGCAGCATACACCGTCTTTGCCTCTTCACCGATGGCGAGGTTGTCCCGATTCCAGTCGCCAGCGAACGCCCCGGCATCCTCCATCGCCTCGCTTGGCTCGCGGATCGCGGTGAGGACGATTTTCGCCATATCAACACATGACCGCCAACCATATTCTTGCTCAATGTGGAATGCGAGGTGTTCGCCTCCATATGGGCCGGGTTCGTATTCGAATAGCGCCCGCGCGGCGCGTTCGAGCGGGGTCATCGCGGAAGTGACTTTTCATAGGCAGTAGCGAAATGCTCACCGCCGTCAGTAACGCCGCGCAGCGCCACCGTCACGCCGTCGTCATCTTCCTGCCAATTTCGGTTCGAGCATCCCCACTGGCCTGCGAAGTAATCCATCTTCTGCAATGCTGCTTGGCGAAGGTGCTGTTCGGGAGATAGAGTGGAGGTAGCCATGATCGCGGTCCTTTCGCGTTTTGGTCAGGGTCAGCGGTGCGCTAACACCGCTGACCCGAACATATCACAGCCGGATTCCGCGCGCTACATGCTCGACCAAAACACCCGCACCACTACCACGCGGTATGCGCCATCAACATAGGCCGCCAGCGCTGCGCTATCCTGCGTCACCCGCAAGCGCGACCGGCCGTATGACATGCAGGTGTCGGCGGGGAAATGCGCCGCGATCTGTCCGCCCAACTCCTTCAGCCGCGCGTGCGTGACGGGCTTGGCGATCGGCCATTGCAGGGTGAGCATCAGCGTGCCGGCGCGTTCGTGAAGCGAAGGATCAATCCGCCCGCCACGATCCCGGTCGTTCGTCACGTCCGATAGCAGGATGTAGGGGAGAGGTCCGGCCGCGTCCTTGGGCGCCGTGAAGACGGCGCCAGGCTCGTAGATCGGAATGGCGGTGTCGAGCGCAAGCGTGTCGACGCGCTGCTTGAGGGCCAGCCAGTCGCTAGTGTCGATCGTCGGAACGGTTGCCATTATTTGCCCCTCATCTTCATGGCCTGCTCCTGCACGATGGAAGGCCATTTGACAGCCGTCGCCTCGGCGAATCCAAAGCCAGCCTGATTGTAAGTCCTGCCCAAGCTGTCGGTGCCAGCGAACCCATTATTCTGGCGTCTGGAATAGTTCGCCTGCCAGCCCAGATAGATTGTGTCGCCGGGCTTCATGACGGCGAGGGCGCTTGTGACATCCCCCGTCGCGTCACCATCCTTGATCGTGGGGGGCGTCAGAGAAATCACGACAGAGCGCGCCAGGTTACCGGTCTTCACTGGCACGCGGCCACCGTTGGGAATTGTCTTCCCGGCTTCATTAGCAAGCGCCTGGACGCTGTTGCGCAGCAAAGCCGTCAATCCGGTGGTGGACAGATTACCCGCCCACTTCGCAGGATCGACGCCTTGCCAGCCAGCCATTTATTCGGCCTTGGTGGGCTTCGCAGCTTTTGCGGCATCCTTGCGGTGATCCGCGCCCGCATCAATTGCGATCGTCGTCCGCAGTCCTTCATCCGTGCTTTCGAACGGGTCGGAGATGCTGAACTTCTCACGCAGCGCCTCGACGGTGAGGCCGGCTGCCTCAGCCATCTTGCCGTGCATGATCGCGCTGCGGATCTTCTTACAGTTCTTGCAAGCCATGTTCGTTCTCCTCCTACAGGCCAGCGGCCCAATCAATGTCAAAGTCAGTTGAGCAGCGACATGCCACGTTGTTTTTCGCCCCGCCCTGTGGATCATGGCTGTGCAGCATCAATGATCCATCGGGCATGTGGAACACGGCGTCGATTCCGGTGACGCTCTTGCCGTTCATGGCGAGATGCCAATCACGCGCATGATGCAGGCCGCCAAGGTGCCGCCAAATCTTCTCCACTGCCGCATCGTCCAAGCCGCTCTTGTCGAGCGCCTGTTTCGTCGCTTCGGCGCGCGCCATCATGACCCCTTGGGCGGTTTCCGTCCGCGCGATGTCGTCGGCGCGCTTGGCCAGCAGCCGGTCGGAATATTTAGCCGTCAGCTCGTAAATCTTGTCGCGCGTCAGTGGGTTCGGCTTGCCCTTCGCGATGGCCGCAATTGCCCGCTTGATCGCGCCGTCATAGCGACGATCGCGGCGGGTCATGCCGGTGCCTTCTATCCATTTCCCGCCTTTGTCGAAGCGTCCCAGCACCTTCATCATCTCGTCGGGATCACCGGACAGCAGGCGGGCGCGCATGGAATCGACATAGCCCACCTGGGGATCGGACAGGCCGACTATGCCGCCCTGTCGGCGCTTGCTGTTCGGATCGACGCGCCCGGCGATGGTGGTTGCGATCGTCTGCGGCCCTTCGCCACGGCTGAACCCGTCCGCGATCACCTTGCGCGCCGTTTCCACCTGCTCATCGACATAGCCAGCGACACGGGTGGCGGCCTCCGATCGGATACGGTTTTCCGCGCGGGGGTTCTGCATATCGAAGCGGAACACGATGTTCGTCGGCGTCGGGCCGTCCAGCGATAGAGACGGCGGAGCAGGGGGTGGCGTCCGATCTGGGCCACGCGCTTCAGGCTCCAGCACAGGCCCGCGAATAGATGGATCGCGGGTTTCGCGCCGGAAGAATGCCACCCGATCTTTCGTGACCGCTTCCGACACGACAGCGCCAGCCTTCGCAAACGCCGCCTGGCGCTCCAGCACATAGCCGCTGAACACGCCGCTTTCGATGTTTAGGGCGTCAATCGCTGCATCGATGTCACCGGTGCGCAGGGCGATCAGGAGACGAGGGTAATCAATCCCGGCGCGCAGCGTGGCGATTGCCGCAATGAACACAGCAGCCAGCAACGGTTCAAGCTGGTCGACCAGGGCTTGGAGGTCGTCGCTCATTGCCGAGCCACGAACTGAATGACGCAGGGCGTGCCTGCCGCTGGGATATTCTTCACCGACATGACGGTAACGGGCGCACCGTCGATTTCCAGCACATCCGCAGGCTCGTAATCATCGGCGTTGTAGCCGCTTTCCGGCACGGCGACGATGACGAGCAGGTCTGTGGCGACGATCTGGCCGCCATTCTCAACCGGCGTTCCCACAAGCTCCTTGCCGACCCCGCGCGCCGCGCCGTCGAGAGGGATGCGTTCAAGCGTCGGGGCCGATGGCGGCTCCCACGGATTAGCCGGCGCTTCACCCGCGACATAGCGCACGATAGCGATCTCGCCTTGCCCAAGGCCGCCCTGGTCGGTTGGGGCTAGCAATCGCCGCGCCGTGGCCTGCATGCGGGTGTAAATGTCGGCCATCAGCTTCCGAGCGTCCACAGGAACGCCGCGCCCTTGCTGTTATCGCAGATAAAGGCCCGCAGAGCGCCGTCGATCATGCTGTCTATGAACGAAGGGCCGCCACTGCTGCCGGGCTTGCCGTCATCGAAATACTCGACATCAACAGCGCCCTCGACCCGCTCACGCTTCACGCGCTGGCCAAGCCCTGCCGACGATCCGATGAGGATGCCTGGTGTCTCAGCTTCTAGCCATGCCGCGCGGTATGCAGCATTGATGATCGAGGGAGGAATGATGTTGTCGGGAATCGCCTGCACGCAATTGAAGCGCGCGCCAGTACGGGGCCAGGCCAGATCCTGCACCGCGCCGCCAATGCGATAGCCCGTCCATTGCGCCTCATAGCCATCGACGTAGGCGCTGCCACGCGCGCGCAGGACCGCAAGCGACGGCGCCGTTCCAGGCAGCACATAGCCCTGCTCATCAAGCCAGGTTTGGAAGCCTGCATCGTCGCCGTACGCCGCCATTACTGAGTAGGCTCCCGTGCAACCCACATGACCGCCGTGCCAGCGGTGCAGGTGGTGCCGAACGGCAAGAGCGTCAGGCCGGTCGTTACGACCGACAGGGAAAGCACTGTGTTCTGCGCGGCGTTGCAGATGCCGGTGAAGGCCGTGGCTGATCGCGTCTGAATCTTGCACGGCATCTGATTGTTCGCCGTGTCGACCACCGCAGCATATGCAAATGGCGAGGTGCTGGTGAATGGCGTCCATCAGCGGGTCGACCTGATCGTCCCATCCAGTGCCAAGTCCGTCGAACATCTGCAATTCGGCGCGCAGAGCTACCTTGCATTCGTGATCGTTTGGCAAATGGACCATGCCGGTTGCCACCCATGGCGCTGCATCAAGCCCGCGCGTGTACTTGTCCCGGTCGCGGGGGATGCCGACGACAGGAATCGCTTTCTTTCGCAGGGACTGGATCAAGCCCGTCCCGCTCGCCTTATCTTCGACATTGAAGCCGCGCAGATGCTTGCCCTTGTGCTTATTGCCACCCGCGACGACGACGGAAACGACGCCAGCGCCATCGAGACGATAAGCCTCGAACAGGCTCAGCAGTTGCGCGACATGCTCAACATAAAGAGCAAGTCGGAACCGCGCTTCGTCACCTTCCTGAACGACAAATGCAGCTACAGCATCGCCAAAATCGAAGACCTTTGGGCTTCGGACTTCGCCGCTGTGCTGGCTACTCTCAAGGCCGCCTGACATGCAGATATACAATTACGTCCAAGGCACCCCGGAATGGTTCGCCTGCCGCATGGGCATCCCGACTGCCAGCCAGTTCTCAACCATCATGGCGAGCGGGAGAGGTGGCGGCGAAAGCAAGACGCGCCGCACCTATATGCTCAAACTGGCGGGGGAAATCCTGACCGGTGACGGGCAGGAGCTGGAAACCTCCATCTCCCTCTCACGCGACCTCAAGACAATGAGCTTGCGCACCACGACGCAGATCCTCCGAAAGGACACCGGCAAGCGGGAAAACCGCCGCAGCAAGCCTTCGATCGCGGCGCACACGTTCTGCCCGTTTTGTGGCGATCGCTACGAAGCGAAGGCTGAGCAGGCCGCCGCCTAACCAGTTTCTCAAGGGAACGGCCCGTCAGCCTAATAAGCGGGGCCGGGAAATATGATGACCAAGGATCTTTGGAATTGGTGGGCAGGCCGCACCGATGAATGGATGACTGTCGGCCCTTGTAGCACCCGCGATGATGCTGTCGCTGGCGCTATGCGCGATATTGGTGAAGGCGAGGGCGATTTCGTCGTCATGGAAGCCTGCTCGCTGATTCCGCCGCCGCTGGATGCCGACACGATCATCAACGACTATTTCGAGCATCTGGGCGACACCAGCGACTATTATTCGGGCGAGGGTGACTATCCCGAATGGCTGCTGCCAGAAGATCAGCAGAAGGTGGCGGAAGCCGAATTGCAGCAGTTTTTGACGGCTTGGTCGGAAAAGTGGCTGATCAATCATATGAACGACCCCGACCAGTTCGGCGAAACGCGCAATGTCGAGACGATCAGCAACACGGTCGATCCCGATAGCCCTCGCCACCCCAGCGCGAACGGATGATGCCGGGGTGGGTGTGGGTCGCGACTACGCTGCCGAAAAACTCTATGACGATTTGAACGAAATCCTGTCGCCTTTCCATTGGGAGGCCTGGCAGGCCGCGTTATTCTCGGACCTTGACCACTGGCCCGAAGAAGATGAGCAAGAGGAAATCGCGCGAGGCGTTGATGGCGTTGCTGTCGGCGAGCATTTCGAAGCGTGGTCGGAAGACGTTCGCACGAAGATCATTGCCCTCTTCGGCCACGGCAAGGGTATCGCCCTCCATCAGGGCAGCGTCGAAAAATGACCCGCACCCCAGCCCAGCTGCACCAGATCGCGCGCGACGAACGCGCCCGCCGCAAGGCCGCTTTGGAAGCTGCCGGGCAGGGGCAATCGGATCGTGCCCGATATGACGACGCGCTTTGGTCCAACATCGAGCAGATGGCGGGCCTGGCGGCGGGCGATCCGCATTGCCAAGCCCGCCACCCGCAGCGCTGGAGAGACGATGAGCGAGCGGTCATGGCAAAGAACCTATGGGCGACCGCCTGCAAAGCAGATGCAAAGCTAGACCAGACGATCGAGGCGAACCGCATCAAGACAGCGGACCTTTTGGCCCTGTATCGCTGGGTTCGTCCCATGGGCTGGCCCCCCTACGCGACGGAGGCCGCATGAACGCGCACACCGTCCCGGCCGCACGCCGAAGGGGCAAAGCCGTGTATCCTGGCAAGGTCGCAATTCGGCATGCGAAGGAGGCGGCCGAAGCAATGGGTATCAACCCCGGCGGCCTGGAGATATGTCCTGACGGGACGATCCGTATTTTCGATCGCGCCGCGATTCCCACTGCCGCGCCGAAGGATGAGTTTGACGAATGGCTACAGAGCGGAAAACTGGGGTAGATGGCGTCCATATCGTCACATCGCGCAAGGCGGGAAAGCCGGTGCGATACTACATCTACGCATGGCGGGGCGGTCCGCGCATCAGGTCGGTAGAAGGCGGCCCCAAACCTACCATCACTCAGGCCGATATCAGGGCCATCGCCGCCGCGCTGGAGGCGTCGAAGCCGGTTCCCAAAGACACAGTCGCGGGCCTCGCTACCGCCTATCGCGCCAGTCCCGAATGGAAAGCCCTCCAAGCGTCGACGCGCGATACATGGGGCAGGGCGCTGGACAAGATTGAAGCCCGCTGGCCCGACGTGCCGCTGCGCCTGTGGTGCAACCCACGCATGGTGACCCAGGTCGTGAAGTGGCGGGACGAAATGGCCGAGACGCCACGCGCGGCCGACATCGCGATCGCGCAGCTTGCTCGCCTTTTAGAGTTCGCCAGGTTGCGCGGTCAGGTGACCGTCAACATAGCAGCAGGCATCCCGACGCTTTACCGCAATGCCCAGCGCGCGGAGATCATCTGGACGGACCAGGATTTCGCGACGTGGAATAGCCATAGGAAGGTTGTCCAGTCGCTTCGCGACGTCGCTGCGCTGGCGGCCGAGACGGGATTGCGGCGCGCGGATCTCATCGGCCTGACCTGGGCAGAGATAGGCGCCGTCGCGATCACCCGAATCGCACGCAAGAAGAGCAGGGGGAAGCGGCGCCGAGTCGTCATGCCGATTCTGCCGACGCTTCAGCAGCTGCTCGACGATCTCAAAACGCGGCCGCGCAAACCCGATGTGGAAACTGTGCTGGTCACCAGCCACGGGACGCCCTGGTCTGGCAATGGCCTGTCCGGATCATTCGGCAAAGCGATCCGCGAAACAGATCTGCACCACGTCGACAGCGACGGCGAAAAGCGTTGGAAGCATCTGCACGATATCCGCGGCACCTACGCCACGAAGCTGATGACCGCGCCCGGCCTCAATCTGACCGACAAGGAAATCGCCAATCTCATGGGCTGGACACCCGAACAGGTGTCAGAAATTCGCTCACACTATGTTGACGACGCGGCCATTGTCGTGGCACTGGGCGAACGTCTTGCACAGGCTTCGGTAAAACGATCTGTAAAACGCTAGGCTGCGATGGCGCTAAGTCATTGAAATGCGGGTATAGCTCAATGGTAGAGCACTAGCCTTCCAAGCTTGTGATGCGGGTTCGATCCCCGCTACCCGCTCCAGCGCTACCATATAACGCAACCGCTTTTCGTCCGCCGCCGGAACGATGGTCAGCCGACAGCCTTGGGCGTGACCCATACTTCCACGGGCGCTACGAACTTGCCGGGGGCGGGCTTACCCACATGGACGCGATCGGCGGTCACGCGTTCGCCGCTTTCCAGGTTGAACGTGGCCCAAGGCTTGGGCATGCGCCCGAAGGTCATCTTCTGAATGGGCTGGCCGGTGGCGGAGTTCATGATGGTTGCAACGATGCTCATGGCGGCGCGTTAGCGAGCGATGCGCGATCCTGTCCAGAGCCTACGACCATTTCTTGACGATGCGACATCGCAACGTCTTGCATGCGGTCGCAAACCGGGGCTATGCGTCAGGAAATTCTCCAAGAAAGGCACGACATGAATAATAGCGACCTCGCAGATGCTGTTGCGACCGAACTGGGCCTGACCAAGGCTGATGCAAAGAAGGCTGTCGATACGGTCTTTTCGTCGATCGCCGCTGCCGCCGCCAAGGGTGAAGAAGTGTCCGTGAACGGCTTCGGCAAGTTCAAGGTCAAGGAAAGCGCCGCCCGTGAAGGCCGCAACCCTGCGACCGGCGCGACCATCCAGATCGCGGCTTCCAAGAAGCTCGGCTTCGCGCCTGCCAAGGCGGTCAAGGATCAGCTGAACGGCTGATGCGACTGTCCGGTCCCGCGTTCGCGCGGGACCGGATGCCCTTTATATGCACGTCGCCGATCGCATCGGCACCGGGCGGGCATCTCAGCCGCCCGCAGATGGCGGTCCCGAACTGCCCCTTTCCACCAGCGTGAACAGAAATTCCGGCGTGTCGACCGGCCCGTTGGCGAGCGCGTCGATGACGGAGCGTCCCATATCCTCCAGCGGTTGCCGCACGGTGGTGAGCGGGGGCCAGGACGTCAGGCTGGCGGTGGTGTCGTCGAAACCCGTCACCGACAGATCCTCCGGCACGCGCAGCCCGATGCGGTGCGCCAATGTCAGGACGCCCAGCGCCATCTCGTCATTGGTGGCGAACACGGCCGTCGGCGGCTCGGGCAGCGCCAGCAGGGCCTCGCCCGCTTCGATGCCCGACGCGAAGTCGAACCGGCCCTCGATGAACAGCGAATCGGCGATCGCGATACCCGCCGCCGCCAGCCCATCGCGAAACCCGTCGACTCGTCGCAGCGCCGCGCGGTGGGACGGGGGCGGGGTGATCACGCCGATTCGTCGATGGCCCAGCGCGATCAGATGATCCGCCACCATGCGCCCGGCGGTGCGCTCGGGCGTGGGAATCGTAAAATGCGCGGCCGCGACCGATCCGGCGATGCGGGCGCAGGGCAGCTTCATCTCCGCCAGCCGCGCCAGCAGCCCTTCATCGTCCGACAGTGGTGGCACCAGCAGCACGCCGTCCGGGCGCAGCGCGCCCACCAGTCGGTCCAGCACCTCATAACGTTCCTCGCCACCGGGTGAGATCGGCTCCACCACCAGATGATAGCCCAGTTCGCGGCATCGCCACGCCGCGCCGATCTGGATACGGCTGACATAACCGGGGGCGGGATTATTGTAGAGAAAGGCGATCATGAAGGACCGCCCGCCAGCCAGTCGTCGTGCCGATTGGTTGGGGCGATAGTCGAGCTGCTTGATCGCGGCGTCGACCCGCGCCTGCAAGGCCGGGCTGACATTGGGCGCCTTGTTGACGACGCGCGATACCGTCTTGATCGATACCCGGGCGAGCGCGGCGACGTCGTGGATGCTGGTCATGCTGTTTCGCACCGCTGGAAAAGGGACGGCATCGACCATGACGCCAGCCAAGGCCGATTGGCAAGATGGCCGCGACAAGATTATGACCGGACCGCGACAAGGGGACAGGACCGGCCATGACCAACATCGTCAATCTGCGGCAGGCGCGCAAAGCGAAGGCGCGCGTGGACAAGGCGAAGACCGCTGACGAAAATCGCGCCCGCTTCGGCCGGACTAGGGCGCAGCGTGTCGCGGATGCCGCCGAGGAACAAAAGCGCGCTATTCTTCTAGATGGCGCTCGGCTTGATAGAAATGACGAGAAGTAATTCGAAACGGAAAAGGATGGTCTTGCAGTAAAGCGCAGCGCTATTTCATAAATCTGCGGTTCATCTTAATATGAACGTCTGTTCATGCTGATCGTCTTGTCGCTATAGCATCACAATTCATCGCGATTCCTGTCAGGGCCTTGCATTGAATCGCGTGGTGAGCCGTTGATGTTGGGCTATGACTGGAAATATTCGCACAACCCGCCCCGCCAGGGCCGCGATTGCCGCTGTTCTGGCTTTGACCGCAACCCCGCTGCTGGCCCAGACCGCGCCTGTAGACGTGCCGACGATGACGCCGGACGTCACCGTGCCGACGCCGCCCGTGGCACCCGCGACAGTGGTGCCGACCCCTGCGCCGACGACGGCCGCAGCAACGCCGCAATTTGCGCCGAGTCAGCCGGTCGTGCAACAGACGGTGCCCGTGGAAGAGCGCATCGCCGCTGCCACGGCGGCAGTTGAAGCGGAGCAGGCTGCGGCACCCGTCGCTTCCCCTCGCGGCGCAACGCGCGCCGCGCCGGTGCGTGCCGCTGAACGGCCTGCTACCGCGCCACGCCCTGCTGCGATGACGCCAGCCGCACCTGCGCCGACCGCGCCCGCAGCCATGCCTGCGCCATCGTCGGCAACGCCGATGGCTGCGCAGGCCCCGGCTGCCGCGCCTATCGCCACCGCTACGCCGACTGAGAGCGTCGCGCGCACCGATCAGGCGCTGTTGTGGGCCCTTGGTGGCGGCGCGCTGCTGCTGATGGGCCTGGGTGGTGCTGCGCTGATGCGCCGTCGCCGTCGCGATGAGGACGTGCAGGATGGCGTTCCTGCCGCTACTTATGAGACCGTGCCCGCGCCGGTCGCAGCCGTGCCGATGGCGGCCGAACCCGCACCGCGTCCGGCTTATGTCCCGGCGACGAGCCATCGCCTGAGCGAAGACGCCACGCTGGAGGCTATGGTGGCCGCAGCGCCGAGTGCGGACAACCCTTTCCGCACCCGGGCCAAGCGTCTGCGGCGCGCGCAACATCTGATCGCCCAGCGCCAGGCCGCTATGGTCGCCGCGCCTGCGCCGCAGACGATGCATGCGGAACCCGTCGCCGCCCCGGCCATCGACCGCAGCCAGACGGTCTATCGCTTCGGCAATCAGGATGCGCGTTCGGGCTTCCTAAAACCGCGCACCCGTTAATCTGGCAATGAAATAAGGGAAGGGACGGATAGCCAATCAGCTGTCCGTCCCTTTTCCTGTGCGCCTTCGGTTGCGCTTTGGCGGCGGCCCTGTTACCGGCGCGCCGGTCATTCCCGCGCCATTTTACAGAAGGCTCGCCGCAACCATGTCCGACAAGATCAACCGTATCGTCCTTGCCTTTTCCGGTGGTCTCGACACCAGCGTGATCCTGAAATGGTTGCAGCAAACCTACCAGTGCGAAGTGGTGACCTTCACCGCCGACCTGGGGCAGGGCGAAGAGCTGGAGCCGGCCCGCGCCAAGGCGCGCTTGATGGGCGTCAAGGAAGAACATATCTTCATCGACGACCTGCGCGAAGAGTTCGTGAAGGACTATGTCTTCCCGATGATGCGCTCCAACGCGCTCTATGAAGGCCTGTACCTGCTCGGCACCTCGATCGCCCGGCCGTTGATCGCCAAGCGTCAGATCGAGATTGCCAAGCAATTGGGCGCCGACGCCGTCAGCCATGGTGCGACCGGCAAGGGCAACGATCAGGTTCGCTTCGAACTGGGCTATTATGGCCTCGCCCCCGACATCAAAGTGATCGCCCCCTGGCGCGAATGGGATCTGACCAGCCGTACCAAGCTGATCGAATTTGCCGAGAAGCATCAGATACCGATCCCGCGCGACAAGCGCGGCGAAAGCCCTTTCTCGACCGACGCCAACATGCTGCACACCAGCTCGGAAGGCAAAGTGCTGGAAGATCCGTGGGAAGAGACCCCTGACTATGTCTATTCGCGCACGGTAAACCCGGAAGACGCGCCCGACGCGCCCGAATATATCACCATCGATTTCGAGCGGGGCGACGGCGTGGCGATCAATGGCGTCGGCATGTCGCCTGCGACCTTGCTCGAAACGCTCAACGACTATGGCCGCAAACATGGCATCGGCCGCCTCGATCTGGTCGAGAACCGCTTCGTGGGTATGAAGTCGCGCGGCATGTATGAAACGCCGGGCGGCACCATCTATCATCTCGCCCATCGCGGGATCGAGCAGCTGACGCTCGACCGTGGCGCCGCGCATCTGAAGGATGAACTCGCCCCCAAATATGCCGAGCTTATCTATAACGGCTTCTGGTTCTCGCCCGAGCGCGAGATGCTCCAGGCCGCGATCGATTACAGCCAGGAAAAGGTGACCGGCACCGTTCGGCTGAAGCTCTATAAGGGCGGCGTCTATGTCGTCGGTCGCAAGTCGCCCTATTCGCTTTACAGCGAAAAGGTTGTGACATTTGAGGACGATGCGGGCGCCTATGACCAGCGCGATGCGGCGGGCTTCATCAAATTGAACGCGCTGCGCCTGCGTCTGCTGGGCCGTCGCGACCGGGAATGACCATGCCGCCGCCCGTTACAATATGCGACAAACAAGCGGGCGGCGTGACATATCTGCGGGACAACTTCCTTCCATAAACATCGTCAAGGGCGGCGGACATGCCGCCCAACAGATGCAAAAAGGAAGACAGACATGCTTCGCACATTCTTCACCACCGTTGCGGTCGGATCGCTGTTCGTCGGCGGGCTCGCGGCAACCCATGTTGCTTATGCCCAGCCCGGCCCGGATGGCCCGCGCGGTCCCCGCGGCGGCATGATGGCGCAAGCCGACGCGAACAAGGACGGCAAGATCAGCAAGGCGGAACTGACCGCCAGCCTGGAAGCCCGCTTTGCCAGGATGGACGTCGATCGCGACGGCCAGATCACCCAGAAGGATCGCGATGCGCTGCGCCAGCAACGGCAGGACGCCCGCTTCGCCGAACTCGACGCCGACAAGAATGGCCAGATCAGCAAGGCGGAATTTACCGCCGCTCATGACGCCCGCGTTGAAAAGCGTCAGGAACGGCGCGCGGAAGCTGGCAAGCCCGGTGAGCGCGACGGGCGCGGCTGGGGCAGGGGCCCTCATCGCGGTCCCGGCCGTGGCGGTCCCGGTGGCTTTGGGCCCGGTCGCCCTGGCGGACCCGACAAGGACGCCGTCATGACCAAGGCGCAGTTCATGGCCCGCCCGGTCGCCATGTTCGATAAGGCGGACGCGAACAAGGACGGTTTCGTCACCGGCGACGAAATGAAGGCCGCGCGTCAGGCGATGCGGGCCGAATGGAAGGACCGCAAGGGTCCGCCGCCCCCGCCCCAGAACTGATCGCTGACCGATCGACCCTCCGGGTGGCGCAGGGCGCGGGGTTCCTCCCCTGGCTCCGCACCCACGCCACCCGCACTGGAAGGGCGAAGGCTTGCCCCCTTCGCCTTCGCCCTTCCAACCTTTCTCCAGCCGTGACAGACAGGCATCATGAGCGACCGACCCCATCTCCTGCTCGTCGATGACGAGCGTTCGATCCGCGAACCGCTGGCCCAATATCTGGGCCGCAACGGCTTCCGCGTCACGGCCGTGGAAAGCGCGTCCGAAGCGCGGCTGCGCCTCAACGCCAATGCGATCGACATGGTGATCCTCGATATCATGATGCCGGGGGAAGACGGCCTGTCGCTGTGCCGCCACTTCCGCGAAACCACAGAGATTCCGGTGATCCTGCTGACCGCCCGCACCGAAGAGACGGACCGTATCGTCGGCCTGGAAATGGGCGCGGACGATTATGTGCTGAAACCCTTCTCCCCGCGCGAACTGGTCGCCCGGATCAAGGTGATCTTCCGCCGCGTCGCCACCGGCGGCCAGCGCGTCACTGCGCCCGATGGCGCCAATTACAGTTTTGCCGGCTGGCTGCTCAAGACGCAGGAACGCACGCTGGTGGATAGCGAAGGCGTATCGCTGCCGCTCTCCACCGCCGAATATAATCTGATGCTCGCCTTCGCCACGCGCCCCAATAGCGTGCTCAGCCGCGACCAGTTGCTCGACATCACGCAGGGGCGGGAGGCGAACGCCTTCGACCGGGCGATCGACAACCAGATCAGCCGTCTGCGCAAGAAGATCGAACCGGACCCGAAAAACCCGACCCTCATCAAGACCGTGTGGGGCGGCGGCTATGCCTTTTCTGCGGAAGTCCGCAAACTGTGAAGCGGCTGCGCCTGTGGCCGCAAAGCCTGGTCGGGCAGATCATCGCGCTCGTCGCGCTCGCTTTGTTCGTGGCGCAATCCATCAATTTCGTGCTGCTGTTGCAGGAACGCAACCGCGTGCAGCTGACCAGCCAGACGGCACCCGCGGTATTCCGGATCATCAATGCGCTCGACAATCGTCCGGACCGGCGGCCGGAGCGCCCCCGTCCGATGCCGGGACCGGGGCTGGGACCGGGACCGGGACCGGAAAGGCGACCGGATCGCGATGGCCCGCGCGCGGTGCGGTTCAGCACGACGCGCCCCGTTCTCGTCGGCAAGCCGCGCCCCGATATCGAAAAGCGGGCCGAAACCATGTTGTCCGACATAGGCGTCTCCGCCCGGTCGGTGATGGCGGTGGAGGATGATCGCATCATGCCGCTGCGCCGTTGGGAGCGGATACGGATGCGCACGACGGGCGATGGCCCACGCGGACCGCGTGCGGGACGACTGATGCTGGCGGTGGAATATGACGCGGGCAAATGGGTCACGGCCGAAGCCCGCAGCGGCAATCCCCCGGCGCGCTTTGGCGGCTGGCTGATCGGTCAGACCCTGATCCTCTACGTCATCGTCCTGCTGCCGCTGCTCTGGGTCGGCAGTCGCCTAGCCCGGCCGTTGAAGCAACTTACCGGCTCGGCCCAGCAATTCGCGCGCACCGGCCTTGCCGATCGGGTGGATGAGCGCGGGCCGGGTGACGTGCGCGACCTCACCATGGCGTTCAACGCCATGCGCGCGCGCATCATCGCGATGCTGGACGAAAAGGACCGTATGCTGGGCGCGATCGGCCATGACCTGCGCACCCCGCTCGCCTCGCTGCGCGTCCGCACCGAATTGGTCGAGGACGATGCCGAGCGGGCGCGCATGTCCGAAACGATCGACGAGATGAACCGGATGCTGGAGGATATCCTCTCGCTCGCCCGCGCGGGTCGCAGCAGCCAGGCCGCGCAGAAGGTCGATCTGGCCGCGCTGGCCGATGCGGTGGTGGAGGACTTCATCGAACTGGGATCGCCCGTGGACCTCGCCGACAGCGACCGCGCCGTCGCCTTCGTCCGTCCCCAGCAGATCCGCCGCGCGCTGCGCAACCTCATCGAAAACGCGATCGTTTATGGCGACTGCGCCCATGTGTCGGTGACGCATGAAGGTAGCGCGATCCGCATCGCCGTCGCCGACGACGGGCCGGGCATCGCGGAAGACCGCATGGCCGAAATGCTGGAACCCTTCACCCGCCTGGAAGGATCGCGCAACCGCGAGACGGGCGGCGCGGGCCTGGGTCTGGCCCTCGTCCGCGCGATCATGGCGGAGCATCAGGGCGAATTGCGTCTTGCGAACCGGCCGGAAGGCGGCCTGGAAGCAAGTTTAGTGTTGCCGGGTTAATATCCGTCACCCCAGCGAAGGCTGGGGTCTCATGCGATGAAGCGCTACGAGGCCTGAGATCCCAGCCTTCGCTGGGATGACGGAATGAAAAGCCATCCGTCCGCAAACCACCCGCAACTGTTGGCAGGAAAAGTCGGCGCTATCCTTGAGCGCTCAATGCTTGCCTGGCTTGGCCGACGCGCCCTTGGCGGTCGGGTTGATCAGCGCAGCGCCGCTGGGCAGGCCGGTGCCGCCCATGTCCAGCTTCTGCGCCTGTTCCTTCGCCACGCGCATGGGATCGTCGCGTTCCTTGATCGCGGCCTTGGTTTCCGCGTCCGGTTCCGCGTCGTCCGTCTTGTCGCCACCGCCGCGGGTCCAGCCCAGGATGATCGACATGCGCCGGTTGCGCGGGTCGTATACGTCGTCCTTGATGAAGGGTTCGCGGTCGGCGACGCCTTCGATCCGGGCGAAGCGCGCGTTGCCGATGCCGCTGTCGGCCAACGCCTTGCGCGTCGTTTCGGCGCGGCTGGACGACAGCACCCAATTGTTCATCGTCCGGCCCGATGCATAGGGCAGGCCGTCGGTATGGCCGCGCACGATCAGCGGGTTGGGCATGGTCTGCAACACGCCCGCCACTTCAGAAATCAGCGCGCGGGCCTGCGGCACCAGGCGATCGGTGCCCATCGCGAACATCGCGAAATCGGCCTCGTCGATCAGGTCGATGCGCAACCCTTCGCGCGTTTCGGTGAAGCGGATATTCTTGAGCAGCTTGGCCATGCGCTTGGCGATGCGCTGTTCCAGCTCTTTCTTGATCGCCTCGAACTTCTGCCGATCGGCGGCACGGGTCGCCTTGCCGCCCTGGTCCTTGGTGCCACTGGCGTCGCGGGGAATGGTGATCGCCAGATTGCCCTGACCGCCGGTGGTCGGGTAATTTTCCTTGGCCATCATGCTGTCGCCGCCGAACATGCCGTTGGACCCGGCCGAATTCTCCTTCATCTGCACCAATGTGGGCGTGAAGTAATCGGCCAGTCCCTTGCGCTGCTTTTCGGTGGTCGCGCCCAGCAGCCACATCAGCAGGAAGAACGCCATCATCGCCGTCACGAAGTCGGCATAGGCGACCTTCCACGCGCCGCCATGATGGCCGCCATGGCCTTCGACGATGATTTTCTTGACGATGATCGGCCGGGGTTCCGGCTCGTTCGCGCCGCGCTTCTTTTCGGCCATGGCTTATTTGCCCCGCATGCCGTCGAACACTTCGGCAAAGCCGGGCTGGTTGGCATGGGTCAGGCCCGACCGCGCAGCTTCGATCACCAGCGGCTGCGGATGGCCGTGGAGCGAGGCGATGATGATCTGCTTGACGACATGATAAATGGCCCCATCCGCCTCGATCACGCTACGGCATCGATTGGCGAAGGGATTGACCATGCCATAGGCGAGCAGAATGCCCAGGAACGTGCCGACCAGCGCCGACCCGATCATCGCGCCCAATATGGCGGGCGGCTGGTCGATCGATCCCATGGTCTTCACCACGCCCAGCACTGCCGCGACGATGCCCAGCGCGGGCAGGGCGTCGGCCAGCCCTTGCAGATTGTCGGCAGGCTTGATCGCTTCATGGTGATGCGTCTTGAGCGCATTGTCCATCACATCCTCGACCGCGTGCGGATCGAGCGTGCCGGACGAAATGACGACCAGACGCAGCGTATCGCTGATCAGGTGGACCAGCGCCTTGTCCTTCATCAGCTTGGGATATTCGGTGAAGATGGTGGAGCTGGACGGATCTTCGATATGGGGTTCCAGCGCCACCGGGCCTTCGACGCGCAGCGTCTTCATCAGCTTGCTCACCAGGAAGATGCAGTCGAGGAAATCCTGCTTCTTATATTTCGCCCCCTTGAACACCTTACCCAAGCCGCCGCCCAGCGCCTTCAAATCCGCGCCGCTGTTGCCGATGACGAGCGCGCCAACGGCCGCGCCGCCGATGATCAGCATTTCATGGGGGAGGGCATGGAGCACCGGGCCAAGGTCGCCACCGGTGAAGGCGAACCCGCCGAACACCATGACGAGCAGAATGACGAGGCCGATGGCTGCGAACATGAAAATCCCCGATTGAAACGGCCCTTGAGGCGGTAGTGTCCCGGCGTCGATTGGCGACGCTGTGTCCTTGTGGTTAATACGGACTGGTTAGCGTCCGGTTTAGGACAGGCCGGTTTTTTCCGTCCGGCGTCGGTTTCGCCCCTGTTCGGGCGGATTATTTGATGAGGTCGAACAGCGTCTGCTGGTTGATCCGGGCGAAGGTCGCCTGCGCCGCATCCAGTTGCAGCAACCCGGCCTTCACATTGGCGATGACCTTCTGAAGATCGGTCGATTCCAGGTCCGACCGGCGTTCAGTCAGGTCCAGACCGATGTCGGTCAGCCGCGTGCCGACCACTTCCAGCCTGTCGCTGCGCACGCCCTGCTTGGCCTGCTCGATCGTGATATGCCCCTGGGCGTTCTTCACGCCCTGTAGTGAAGCCGAGATGGCGGCGTCGTCGCCGGCCTGCACGGCCGCGATGCTCTGGCCCAATATGGCGTCGATCGACATCGGCGTTCCATTGACGTCGATGCCTTCCGACACCTCCTGCCGGGTGCCGACAACCGCCAGGTTCAGCCCCTTGCTGACCGGGACCAGGATGCTTTGCCCGTCATCGAAGACGGACACGCCCTGATAATCCTTCTGGTTCAGCAATTCGCCGATGGTCGCGCGAATGGTCGACATTTCCTCGATGATGGCGGCGCGGCTGTTGGCGTTGAGCGACCCGTTGCGGGCCGACGTCACCAGTTCCTGCGCGCGCGTCAGCATGCTGTCGATTTCGGACAGATTGGCTTCGGCATTGCCCGACCGGGTCGTGCCATAGCTGATGTTGGTCTGCCATGCGGCCTGTTGCGCCTGGGCGCGGCCGATGTCGGACACCTGGACCCAGGCCAGAGCGTTGTCGGATGGCTTTGTGAGCGTGATGCCCGAGGAGATCGCAGTCTGTCCGTCGACCAGATCTTGGGACAGTTTCTGCTGCCGACGGATTTCGGCGAGCATGATCTTGTTGGTGATACCGACCATGGATCAGTCCTTTCCGTCAGATGATGTTCATGATGGCATCGATCGTCTCTTTGGCGATCTGCAGGACCTTGGCGGAGGCCGAATAGGCCTGCTGGATGCGCAGCAGGTCGGCGGCTTCCAAATCCAGATCGACGCCGCTCACCGCTTCGCGCGCGGCGACGGACTGATCGTTGCGGCTGTTCGCCGTGTCATATTCCGCCTTGGTCGATCCCAGCAACGTCGCCTGGCTGGCGATCAGCGTCGTCCAATTCTGTTCGACGCTGCCATTGCCGCGCAAAACGGACGTGACGGTGAGCAGGTTGCCGTTGGGCGTCCCATCGGGGGATTTGAGCGCCAATTGGGTCGGATCGCTTATCAAAGTCGTCATGGTCGCCGCCGTCGTGCCGGACAGCAATGCTCCCCCCGCCGCGCCAGCGTCGGTCCGTCCCTGCGCGTGCCAGGCATTGACGTTGGTGACGAACTGCGTCGCCAGCGTGTCGAGCGTCGCGCGACGATCGGACACCGTGTCGGCCACGGAAAACAGACCGCCCAGCGTGCCGTTGGCCGGTGCGGTCAGCGCCGTGCCGTCTTCCAGGCTGAGCGCCAATGTGCCGTTGGCGTTCGCCGCCATCGTCAGGCTGGCTGCGCTATCGCCGCTGACCAGCGTCTGGCCGCCGAAGCTGACCTGCGCGCTGTCATGCGCGCCGAAGCTGATGGTGACGTTCAGATTTTCCGACAAGGCCTGCAACGCCGAATCGCGGCTGTCGAGCAGCTGGGCATAGGCGGACGTATCGGGCTGGGCGCGCAGCAGGCTGTTGTTGATGTCGGCCAGTGCGGACAGCGACCGGTTGATCGTGCTGACGGACGACTGGCCTTCGGTCGCGATGCCTTCCGACACGGCTTTCAGGTCGGCGGCGGTCTGGTTGAAGGATTGCGCGACCCGGCTGATGCTGTCGAGCGTGGTGACGCGCAGCGACGTGTCGGTGGGGCTGGCCGCCAGCTTCTCCATATTCTGGAAAATGCCGGTCATCAGCTGGCCGATGCCGGTGCTGCTGTCATTGAGCGCGGTCTCCGAATCTTTCAGCCAGCGCAGCCGCGCCGTCGCGCTGCCCAGCGCCATGCCGGTGTTGCGGACCGACGCGTCGAGATAGGGGTCGGATGCGCGGTTGACGCCCGCCACCTGCGTGCCGCCGAAATTGGCGCGCGAAATATAGGTCGCCATCGTCGCGGTCGAAGACCCCGACTCCATCGTCCGCACCGACCGGCGCGCATAGCCTTCGGTGCTGGCATTGGCGATATTTTCGGCGATCGCGGCCATGGCCGATCGATAGGCCCTGGTTCCCGAAGACCCGATGATGAAGAGGTCGCTCATGCACCCGGCGCCTTGGCGGCGGCGTCGGCAGTCGACGGCGTGTCGCTTACCCGGTCGCCAAATTGCTTGAGCAGCAGTTCGGCGATGCCCATCGCACCCTTGCTGGCCATCGCGTCGGCGGTGCGCGCGTCGGCCATGTCGCGAAACTGCTGGGTCGCGGCGGAATCGGCGATGCCCTCGGCCAGACTGGCGGAGCGCATCGCGCCGATCATCTGGCGCAGGAACACCGCCTCGAACTGCTGCGCGACTTTCGTCAGCTGCGCCTTTTGCGAGGGGGCGGCGCCGGTCGTGGCGGCGCTTTGTGTCGTCGTTACCTGCATCACAGCACCACCAGTTCGGCTTTCATCGCGCCCGCCTGTTTCAAGGCTTCGAGGATCGCGACCATATCCGCCGGGGAAGCCCCGATTGCATTGACCGCCTTCACTATATCGGCCAGCGACGCCCCACCTTTAAAATTAATCATCGGTTTCTTTTGTTCGTCGATGCTGATGCTGCTCGATTGCTCCACAGCGGTCTGCCCCTGGCTGAAGGGTGCGGGCTGGGAAATGCGCGGGCTTTCGTTGACGCTGACGGTCAATTTGCCATGCGCCACGGCGGCCGGATGGATCTTGACCGCGCCGTTGATCACGACCGTGCCGGTGCGGGCGTTGACGATCACCTTGGCGGGCGCGTCGGCGGGCGAAATCTCGATATTTTCGATCATGCCCATCATCATGATGCGATCTTCCGCGCCGGGCGCTGCGTCGATCGTGACCGATACGGCGTCGGTCGCGTGGGCGCGGCGATCGCCAAAGGCATGGTTGATGCCGTCCGCCACGCGCAGCGCGGTGGTCAGGTCGGCTTCGGCCAGGTTGAAGGTCAGGCTGGGCGCCGTGTCGAAGCCGGTCGCGACCGCGCGTTCCACCGTCGCGCCACCGGGGATGCGCCCGGCCGACGGGATGTTGACAGACACCTGGCTGCCGTCCGCGCCGGACACGCCTAGGCCGCCGACCGCCAGATTGCCCTGCGACATGGCGTAAATCTCGTTATCCGCACCACGCAGCGGCGTCATGATCAGCGTGCCGCCGCGCAGCGACTTGGCCTTGCCCAGCGCCGACACGGTGACATCCAGGCGCTGGCCGGGCTTGGCGAAGGCGGGCAGGTCCGCCGTCACCAGAACGGCGGCGGCGTTCTTGAGCGCCGGATTGACGCCCTGCGGCAGGGTCAGGCCAAAGCGCGACACGACGCCCTTCATGCCTTCGGTCGCATATTGGATGCTGTCGTCGCCGGTGCCGGCCAGACCCACGACGATGCCGTAGCCGGTCAACTGGTTGGGACGCACGCCCTGGAACGTGCCCAGATCCTTGACCCGTTCGGCCTGCGCCGGAACGGCGATCAGCGCCAGGAAGGCCGCAACCAGGCGAAGGAAACGGATCATGATGTTCATGCTGTCCATCAGAAGGGGCTGATCGCGGAGAAGAAGCGCTGGAACCAGCCCTGGCGGCTGGCATTGGCGATCTCGCCCTTGCCCTTGTAGATTATCTTGGCGTCGGCGACGCGGGTCGATGCGATCCGGTTGTCGGGCGCGATGTCGGCCTGACGGACCAGACCGCTGATCTGGATGAACTCGTCGCCGCGATTGAGCGTCAGCGCCTTTTCACCCTTCACCAGCATCGTGCCGTTGGGATAGACCGCCGCGATCGTCACGGTTATTTCGCCGCTCAGCGCGTTGGACTGGCTCGCGCCGCCCTTGCCGGTGAACGTGTTCTGGCCACCCGACGCGATGTCGCTGGGCGAAAACAGCTTGGACAGGATGCCGGTGGACGGCGGCGTGATGCCGACCGATCCGTTGCGGGCGGTGTCCGCGCTGGTGCTCTTGGTGGCCTGCGTCCGTTCGACCAGGACGATGGTGATGATGTCGCCCACGGTCGTGGCGCGTGCGCCGCTGGTCAGCGGGGTATAGCCGACCGACGCCTGGAATATCGACCCGTTCGCCGGAGGGGCGACGGGCTGGGCGATGGTGGGCATATAATAGTCGCGCTCGACATCGCGCTTCTTGGGCCTGGCGTCGAGCGGCGACGCGGCTAGGGCGATGAGCGAAAACGCAGTAAGCGTGGCGAAGGTGAGGCGCATCATCCGGCCTCAGATATTCTGGTTGACGTACTGGAGCATCTCGTCGGTCGCCTTGATCATCTTGCTGTTGACCTCATAGGCGCGCTGGGTCTCGATCATGTCGACCAGTTCCTCGACGATGTTGACGTTCGACGTTTCCAGATAGCCCGACCGCATCAGCCCGCGCCCTTCCAGGCCCGCGACGCCGACCTGCGGCACGCCGCTGGCGGCGCTTTCGGTCAGCAGGTTGCCGCCGACGGACGTCAGGCCCGCCGGGTTCATGAAGGTGGCGATTTCGATCTGGCCCAGCTGGCTGGGTTCCGCTTCGCCCTGCAAGGTGGCCGACACGGTGCCGTCATTGCCGATCGACACCGACGTCGCGCCCTGCGGCACGGTGATCTGCGGGATCAGCGGCATGCCGTCGCTGGTGACGACCGTGCCTTCGGCGGTGACGCTGAAGTTACCGGCGCGGGTGTAGGCGATGGAGCCGTCGGGCTGCTGCACCTGGAAATAGCCCGATCCTTCGATCGCGATGTCCAGCACATTGTTGGTCTGGTTGAGCGTACCTTGCGTGTTGATCTTGCTGGTGCCCTGGAGCGCGACGCCCGATCCGAGGTTGAGGCCGTTGGCGAACTTGTTCTCGCTGTCCGAATTTGCGCCGGCCTGCACGATCTGCTGATAGGCCAGCGTCTCGAAATCGGCGCGGTCCTTCTTGAAACCGGTCGTGTTGACGTTCGCCAGGTTGTTCGCGATGACGCGCATCTTCGTGTTCTGCGCGTCGAGGCCGGTGCGGGCGACATGAAGGGCGGCGTTGCTCATCGTACAATCTCCGTGGCGCATCCCGGAAGGATGCTCATATGCTCATCGCAGCAAGATACGTGCCAAATTAACTATTTGCCTTAACCGTCGAGGCGCATCAGCGAAGCGCCGCCATCGTCCAGCTGTTTGGCGGTGTCGATCATCTTGACCTGGGTTTCCCAGGCGCGGCTCGCCTCGATCATCTGGATCAGGGCCTGGGTCGAATTGACGTTCGATCCCTCCAGCGATCCCGATGTGACCGTGGCGATCGGATCGGACGGCAGCGCGCCGCCATTCACCTCGCGGAACAGGCCGTCCGTGCCCTTGGAAATGCTGGAACCGGTCGCGTTGACCAGCTTCAGCTTGTCGACCTGCGCCGGATTCGCGGGGTCGCCGCCCTGCGGCACGCCCCAGATGCTGCCATCCTTGGCGATCGACACGCTGTCCATCTGCGGCAGGACGATCGGCCCGCCTTCACCCAGCACGGCCAGGCCGTCGCCGGTAGTCAGCAGCCCGCTGTCGGTGACGCGCAGGTCGCCGCGGCGGGTATAGGCTTCGCTGCCGTCCGCGCCTTGGACGGCGAGCAGAGCATCGCCGTCCAGGGCCACGTCCAGTGGATTGCCGGTGTCGGTGACCGCGCCTTGCGCCATGTCGGCGGCGATCACCTGTTCGGAAGCCTGCGCGCGGGTGTCGAAGGTGTCGCCCTTGATCCAGCGCGTCTCGGCATTGGCGATTTCCGCGCGGAAGCCGACAGTGTTGACGTTCGCGAGGTTGTTCGCGACCGCCGCCTGCCGTGCCATCGCGCCGCGCATGGCCGTAAGAGCCGTGTTGACGAGCCGATCCATGGGCTTGACCTTCTATCCCGTGCTTTAAGCGATCAGGTGCGCAGGTTGACGATGGTCGTGGTCAGCGTGTTGGCCGCCTCGATCGCCTTGCTGTTCGCCTGGAAGTTACGCTGCGCCGCAATCAGCGCGACCAGTTCGTCGGTGATGTCGACGTTGGAGCGTTCCAGCATGCCCGAATTGATCGCACCGAACAGGCCCTGATTGGCCGTGCCCAGCGTCGGCGCACCGCTCGCGACGGTTGATGTCCAGTGGGCGTCGCCCTCCTGCCGCAAACCTTCCTGGCTATTGAAGGACGCCATGGCGACCTTGCCCAGATAGACGGTGCTGCCATCGGCATAGACGGCAGAAACCAGACCGTCCTTGCCGACCGCGACGCTGTTGAGCTGCGCCCCGGCGGGATCGTTGTTCAGCGTGGTGGGGATCTGGAGATCGACCAGATTGGCCGGGGTGGCGCCGGCCGCTGGCGTCGTGGGGGTGCCGGTCGCCGGATCGACGGCGAAAATCTGCATCTTCGCGCCGGTCGTGTCGACGGCAAAACGATCCTGATCAACGGAAAAGGCGCCGTTGCGGGTGTAGCTGACCGTGCCATCTTCGCCCTTGACGGTGAAATAGCCTTCACCTGCAATGCCCAGGTCCAGCGTCTTGGCGGTGCTTTCCAGTGTGCCTTGCGTGAACTGCTGGGTCACGCCCTGCACGCGCACGCCCTGGCCAGCGACCTGGTTGGTCGTCTGCATCGGCGCGGCGGCAAAGATATCGCCGAATTCCGCCTTGCTCTTTTTGAAGCCGGTGCTGCTGACGTTGGCGACGTTGTTCGAAATGGTCGACAGGTCGGTCTGGGAGGCCTTGAGGCCCGACAGGGAGATGTAGAAGGACATGGCGTTGCTCCTTGGGTGAAAAGGATTTGGGGTGAGAAAAGGTTGGAATTACATCAGGCTGATCGCGTCGGACGGGCTGTAGCTGCCGAGCGCGGTGATGAGTTTGGAGGATGAACCGTCAGCGGGTGACTGGACGGCGGCGATGGTGGCCCAGGTCGCGACCTTGGTCGGCGTTGCGCCATTGACCTTCACCTGCAGGGCGGACGTGGCGACGGTGTCGCCCGCGTCATTCTTGCCATCCCAATAGAAGGTGACGGCGCCCGCAGGCTGCGATCCCATGTCGATGGTCTTGACCACATTGCCGCTGGCATCGACCAGGTCGATGGTCGCGCCCTGGGTCGCGGCGGGCAGGGTGATCTGGCCGGCATAGGTGCCGCTTGCGTCGGGCGCGGCGATATTGCTCTGCACCAGCATCGATTTGCCGATCCAGCTGGCCGCATCGCCCAGGCGGGTGCCCGTCATTTCTTTCGCCAGACCTTTCAGCGTCTGGTTCATTTCCGCGATGCCCGACGAATTGGTGATCGTCGCCATCTGCGACACCATCTGGGCGTTGTCGACTGGCTCGAACGGGTCCTGATACTGCATCTGTGCGGTCAGCAGCGTCAGGAAGCTGGCCTGGCCCAGTTCCCCGCTGCCGGTGCCGATCTTGGGCGTGGCGTTGTAGACCGAAAGGCCCGCGCTATCGGTGACGGTGGAGGTCGTCGTCATTTGCCGATCCTTATGGTTTCCAGCATCAGGGACTTGGCCGTGTTCAAGACCTGGACGTTATTCTGGTACATGCGCGCCGTTTCGATCATGTCGACCAGCTCGGCATTGCCGTCCACGGCGGCTTCCCACACATCGCCGTTCGCATCGGCCAGCGGATGATTGGGGTCGTGCCGCTTGGTCGGCTGCGCGTTGGTCGTAACGACATTCTTGACCTTCACGGTCGACACGCCGGGCGTGTCGGTGACGGATTCGAACACCGGCTTGATCGCCCGATAGGCTTCCGCCGCGCTGCCGGTGACGTTGCCCGCATTGGCCATGTTGGACGCCGTGGCGTTCAGGCGCACCAGCTGCGCGCTCATGGCGCGACCCGCGATGTCAAAGACGTTCATGGGGCCAGAACCAGAGAGACCATTGCTCATGCTTATTCTCCCTTCAGCGCACGGTTGATGGTGTTGATGCGGCCCTCCAGGAAAGAGAGGGTCGTGCGATATTTGACCGCATTTTCGGCGAACAGCGTCTGTTCGGTGCTCAGTTCCACGGTGTTGCCGTCCAGGCTCGGCTGTAACGGCGTGCGATAGCCCATGGCGTCGTCGGCGGCCTTCGACACATCGGTTGCGCTGCTGCCCGCCCGGGTCGTGGCGTCCTTCAACGCGGCCTCGAAATCGATGTCGCGCGCTTTGTAGCCGGGCGTGGAGGCGTTCGCGATGTTGGACGCGAGCAGGGACAGGCGTTGCGAGCGAAGCGCCAGCGCCTTTCCATGTATCCCGAACAGATTGTCTTCCACCGACATGATCAAAATCGCTCTAAAAGTTTTGCGTCCCCCGCCGTTCTGACACCTGATGGCGTCTCCTGCGGGTGATCCAGCCTGAGATCAGCAAGAGCCGTGCCAAATTGCGTGGGTGACGCACCGGCAGCACGGATAATCCCCGGGATCGGGGCTTTTGCGAGGGCAGGCGGCAAGGGCGGCAAATTTTTGCCGGTCGGCGGCAGGGCGTTGCCGCCGTGGGATGAACGGACAAGGAACCGACGGGTCATGATCGCGATAATCAGCCATTTGTTCGATCCGCTGACGCTGGCGGCGATGCTTGCCGGGATCGCGCTCGTCGCCCTGTTCCAAAATGGCGCCGGGGCGCTGGGCCGTGCGATGGCTGCGCTGAAACCGCTCCTGACCGCCGATCCAGCACGGGACCGGGACGCGGCGCGGGCGACGATGCTGAAGATCGATCAGGTGGCGCAACTGCGTGGCCTGTCCTGCACCGATCGGGTGAAGACCGCCGATCCCTTCCTGACCGACGCCGCGCGCAAGCTCGCCAATAGCGATCGCGCCGACATGTTCGAAACATGGGCGGCGCAGGCGCTGGCCGACCGGGCCCAGCGCCATGGCGCGGTGCACAAGGCATGGCTGTCGATCGCCGATGCCGCGCCCGCGTTGGGCATGGCGGGCACGATCATCGGCCTGGTCGGCATGTTCGCCGCCATGGACGACCCCGCCGCGCTCGGCCCCGCCATGGCGCTGGCGCTGCTAACCACCTTCTACGGCGTCGTCATCGCCAATATCATCGCCGCGCCGGTCGCCGCCCGCCTGTCCGACCTGTCGGAACGCGAACTGGCCTGGCAACGCGAAGTGGCGGACCGGATGCTGACGATCGCGCGGCGTGAAAATGCGCCGCTGCGCCGCGCCGCCATCCGCGAAGTCGCATGACACCGCTTCCGTCCATGGCGGCCTCTGCATCCGCCCGGCGCAATCGCTGGGCGGTCAGCTTCGCCGATCTTCTCCTGCTGCTGCTCGCTTTCTTCGTGCTGTTGCAAGCCAGCGGGTCGCGCCGCGACGCGATGCTGGCGCAGGTCAGCCAGCAATTTGGCGGACGGGCCATGCGGCAGGGCATCGAAATACGCGCCGCCGAACTGTTCGTGCCGGGTGAGGCATTGCTCAGCGACGCAGGGCGCACACGGCTTTCCAGCGTGGCCCGGCGCTTCGTGCGCGAACCGGGCGGGCTGGAGATACGCAGCGACGGGTCGGACCATGGGCGCCAGCGCTTCGACGATTGGGATCTGGCCGCCGCCCGGCTGGGCGCAGTCGCCCGCGCCTTGCGCATGCAGGGCATCGCGCAGGATCGACTGCACATTCGCGGGCTGGATCAGGGTGGCGGTCGGCCAAGGCGAGAGCAAGCGCAGGGGCAGGTCATCCACATCGCGCCAGGTCGTTAACCCTATCTGGCACGAAAATTGCTGAAATCCTGACAAGACCGTTCTTCCGTCAGGAGACAAGCCGTGTTGCGATTTTCGTCCATCCTTCTCGCCGCCGCCACGCTGACCAGCGTGCAACCCGCGCAGGCGCAAGGGGCCCAGAAATTCGAGAATCTCGACCGGATCGACAGCCTGGTGGCGATGACCGTGGGGGCCAATCTCGGCGAACCGGGCGGCCCCGCCGCGCCGGTCGACCGCCGTCTGCGTCTGGCCGCTTGCCCCGCAACCCCCAGCATCGAAGGGCCGGTATTCGGCGCGGCGATGGTGAAGTGCGACGCGCTGGGCTGGCGCATCCGCGTGCCGCTGGTGGCAGGCGCGTCCGCTGCTGCCTCCGGGCCGGTGCCGCGCGCTGCCCCGGCCTATGGTGCTGCCAATCGCTTCACCCGCGCCGCGCCGGTCGCATCGAAGGAAGCGGTCGTGCGCAAGGGCGATCCGGTGCAGTTGATGGCCGGCAACGCCGTATTCAGCGTGTCGCGCATGATGGTCGCTGACGAGGATGGCGCCCTGGGCGAGACGATCCGGGTGCGCGAAGACAAGAAAAGTTCGCCGATTTTCGCACAAGTGGTAGAAATGGGTGTCGTGCGCATTCCGGGATTTAATAATTTTTGAACTTGTCCGTTATAGTCAGTAGGGACGAGTGAAGGATTTACCCAATGATCAAGTCTGTGGGCCAGAATATCAGCGCCGCCATCGAGGCTTCCCGCCTGCGGGAAGGGACCAAGACGCGCGCGTCGGCCACCACCGGATCGACCACCGCGTCCGCCAGCGCCGCGTCCAGCAGCCCCGCCGCCCGCATGGCGGCTGAAGGCGCGCCGGTGGACATGGACCGGATCGCTGCGATCAAATCGGCCATCGCATCGGGCAACTACCCGGTCGATCCCGCCGCCATTGCCGAACGCATGGTCGCGCTCGACCTGTCGGCCGCCTGATAAGGGACAAACGTCATGCCGCTGGGTCTTGCCGCGCTGGATGATCTCTTCGACGCGTTCGAGGATCTTCGGGACGTGCTGGACGGCCATGACGCCGCCGCCATCGAACTTGCCAGTCATCGCGTCAGCCGCGCGGCCTCGTCCGTTCGCGCGATCGGCGCCTGGCGCTCCGACCCGGCGGTGATCGAACGGCTGAGCGTCATGGTGCCGCTGCTCGACAGCGCGCGTCTGCGCGTCAAGCTGCTGGCCGATCATGCGCAACAGCGCCTTGCCATCCTCGCCGCCCATGGCGCGCAGACCGCGCCGCTGACCTACGGGCGGTAAATCGGCGGCAGTCTAAAATATTTTTCGGTTTCGACTAAAGCGGCGCCCTTCGGCGCCGTTTTTCGTTGTAGGTGCAATTTCCTGCGTCCGCGTTAACCAATTCTTGGCACAAACATTGCTCTAATGTCCTCGCTAGCTAGTGAGGAATGTGAGTCAGTGTCGGCCTTCGCAGACATATCAGCAACCGGGACTTCGTCGGGCAATCGCGTCACCAATGCGATTGCGATGGCGAGCCGTCGTACGGGTGTCGACTTCTCCTATCTGCTGGGTCAGGCCAAGATCGAATCCAGCCTGAACCCCACGGCCCGCGCCACGACATCGTCCGCCACCGGCCTCTATCAGTTCATCGACCAGAGCTGGCTCGCCGTCGTGGACAAGCATGGCAGCGAATATGGCCTGGGCTGGGCGTCCGACGCGATCCAGCAGAGCGGCGGCCGCTATTATGTGGCCGACCCCGAATTGCGCCAGCAGATCCTTGACCTGCGCAAGCATCCCGAAACGGCGTCCGTCATGGCGGCGGAACATGCCGCCGACAACAAGGCCTATCTGGAATCGAAGCTCGGCCGCGAAGCCGAACCGGTCGATCTGTACCTCGCCCATTTCCTGGGCGTCGGCGGCGCATCCAAATTCCTGTCGGTCCACGACCGCGCGCCCGACGCCACCGCAGCCTCCATGTTCCCGTCGGCCGCACGCGCCAACCGCTCGATCTTCTACGATCGTGCCGGCAACGCCCGCAGCTTCGCGGAAATCCGCGACCGCTTCTCGTCCAAGCTGCAAAAGGGCGTCGATAGCCTGGGCGGCGACATTCAATATGCGTCCGCTTCGCTGCCCGCCGGTGCGAAGACGGTTCAGCCCGCCGATTATGTGCGGATCGAAACCCAGCGCCTGAGCGAACAGCCTGACATCATGGTCAAGCCGCAGCCGCAGACCGCACGCCTCGCCTATCTCATGCTCGCCACCCTCGGAAGGTAACGGCCCCTTATGTCTCCCGCCCAAGTCAAAGCGAAGATCTGGATGAGCGCCGTGAAGGGCGCGGTGCTGCCGTTCGCCACGCTGATGGTCGTGCTGTTCATGATGGTCCCGGTTCCGGCGATCATGCTGGACATCGGTTTCATCACCAACATCATGATCTCGCTAGCCGTGCTGATGGTGGCGCTGAACGCGGCCAAGCCGCTCGATTTCTCCAGCTTCCCCACGGTATTGCTGTTCGCGACCCTGCTGCGCCTGGCGCTCAACGTCGCATCGACCCGCGTCGTGCTGGTGCAGGGGCATGAAGGGTCCGACGCGGCAGGGCAGGTGATCGAAGCGTTCGGCCATTTCCTGATCGGCGGCGACTATGTCGTGGGCATCTTCGTCTTCGCCATCCTGATGATCATCAACCTGGTCGTCATTACCAAGGGCGCGGGTCGCGTGTCCGAAGTGTCGGCGCGCTTCACCCTGGACGCCTTGCCCGGCAAGCAGATGGCGATCGACGCCGATCTGAACGCCGGTCTGATGACGCCCGAAGAAGCCAAGATCCGCCGCGTAGAAGTCGCGACCGAAGCGGACTTCTACGGCTCGATGGACGGCGCCAGCAAGTTCGTGAAGGGCGACGCGGTTGCGGGCATCCTGATCCTGGTCATCAACATCGTCGGTGGCATCATATTGGGCGTGGTCAGCCATGGCCTGGCCATCGGCGAAGCCGCGCAGACCTATATCGTCCTGGCGATCGGCGACGCGCTGGTCGCGCAGATCCCCGCGCTGCTGCTGTCGATCGCTGCGGCATCCATCGTCACCCGCGTCAAGAGCGAGCAGGATCTGGGCAGCCAGGTCGCGGGGCAATTCGGTTCGGGCAAGTCCTGGATACCGGTCGCCGCGATCCTGGGTTTCCTCGGCATCCTGCCCGGCATGCCGCATATGATCATCTTGCCTGCCGCAGCGATTGCAGGCGGCATCGCTTGGCAGTTGCGCAAGGCCGTCCAGAAAAAGGCCGCCGAACCCGCACCCGTCGCGCCGCCGCCCAATCCGGCCGTGATCGAATGGGACGATGTGTCGGACGGCGCGATCCTGGGTCTGGAAATCGGCTATGGCCTGATCGGGCTGGTCGACGAACGCAAGGGCGCACCGTTGATGGCCCGCATCACCGGCATCCGTCGCCAATTGTCCAAGGAACTGGGCTTCGTCGTGCCGATGGTCCGCGTGAAGGACAATCTGGCGCTGGAGCCGAACCAGTATCGCATCACCATCGCGGGCGTGGTCGTCGGCGAAGACGAAATCTGGCCCGACGATCTGCTGGCGCTGGACAGCGGCGCGCTGGAGGGCACGGTCGCCGGCCGCCCGGCCAAAGACCCGACCTTCGGCCTCGACGCCGTATGGATATCGCAGGCCAAGCGCAGCGAAGCGGTCGTCGCGGGCTATACCGTGGTCGATCCGCCGACGGTCGTCGCCACGCACCTCAACCAGTTGATCGCGATGAACGCCGCTGAAATGTTCGGCTTGGACGAAGCGCGCAAGCTGCTCGACACGTTGAAGGACGCCGCGCCGCAACTGGTCGACGGGCTGACCCCCGGCACGCTCAGCCTGACCCAGATCAGCGCGCTCTGCCGCGCGCTCCTGTCCGAAGGCATCGCGCTCAAGGATTTCCGCCGCATTTGCGAAGCCATGGTCGACGCGGCCCGCCCCGACATGAGCCACGAGCAACTGGTTGAGGCGGTGCGCCAGCGTATCGGTGCGCTCATCATCCAGGGGCTTGTGCCGGTCAAGATGCCGCTGCCTGTCATCACGCTGGACGGCGATCTGGAAGGCTTGCTGGCGCAGGCGATGCGCGTCGCGGGCGACGCCAAGCATCCGATCGAACCCGCACTCGCCAACCGTATCGTCGAAGCGGTCGTGCATGCCGCCCGTCCGCTGATGGGGCAGGCGCGCAACTTCGCCATCGTCACCTCGCCGGTCGCGCGCCGCGCGCTCGCGCGCCTGTTCAAGCCGCATCTGCCCGAAACGCCTGTCCTGTCCTTCCTCGAAATTCCCGATGGCAAGGGTGTCGAAGTGGTCGCCGTCGTCGGCAATGAGCAGCAACAGCGCCCCATCCCTCGCCACGATCCCGCGCCGCGCCAGGAACAGATGCGCGAACGGGTCGCCTGAAAGGAGGCTGAGCCATGTATATGAACAAGATCGCGGCCGGCGCCCATACCTACGCCAAGCCCGGCGACAACAGCCCCGAACGGCTGGCGCGCCAATATATGCCGCTGGTGCGCAAGATCGCCTGGCACGTCCATGGCCGCGTATCGACGGCGATTGAGATCGAGGATCTGCTCCAGATCGGCATGGTCGCGCTGGTCGAGGCTGCCAATAGTTTCGAGGATCGGGGGTTGGGCTTCGCCGCCTATGCGCAGCTGCGCGTACGCGGCGCGATGATCGACCATCTGCGGCGGCAGGCAACGATTTGCCGGTCGGCCATGGCCAAGCGGAAAGAATTGGCCAAGGTGCGCAACCGGCTGGAGCAGAAGCTCGGCCGCCTGCCGACCGAAGCGGAAATGTCCGCCGACATGGACCTTGACCCCGCCGCCTATCGCGAGATCGCCGACAGCGTCGAAATGGTCCAGCACACCAGCATGGACGAGGTCTATTCGGACCAGTCCATGTGGTTCGCCGACGTGGAGGATCGCGCCGACGACGTCCTGGAACGCGAATCGCTCAAGAAAGCCGTGGCTGCCTGCATCGGTGAATTGCCGCAGCGTGAAGCAATGGTGCTGCAACTCTATTTCGTCGAGGAATTGAACCTGGAGGAAATCGGCCAGACGCTGGACATCGGCGCGGCACGGGTATGCCAGATCAAGAAGGCGGCGCTCGACAAGCTGCGCGTCAAACTGCGCGACTGGAACGATTGACAGTCTGTCCTACGATGGGGCTTTCATGCGACCATCGGTTCGACCACGTGCTTTGTCTCGCTCATGTAGGAAAGATAATGTCCGTCTCTCGACATGAAATGTCGAAACAAGCGGGAAATGTGCGAAGTTAAGCGATGAATTTCCTATTCTTCGTTCGGGCTGAGCCTGTCGAAGCCCTGTTCTTTTTAAGATGACGACAGTTTCGATACTCCGATCCGGCCTTATTCGTCATTCGCCGCCAAGGGACCGACCCGCCGCCCGTCGGTCGTCGGCCAGCGAAACCGCAGCGGGCGGTAGCTTTGCGTCCGCCACCATGGATCGGCGACCTGGAACAGGCCGCGCTCCTCCGCCTTGCGCCCCAGATCCTTGCGCGCGGTGACCGCCGCCAGAACCGGCGCGGCAAACAATCCCGCAACCACCGGCGACATCCAGCCCAGGCTGCCCGCCTTGACCGCCATCGTGGTCAACACGGCACCCAGAAGCAGATGCCATTTGAACAGCCAGATCGCGCTGGTGATCGCCATGCCGTCGCGATCACGGGTCTGCCCATTCCAGCTCGCCTTGCGGCCCATCAATATGCTGAACAGGTTGATCGTCTGGGTCAGCATCGCCACCGGCGCCATCAGGATCGACAGGATGATGTCGACCAGCACCCCGCGCGTCATCCGCGCCGCGCCGCCAAAGCCGATGCGCCGCGCCGGATCGGCCATCGCCCAGAAGATCGCGAGTATCTTGGGGCCGAACAGCAGCGCTGCCGTCAACGCCAGCAATCCGCCCGAGGGCAGCACGGCGGACGGAGGCCAAACGCCCGTCAGCGCCCCACCCAGCACCACCAGCATCAGCGCCAGCCACAGCGGCGACGTGCAATAGGCCGATGCGCCGACCAGCAACTGGAAGCGGCTGACCGGATGCAGACCTGCAATCTTAACCAGCAATGGCACATGTTGGATATTGCCCTGACACCAGCGGCGATCGCGGGTGAACAGATCGGGCATCGACGGCGGAAATTCCTCGAAACTGTCATCGGCCGTGACCATATGCACGTCCCAGCCGCGCCGCCGCAGCAGGGCAGCTTCCAGCATGTCGTGGCTCAATATATGCCCGCCAAAGGGCGCACGGCCCGGCAGTTCGGGCAGGCCGCAGCTTTCGGCAAAGGCGCTTACCCGCACGATGGCATTATGGCCCCAGAACATGCCTTCCGATCCCGCCCACCAGATCATACCGGCGGCGGAGGTCGGACCGAACAGGCGGCTGGCAAATTGCTGCCAACGCGCGAACAGCGTGGCCGCGCCCATCACTGTGGGCACGGTCTGGATCAGGCCGACATGCGGATGCCGCTCCATATCGGCAGCGAGGCGGGCCATGGTTTGCCCACTGACCACGCTGTCCGCATCCAGCACGACCATATAGTCATATCCGCCCCCGAAGCGCTGCACCCATTCGGCGATATTGCCCGGCTTGCGCCCGATGTTGAGCGCGCGGCGGCGATAATGAACGGGGCGGGAGAAAGAGGCGCGCATCTCCTGATAGGCGCGGCGCTCCACTTCACCGCTTTCGACATTGGAATCCGACAGGATGAAAAATTCGAACCGCTCGCCGCCCATAACCTGCGCCAGCGACCGCTCCATGATCGACAGGCGGCCCAGCACGCCCAGGAAATCTTCGTTGCACACCGGCAGCAATATGGCGGTCTTGCCCTTGAGCGGGGTCGCGGCGTTCAGCGGACGCGGCGTGACGCTGCGGCCCTTGCCCACGGTTAGCAGCAGGAAGCCGATCATCGCGGTGGCGAAGCCGAAGGCGATCCAGGCGAACAACGGAATGAACAGGGCGAGATAGACGCCTTCCCAAGCGGAAATGCCATCCAGACCGATGGATCGACGCATTTCATGCGCAGCGATGGCCGCCGGAAGCAGGGCCAGCAGTACCACCAGCAGACGCCGCGCCCAGATATCGATGTTAAGCGGGCGGCAGGCGGTCAGTTCCGGTCGGATGCCGAAATCCTGTTCCGGCATAGCCAGCGGGTTTTCCGCCGGCACCTGTTCAAAGGCGCGGGCCAGCGGCTTGCTCCCAGCGCCGATAGTCGGCGCTTGCACGCCTCCATTCCCCGTCATCCATCAGACCCATTGCGATTGACCCAAGGTTTCAGAACCGCCCGATCAACCGACGGTTCCCTTCACACACCCAATGGATAATGCACATATTCGCTCGAAGTGCGATTGCCATCGCGCAATTGCAGGCGGATATTCGCTGACTTGCCCCGCGCGCGCTGTATGTCGAGTATCACGCGGAACAGGCCATCACGCCCCAATATGGGGTAGCCCGCCTTCTTGACCAGGCTGCCACCGGCCACATCGGCCCAGATATCGGGCTTCGCATTGGCCGGTATGCCGGTAAAATCGATTACCAGCCGGTCGGCGTCGGGGCCGTCGCCCCGTCCGCGCCAGATATTGTCCACCGTGGCGATCCCGGTGGACGCAGGGGTCTGCGCCGCCGACCAGCCCAGCCGATAGGCCAGGTCTATCCGCGTGCCTGCGCGCGGCGCGGCCGCTGGGGTCCAATAAGCGGCGACATTGTCGGTATATTCGCTGTCGGTGGGAAAGGCGTAGAGGCGCACATCGCCCGCGCCCAGCGGCTTGGCCGGTGTCGCCCATAGCGACGGGCGCCGATCGTAGAACACGCCGTCATCCTGATAATGATCGAAATTCCGATCGCGTTGCAGCAGCCCGAACCCCTTGGGGTTTACCTCCTTGAAGGCGCTGAAATGCGGTGCCGACGGATTGACGATCGGGCGGGCATGGGCGGTGCCGTCGGCGCTGGCGATGGACAGCATGTCGCTATCGTGGATTTCCGGCCGCCAGTCGGTGCCCTGCGTGCGGTTCGCCTGATCGTACCAGAACATGCTCGTCATCGGCATCAGCCCGAGTTCCGGGATCGCCCGCCGGGGGAACAGCGCGGCGGTCACGTCCTGCTGCACCCCTTGCGGCCCCAGGCTGCTGACGAAGCGGAAAGCGCCGGTGATCGATGCGCCGTCCAGCAGCGCATAGATGGTGACGCTGCTATTGCCCGTCCGCTCCAGCCAGAAATGGGTAAAACGCGGAAATTCTTCCTTGCCCTGCAAGCTGGTGTTGATCGCGATGGCGCGAGCGGACAGGCCGAACTGTTTTTGCGGACTGGGCGCGCGAAAATAGCTTGCCCCAAGGAAGGATAGCCAGTCGCCATCGCGCTTGGCGTTCATGATACGGAAACCGGCAAAACCCGCATCCGGCCCCAGCGCCGCCACGGCATTGCCAGCCGGTGTCTCGAACATGGTCGGATCATAGCGCAACGGGGTCGCGCGCCCCTTCTCGATCGTGGCGATCGATACCGGCTGCGCGGCATTGGCGGACAGCGGAAAGAAGCGGATGCCGGTGTCGCCGGGCAGGTCGCCCCATAAGGTGCGCTCGTCGCGGAAGCGCGCCTTATGCAGCGCGTCATAATCCACCTTGGCCGCGCCGGGATGCAGCGGGGTGTCCTTGAACGGCGCGCGGGACAGGCGCTGCGCCTGAGCCACCAGCGCGGCCCAGGAGAAGGCCTCGCCGCTTTGCGCCAGCAGCGTGTCGGGACGGAGGAGGAGGGCGGCGCCGGTGGCGGCGATCATCGCGCGCCGATCTATCTGGGTCATGGACGTCATCATGGATGGGCAAAACGGCCAAGCCAAGCCTTGTATCCCCAATAGCATAAAGAAGCCTCCGCCCGGGGGGACGGAGGCTTCGAAAATCTGGTCGTTCGATCGAAGGGTGTGGCCCCGGCACGGTGGGGACTGTTGATGTGCCGGGGTCACCATGGGCGGCTGGCGGTGACCAATACCTCAGCCGACCAATCTTGTTGCGACTTAGCCGATCAGCTTCAGAACGCCCTGCTGGCTCTGGTTGGCCTGCGCCAGCATCGCGGTCGACGCCTGGCTCAGGATCTGCTGCTTGGCGAGCGCCGTCGTTTCGGCCGAGAAGTCGGCGTCTTCGATGCGGCTGCGGGCATCGGTCAGGTTGGTGATGTTGTTGGTCAGGTTGTTGACCGACGATTCCAGGCGGTTCTGCACGGCGCCGAGCGTGGCGCGGGCGGTGGCGACCGTCTGCAGCACGGTGTCGAAGTCACCCAGGTCTGCGGTGTCGACCGCTGCAGAGGCGCCGGCTACCGCTGAAACGCTGATGGCGCTCAGGCTGATGGAAACGGTGTCGGTGTCGTTGGCGCCGGCCTGGATCGTCACGGTCGAAGCCGTGGTCGGGAACAGCGCCTTGCCGTTGAATTCCGTCTTGGTCAGGATGTCGTTGATCTGGACCGACAGTTGATCCTTTTCGGCGTCGATGTTGGCGACCGCTTCGGTGCTGTTCGTGCCGTTGGTGCGCTGCACCGTCAGTTCACGCATGCGCTGCAGCATGTTGCTGACTTCGTTCAGCGCGC
This sequence comes from Sphingobium sp. CR2-8, assembly GCF_035818615.1. Lineage (NCBI taxonomy): Bacteria > Pseudomonadati > Pseudomonadota > Alphaproteobacteria > Sphingomonadales > Sphingobiaceae > Sphingobium > Sphingobium wonjuense. Next base: position 2,718,641 of record NZ_JAYKZY010000002.1, on the reverse strand, counting down.
CTTCCGCCGTCTGCGCCAGGCTGATGCCGTCATTGGCGTTGCGGATGCCCTGGGTCATGCCCTTGATCTGCGCGGTCATGGTCGATGCGATGGCTAGGCCAGCGGCGTCGTCCTTCGCGCTGTTGATGCGCTTGCCGGTCGACAGGCGTTCCATCGCGGTGCCCAGCGCCTTGGTGGCGGCCGAAGAAGCGTTGGCCGAGCGCAGCGCTGCAGTGTTGGTTCCGATAACAGTCATGGTGTTCCCTTTCTATCCAATATCAGGTCGCTGCCATCCGTCGGAGCGTCTGCGGCCTCGAAGGGGGATAACGGCGGGGCGCGTCAGGCCTTTAGCGCCGGGGTCGTTTTTTTTGAAAAAGGTGCGATTCGTCCGGGCCAGAATCGCCCTTACGCGGGCGCGACGCGTGCGCTTCACACTAAAGTCGCATAAATTGCCGTTTTTGCCGGAAAAAAACTGCCGCCACGCGGCAAGCGGACCCACCGCGTTAACTATCTGATAACCACAGGCGCGGTATTTATTAACCATCGAAGGGGACTGGGGCGTACGGGGGTACTAGCCAGCCAAATATTGGGGTTTTGTTCATGTCGACACTAGACGTGAGCCGTGGCGTCTGCGCGCTTCTTCCGGGGCTGCAGCACTGGCTTGAAAATGCCTATTACACCGTACGAATAGTCGATGCCGCCAGCCCCCGTGAACGGGCCGATAGCCGCGAACAGGAAGGCAAGCGGATATTGCTGGCGACCGAAATCGGCCATGCCACCCATCGCGACATCCTGCTCAACGTGCGGGATGGCGCGCCTTCGCTGGTTCCGGCCGCAAACGGCCTGCCCGCGCGCGTCGCTTTCGGCATCGCGGACATGGGTTTTGCCTTTGCCCTGATCGCTGAACTCGTTCGCCCGGCATCGGTTCCCGCCGTCGGCGACGGCGGCAGCGCTCGTCTCATGACGCTGGCCAGCCGCGTCGCCCGGAGCGATGCCACCGTGCTGATCCAGGGCGACACCGGCACCGGCAAGGAAGGCATGGCGCGCTTCCTTCATGCCCAGTCGGGCCGCATCGCCCACGACTTCATCGCCGTCAACTGCGCCGCGCTGCCTGAAACCATGATGGAAGCGATGCTGTTCGGTCATAAAAAGGGCAGCTTCACCGGCGCGGCCAACGCCTCGGAAGGGCTGTTCCTGGCGGCGGATGGCGGCACGCTGTTTCTCGACGAAATCGCCGAACTGCCGCTTTCGCTTCAGTCCAAGCTGCTGCGCGCGTTGCAGGAAGGCGAAGTTCTGCCCGTCGGTGCGACCCATCCGGTGCCGGTCAACGTCCGCATCATCGCGGCCTGCAACCGCAACCTCGCGCAGGAAGTCGCCGCCGGCCGCTTCCGCGAAGATCTCTACTGGCGTTTGAACGTCATGCCGCTGGAACTGCGCCCGCTGGCCGAACGTCCCGGCGACGTGGCCGCGATCGCCGCAGCCATGCTGCTGCGCCACCAGGATATGGCGAAGGCCGGTTTCGTCTGGCCGACCGCCGATGCGATGGACAAGCTGACCGCTCACGCCTTTCCCGGCAATGCGCGCGAACTGGGCAATCTGCTCCAGCGCGCGCTGGTGCTGCGCGACGGCGACATGATCGAGGCGGACGACCTGCACCTCGCTCGTGCGCCGCAGCCGCTGCGCGTCGTCACGCCGATCGTCGCGCCCGCATCCATCGCGGTCGAGCCGACCCGCCTGCGCGACGTCGCGCATCACAGCAAGCTGGAAGCCATCCGCATCGCCTTGCGCGAAACCGATGGTCACCGTGCCGCCGCCGCCCGCAAGCTGGGCATTTCCGAACGCACGCTGCGCTATCGGCTCGCCGAAATGCGCGAGCTGGCAGCGGCTTGAAGGAGGGCTGAACCATGGCCATCAACGGCGTTTCACCCACCGACAGCGTCATGGCGATCCGCAACGCCATCCTGCAAAAGAACGCGGCCCTGCGCGATGTCGCGTCGACCGGGCCGGTCGGCGGCGCATCCGGTCCCGGCGGCACGCAGGGCACCGCGCCCGGCGGCTTTACCGAAGCGCTCAACAGCGCGCTGCAACAGGTCAACGGCCTGCAGAACCAGGCTGGCGAAGCCGCCGCCTCGTTCGAACGGGGCGAAACGACCGACATCGCCGCGGTCATGCTGGCCAAGCAGCAGGCTTCGGTCAGCTTCGAAGCGACCCTCCAGGTCCGCAACAAACTCCTGTCCGCCTATAAGGACATTATGAGCATGCCGGTTTAAACCATGAGCGAGAACGCACTCAGCACCAATGTCGGCGCATCGGCGCCCACTCTTGCCACCAGCCCTGCCTTCGGGACCGGGGCCAAGGGTGTGGACGCGCTCAAGGCGCGCTTCACCGGCTTCATCAAACAACCCGCCGTGGCAAAGAGCCTGCCGCTGCTCGGCCTGCTCGGCACCGTCGCGGTAGCGGGCGCGGCCTGGCTTGCGCTGCGCGAACCGCCGCAGCGCGACCTGTTCCGCGCCTTGCCCGACAGCGACAAGTCCGCCGTCGCGCAGGTGCTGGACCAGAGCGGCATCAAATATGGCTTCGACAATAGCGGCGGCATGACCGTCGGGCAGGACGATTATTTCAAGGCGAAGATGATGCTCGCCGCCCAGGGCCTGCCCAAGAGCGCGCCCGACGGCAACAGCATGATCGACAGCCTGCCGATGGGCGCATCGCGTGCCGTCGAAGGCGAAAAGCTGCGCTCCGCCCGCGAAATGGATCTCGCCCGCACGATCGAGGCGATCGATAGCGTCGAAACCGCCAAGGTGCATCTGGCCGTCGAACCGCCCAGCGTCTTCCTGCGCGAACGGTCCAAACCCTCCGCCTCGGTGATGCTGCGCCTCGCCAATGGCCGCACGCTCACCGATGCGCAGGTCAGCGCGATCGTCCATCTCGTCGCCTCCTCGATCCCGGAACTCAACCCGGACGATATTTCGGTTGTCGACCAGAATGGCCGCCTGCTCAGCAACAACGACGGCAACGCCGCCGACGATCGCCAGCTTGCCGTGCAGGGCAAGATCGAGGATCGCTATCGCCAGTCGGTGATCGCGCTGCTGACGCCCATCCTGGGTCAGGGCAATTTCTCGACCGAGGTGCATGCCGAACTGAACTTCGCGGAGCGTCAGGCTACCCGCGAAACCTATCCGCAGGACGAAGCGCGCCTGCGCAACGAAACGGGCACCTGGGCGTCCGATCCGCGCGGCCAGGGTACGGGTGAAGCATCGGGCATCCCCGGCGCGCTCAGCAACCAGGCCCCGGTCAACCCGACCGTGACCCAGACCAATCCCAACGGTCAGGCGGTGACGCAGGGGCAAACGGCGCAGGGTGCGCAGGCGGGCCAGCCCGGCACGCCGCCCAACCCGCTGATGAAGACGGAAGAAACCTTCAACCGCAGCTTCGAACTGGGCCGGGAAGTTTCCGTCACCCGCGACGCCATCGGCACGGTCAAGCGCCTGTCGGTCGCCGTCGCGCTGGACACCGCGCCGGATGGCAAGGCGCGCACGCCGCAGGAAATCGCCGCGTTGGAAGCGCTGGTGAAGGGCGCGGTCGGTTTCGACCAGACCCGCGGCGACGTGGTAGCCCTGTCTTCACGCAGCTTCCTCAAGACCGAAGAAGCGACGACCCCCTGGTACGAAGCCGACTGGATGTCGCCACTGGTGCGCAACGTGTCGGCTTTGCTGGTCGCGCTGCTGGTGATCTTCGGCATCGGCCGTCCGCTGCTCAAGCGTCGTGCCGCCGCGCAGGACGCCCAGGTCGCGCAAACCGCCGAAACCGGCCAGGCCATCGGTCGCGAGATTTCGAGCGAGATCACCAAACAGGCGACCGTCCTGACGCCCGATGGCGCCGCGCCCAAGATCACGCTGGATATGATCTCGTCCACCTATGACTATGCGCAGCGCGCCGACCTCATCCGCAATTTCGTCAAGCAGGACCCCGATCGGGCCGCGCTCGTCGTCCGCGACCTCCTGAAGGAGGGGAAGAAAGAAAATGCCTGAGATCGTTCCCGGTCGTCCCGAGGCGCTGAAAGGCAGCGCCGCCGCCGCAGTCCTGCTCATGCTCTTTGACGAGGATGAAGCCGCCCAGATATTGTCCCGCCTGGAACCCGACGAAGTGCGCCAGCTTGGCTATGCCATGTATGACGTGCAGGATGTCGATCCCGAGGAAGTGAACGAGGCGCTCGACCATTTCGTCACCAAGGCCAAGAAGCGCACCACCATCGGCTATGGCGCGACCCGCCATATCCGCGGCGCGATGACCAAGGCGTTGGGCGAGGAGCGCGCGGAAACCATCCTGGCGCGCATCACCCCGCCGACCCGTTCCACCCAGCTGGAAATGCTGAAGTGGATGGATGCCAAGGAAATCGGCGTGCTGATCGAAATGGAGCATCCGCAGATCATGGCGATCGTGCTGGCCCATCTGGAGGCGCCGGTCGCGGCCGACGTGCTGCAACTGCTGCCGTCCGAATATCAGGAAGAGATCGTCTATCGCATCGCCACGCTCGGCCCCGTGTCTAATGAGGCGCTGGACGATCTGGAACAACTGCTGCTGCGCGGTCCTGTGAAAAAGCAGGGCGCGGCGTCGCAGCGCGGCGGCACGGTCGAAGCGGCCGCGATCATGAACAATGTCCGCAAGGACAATGAACAGCGGATCATGAAGGCTGTCGCCAAGCGCGACAAGATGATCGCCCAGACGATCGAGGAGGAGATGTTCGTCTTCGACAACCTCATCGACATGGACGACAAGAATCTGGGCACACTGATGCGCACCGTCGACAGCCAGGTGCTGGTCGTGGCGCTCAAGGGCGCGAACGACATTTTGAAGGCGAAGATCTTCAGTTGCATGTCAGCGCGCGCCGCGCAGGCGATCGCCGACGAGATCGAGGAACGCGGGCCGATTCGCCTCGCCGAAGTGATCGACGCGCAGAAGCTCATCATCGCCACCGCGCGCCGCATGGCCGACGCCGGCACCATCATGCTGGGCGGCAAGGGGAACGACTTTGTCTAACTTTTGGGGCAATGTTGCGGTTCAGGATGCGACACCGGTGGCGGTCGCCGGTTTTCGCCCGGTCGAAGGCGGCTTTCGCAGTCTCTATGCCGCTTTGCCCGGACAGACCGGACCCGCCACGATGCGCAACGGCGTGATCGAAGCGGAGCCGGAAATCGACCTGATGGAGGAGGCCCGGATGGAAGCCTTCACCATGGGGTTCGACGAAGGCTGCCGCGTCACCGCCCAGACCCATGGCGAGGAAGCCGACGCGCGCGAACGCCTGACGCAGGCGCTGGAAATGCTCGCGCCCGCGCCCAGCGGCATGTTGTCGACCATGTTGTCGGCCACCGTCGTCCGCCTGGTCGAACAGATTGTCGGTGAGGTCGAAATCGACATCGAACGGCTGGTGCAGCGCTGCGACACCGTCGCCGCCTTCATCGAAGATAATGAGGGCAAGAGCGCGCTGCACCTCCATCCCGACGACATCACCCTGCTGGAAGGCGAGACGATCGGCGTCAAGCTGGTCGGCGACAAGGCCATGCATCGCGGCTGTGTGCGGCTCGAAACCGCCGACGGCTGGGTCGAGGATGGCCCGGACGTGCGCCTGGCGCGGCTGCGCGCGCTGATGGACGATATGGAGGGCAAGCCTTGATCCGCGCCGCGCTGGCCCAGGCCGAAAGCCTGTTCGACCATCTCCAGGTCCAGAACCGCGCGCCCCGCCGCATCGGCCGACTGGTCAGCCATGATGCGGGCATGCTGGAAGTCACCGGCTTTCGTCGTCCGATCGGCTCTGGCGCGCGCGTCATGGCCAGCGACGGCTCCGTCTGTCGCGCCGAAGTCGTTGGCTTCCGCGGCGACCGCACCCTGCTGGTCCCGCTGGACGCCGACGCGCCGCTGGAAAACGGCATCCGCGTCGAACCCGACAGCCAGGCCAATATGGTGCAGGTCGGCGACGGCCTGATCGGTCGCGTCATAGACGCCATGGGCCAGCCGCTCGACCGCAAGGGGCCGATCATCGCGGGCGGCACCTGGCCCTTGAACGGCGTGAAGGGCAATGTCCTCGACCGGGGCCGCGTCACCGAAGCCTTCGACCTCGGCGTCCGCGCCGTCAACGCGCTGCTCACCGCCGGTCGCGGCCAGCGCATCGCCATCATCGCTGGCTCCGGCGTGGGTAAATCCGTGCTGATGGGCCAGATGATTGCCGGGGCCGAAGCCGACATCGTCGTCGTCGGCCTGATCGGCGAACGCGGCCGCGAAGTCAGCGACTTCTTGGAAACCAAGCTCAAGCACACGATGCACAAGAGCATCGTCGTCGCCGTCCCCGCCGATCATCCCCCGGTGCTGCGCCTGCGCGCCGCCGCGCGCGCCACCGCCATCGCCGAATATTATCGCGCCCGTGGCAAGAAGGTGCTGCTCCTCATCGACAGCCTCACCCGTTGCGCCCATGCGCAGCGGGAAATCGGTCTGGCGCTGGGCGAACCGCCCGCGATGAAGGGCTATCCGCCGTCCGCCCTGGCGCTCATTCCCCGCTTGGTCGAAAGGGCAGGGGTGGACGCCCGCACCGGCGGATCGATCACTGCGCTCTACACCGTGCTGGCCGATGGCGACGACACCGACGATCCGATCGTCGACGCCGCCCGCGCCATCGTGGACGGCCATTTCGTCCTGTCGCGGCACCTGTCCGAACAATCCATCTTTCCCGCCATCGACATCGGCAAGTCCTTGTCGCGCGTCATGGCCGATGTGGTGGATGACGACCATCGCGTGGCCGCCGCCAATTACCGCCGCCTCTGGGCCGCCTATGAGGAAAATCGCGACCTCATCCTGATGGGTGCCTATCGCCCCGGCAACGATCCCGTCATCGACGAAGCGGTCCGCCGCCGTCAGGAAATCCTCGACTTCATCCGTCAGGACCAGAAAAGCCGCATCGATCTCGGCACCAGCGCCGATGCGCTGATCGCAGGCTTTAGCGCATGAAGGGGCTGGTCGGCCGCCGCCAGCGCGTGTTGCGCGTCCGCCATGTCCAGCACGCCATGGCCGTGGCGGACACCGCGCGCGCGCGCGATGAAGCCGATGGCCTGGCCCGCAATATCGACCGCTTGCGCAAGGTGCGCAGCGAATTGTTCGAGACGGAAGGGATGGCGACCGGCGCCTCCTTTGCCGCGATGCAGGAACTGGCGACCCGTCTGGAACAGGCCGGGCGGCAGCTCGACGGCGCGCTTTATGATGCCAAGCGCAAGGTGGAAGCCAAAGAAGGCATGACTCTTGCAGCGAACCGCGAGAAGGAAATCGCCACCCGCCTCAAGGACCGCGCCCGCGCGAACCTGGAGGAGTGGCGAGAGAATAAGCTCGCGGCCTTGCCGCGCTATCGCCGCATGCAGCGGAACGGGGACGTTTGACGATGACCATGCTGACCAGCCTTAAGGCGCTGTTGTTCACCACGCCCCTGTCGGCGCCCCTATCGTTGAATGTGAAGGGGGATGCCGCGCCCGTGGATGGCACGCCCGATTTCGCGCAACTGCTGAACGTCGTCGGCAGCGCACCGGCCGGTCAGGCTGCGTCCGTGCCGCTTGGTAAGCCGCTCGCGCAGGCGCTCCTGGCGGAAGAGGATGTCGTAACGCGCGAAGAAGCCGCCGGGCCGCCCCGCTTCGCGCCTGTCGATATGCAGGTCTGGCGTGCGACCACGCTGCCAGATTCCGATCCCGTCGACATGCCCGACAGGGCGGGATATGACCTTCCTGTCATCCCCGTCGAAATAAGCGAACCCCAACCCGCTGTCATCGCAATGGTGACCAAGGAAGGGCACGATGCCTCCCGCCCTGCGTCGCTCGCCCCTGTCGCGACACCGCCCGCGCCGCCGATCGCTAAACCCTTAGCGCAGCCCGTCTTGACGCAGTCGGCGCAACCAGTTGTGACACCGCTTGCCGAAGCGCCGGTCCCAACGATGCCGCCCCAGGCTGCCGATATCGAACCAACAGTGCCAGCTCTGCCGCATACAGGAATGCAAATCGACGCCAGCGCGAGCCCAAAGGGCGTCGTCACACCGCCGCCCTTTGGGCTCGCGGTAGAATCACAACCCTCGATCGCGCAGCCGGTCGTGGCGCAGTCGGCGCAGCCAGTTGCGACACCGCTTGCCGAAGCACCCGTCCCCACGATGCCGCCACAGGCCGCCGATATTGAACCAGCAGTGCCAGCTCTGCCGCAGACACGCACGCAGGACGACGCCAGTCCGATCGTGGAAGGCGTCGTCACACCGCCGCCCTTTGCGCTTGCGGTAGAATCGCAGCCATCCATTGCGCCTGCCGCGCCTGCCGCGCCTGCCGCGCCTGCCGCGCCTGCCGCGCCTGCCGCGCCTGCCGCGCCTGCCGCGACCATCCCGCCTGCTGCCACCGTTCCCATGGCGCCAGTGGCGCATCATGCCCGGCCGCACGACGTCTCGTCGTCCACCCCCTTGGCCATCGCATCGTCAGACGTTGCGCGCGACACGCCGGACATGGAGGATGCTTCGCCGGCCGACGATACACCATCACCCGTCGTTCAGGACATCGGTCAGGATATGCCGATCCTTATCTCGCCCCTAGCACAGCCGGTGGTGGCCGGACCATTGCCGATGACTGCGCAGCCCGACGTCGGCGTCCCCGATGGCCCGCGCGCAGTTTCGATGCCTGCCGCCATAGCTACCAAGCCGTCTACCCCTGTCGCGGTGCAGGTGCCGACCAACTCTGCGGCGACCAGCAACGGCCCCATTGTCGCTGGTCCGGCTGGGATGCCCTCATCCTCGACACCGACAGCGGCGCAAGTTCCCACCATGCCCGCCGCGACAGCGGAGGTGCCAGTCCTCCCTGGTCCGGCAGCGACGCCATCGTCCTCGACGCCGATAGCGGCGCCAGTTCCCACCACGCCCACCGCAACAGCGGGCGCGCCCGTCATGCCCGGCGCCGACGCGGCTCCATCGACCTTGGTCGAGGTTGTCAGGCAAGCGCCTGACGGGTCGACCACCGACATCGCTGCGACCGTCGGCCAGGATATCGCGGAGAAGCCATCGTCTCCGATGCGTGTCGCGGCGCAAATCCCGGCGGCACCGGATCATGGCGACGCCGCTGCAATCCCCGACGGCCCTACGTCGTCCGCTTCATTCGCGCCCAGCGCAGCGCCGGTTGCGGGCGTCACGACCGATCCTGTCGACATCTCTGTGGTGGCTGCCTCGCCGACGGCCGTCCGTCCGCCCATCGATGCCGTGCCGTCCGACCCGACCATCGCATCCGTGCGTCCTGACGATACCGCGCGCCAGACGGCCGATCCTGCGCCCGTGATCGTGCGCGCCGTTCCGGTCGCGCCCGCCCCCATCCCGTCGTCATCAGCGCCGCAAACTGCTGTAGTATCGGAGGTGCAACCGGCCATCGCGCCCGAACTGCCGCCAACGGACGCTCCGGCCCCGCCAGCCAAGCCTGCGCGCGCGGAAGCCGTGTCCCTGCTGCAACTGGTCCGCGACCATATGAGCCTTCGTGCGCCTCGTCGCACCGAAGGCGCAGCGCCTGTATTGGCACCCGATCGGGATAGCAGGCCTGACGCGCCGCTTGCCATTCTGCCGCCAGCCATAAAAGACAGCGCTGTGCCGCTGGCCGCCACGACGCAACCGACCGTGCAGCCCACCGCGACCGCGCCTGCCATCCCGACCATAGACCTGTCCGCCAGCCTGGGCGCGCAGGTGGTGGATATGGGCGTGTCGGGCCAATGGATCGACGGGCTGGCCCGCGACATTGCGGGCCTGTCGGCCAATGGTGCGCAGGGCCGTTTTCAGATCAACGCGGATCAGCTTGGCCCGATCCAGGTCGATATCCGGCAGGGCGACGGCGGCGCGGCCGTCAGCCTGACCGTCGCGACGGAAGCGGCCGAACGCGTCTTGCGGCAGGAAGGCGACCGGCTGAAACTGGATGCGGGCCTGTCCGCCATCCGCATCAGCGACGTGAAGGTCGAACGGACGCCGCATGTCGCGGAACCCGCGCGCGCCGACAGCAGCGGCAATCAAAGCCCCTCGCAACAGCAGTCGGGCAACGCCAACCAGAATGCGCAGCAGGCGATGGGTCAGAATATGGGACAGTCCGGCCAGTCGCACATGCAGGGACGCGGGCAGCCACGCGAAAATATCGCCCTTGGGCATAAAGCCGGGAATGACGCGGCCGTTCTTAACCATATGGACGTCGGCGAAAGCGCCGGCGAGGCCGTTCGCGCGCGCTACGCGTGACCGGCGCTAATCCCAGGGGACCAGAACGATGAGCGACGAGCCGAAGGCCAAGAAGAAAAAAGGCGGGAGCATGAAGATGATCCTGCTGCTGGTCGTGGGTGTCGTCGTAGGTGGTGCAGGCGCGGCAGGCGGGCTGTACGCCGCAGGCTTTTTCAGCCCCAAGGCGGAAGGGCCGAAGGAAGATCCCAACAAGCCGGTGCTGGTCCTGGCCGGTGAGGACGCGCAGGCGGTCGCCACGGCCCATGGCTGGGCGGGCGAGGGCGGTGGCGGCGGCGAAGGCGGCGGTCATGCCGCTGGCGGCGGCGAAAGCCATGCCGCGTCAGCGGGTCACGCGCCGGGCAAGGGCATCGATCTGCCCACGCCGGTCAATCCGGCCGCCTATCAGGCCACCTATTTCCAGCTGCAACAGCCCTTCACATCCAACATGTCGGATACCGACGCCTTCGCCCAGATCAGCATCGCGGTGTCGAGCTATTATGATTATCGCGTGATCGCCGCGATCAAGCAGCATGAGATGCCGATCCGCAGCCAGGTGCTGATGATGTTGGCGCAGCAGCCGCAGGAAGTGCTCGACACGCCGCAGGGCAAGCAGGCGCTCCAGGGCAAGCTCAAGACCATCATCAACGATGTCCTGAAGCAGAAGACTGGCTATGGCGGCGTCGACAACGTCTATTTCACGAACTTCGTGATCCAGTAAGCCATTCGGCAACGCCCGCAGCGATCCTGTCCTTCGACGATCGTTGCGGGCACGGGTCGTCGCCCTATTAACCCCAATTTTACCATTTTCGTTATTAATGGCGCTGCACCAAAGGATCGGGACGGCCCCTGATCCGTCATGGTGCAGGGGACCAAGATGGACGACGTACAGACCTACGCCTTCGGGCGCGGGGATTCGCAAGCGCCGATCATGCTGTCGGGGCTGGACCGGCTGAGCGAGAAGCTCGGTCGGCGCATGCGCGCCTTGATAGAGCCGATCGCGGGCGTGCGCCCGCATATCACCGCGCAGGATACGCGCGTTCTGGACTTTGGCGCATGGACGGCGGAAGTACCCGCCTTTTGCAGCCTGTCCATCTATCGCCTGCTGCCCTTGAAGGGGCAGATGCTGCTGCGCATGGACGCGGCGATGATCTCCACCATGGTCGATTGCTTCTATGGCGGCATCGGCAACCGCGCGCTGCCCGCGCGCGGCGAATTCACACCGACCGAAGATCGGCTGATCGCCCGGCTGGCCGACACCATCGTCGCCCGGCTGGTCGAAACCTGGGCCGACATATTGCCGCTGGAACACGGCCTGGTCCTGCGCGAAAGCGCAGTGGGCTATGCCGCCGCCGCGCAGCCGGGCGACCAGATGGTGCTGCAACGCTTCACCGTCTCCCTCACCCGCGAACAGGAATGGCCGATCGACCTGGTCTTCCCGCTGTCGGCCCTGCGCGGCGTCGAAGCGCTGATGGGCAGCAACATGCCCACGGACGAAGAACATCGCGATCCCGTCTGGCAGACGCGCATCGCTCGCCGCATGCGCGACATCCGCATGCCAGCGCGTACCGTATTGGCACGTCCCAACCTCTCGCTGGCGGAGCTGATGCAGCTCAAGGTCGGCGACGTCATTCCCGTCACCATCGGCCGATCGCTGCCGCTGATCGTGGGAAACCGCATCGTCGCGCATGGCACGATCGGCGAACAGGACGGCCGCGCCGCCTTCCAGATTGAAAAGCTTGCACAGGAACCCGATCAATGAGCGACATGAGCGAAGCCCCCCGCATGGACCGGGGCGAAGATCCGTTGGCCAAGATGACCAACAATCGTCAGTTCAAGCTGCTGGCCGATATCCCCGTGCGCATGTCTGTGGAGGTCGGCTCGACCTCGTTGCGCCTGGCCGAAGTCATGGATCTGGCCGAGGGCAGCATCGTGGAACTGGACCGCCAGGCCGACGATCTGCTCGACATCATGGTCAATGGCGCGCTGATCGCCAAGGGCGAGGTGGTGACGGTCAACGGCCGCTATGGCATCCGCATCGTGGATATCGCGGCCACCGAAAACCGCCTGGCCGGTATCGAACGGCGCGGTTGACGGGCAACCATCACTTTGCGCTTGCCTTCGGCCGCGAAACTGCGGATCGCAGGCGCTGTTAACCATAGCTGCGGGCAGGCCATTTCATGTTCTGGTATTTCGTCAAACTGCTGATCATGCTCCCGCTGGTGGGCGGCATGGCCTTTGGCGCGCTGTGGCTGTGGCGCAAATATCAGCCCGGCATGCTGGCGGGGCAGGGGGACCGCTCCTTAAAGCTGCTCGAAGCGCTGCCGATGGGCGCCTTCGGCAAGCTCGCCGTGGTCGAGTTCGAAGGCAAAAAGATATTGCTGTCTGTCACCCGCAGCAAGATCGAGAAGATCGCGGAAGGCGATCATGTCCGCCTGCGCTGATCTTTCAAGCTGCAGTGTTCCCGCGCAGGCAGGAACCCGGTCCCCAGCTTTGCATTCCAAAGACACGCTGTGGAAATGGACTCCCGCTCTAGCTGGGATGACGATTTTAGCGTTCGCAGCCCTCATCCTCTTCACCGTCCCCGCCTTCGCGCAGGCCGCGCCCGCCGCCGCCCCGCCGGTCGACAATGGCGGCGCGCTGAGCCGTGCCATGGGGCAGATTTCGGGCGACGGCCGATCGCTCTCGCTCAGCCTGCAAATCCTCGTCCTGATGAGCCTGCTGACGGTGCTGCCGTCGCTCGTGCTCATGATGACCAGCTTCACCCGCATCATCATAGTCCTGTCGCTGCTGCGTCAGGCGCTGGGCCTGCAACAGACCCCGCCTAACCAGGTGCTGGTCGGCCTCACCCTCTTCCTCTCCCTGTTCGTGATGCGCCCCGCGATCGACGCGATCAACGCCCAGGCCTTCGACCCTTATGGCAAGGGTCAGATCAGCATCGAGGAAGCGGTTGGCCGGTCTGGCAAGGTGCTGCACGGCTTCATGGCCAAGCAGACCCGCGAAAGCGACCTCAAGCTGTTCCAGAACCTCGCCAAGGCGCCGGCTTTCCGCACGCCCGACGACATCCCTTTCACGATCCTGCTGCCCGCCTTCGTCACCAGCGAATTGAAGACGGCGTTCCAGATCGGCTTCATGATCTTCCTGCCCTTCCTCATCATCGATCTGGTCGTCGCGTCCACGCTGATGGCGCTCGGCATGATGATGCTGTCGCCCACCATCATATCCATGCCGTTCAAACTGCTGCTGTTCGTGCTAGTGGACGGCTGGGCGCTGACCATGGGGTCGCTGGCGGGGTCTTTCGCGACATGAGCCGCCACCTGCTCCCACATCCGTTCAGTTCGAGCTTGTCGAGAACCATGCACCAGGCTGCGTTCTCGACAGGCTCGAACCGAACGGAATGGGAAATATAGTCCCATGGAAAATGCCGATTTCTTCCTAGGATTGGCGCAGCAGGCGCTGTGGATCACGGCGCTTGCCGCCGCGCCCGTGCTGATCCCGGCGCTGATCGCGGGCCTCATCATCGGCATGGTGCAGGCGGCGACCTCGATCAACGAACAGACGTTGAGCTTCATTCCCAAGATCATCGTCGTAGGCGGCATGCTGGCGCTGTTCGGCGGATCGATCATGGTGCTGATCGCCGACTTCACCCGCGAAATCTTCGAACGCATCCCGGACCTGCTCCAGTGAGCATGAGGCGGCCATGATCGCGCCGGGCTTCGCCGGGGTCGAAAACCAGCTTTGGATCTGGCTGATCGCCATGATCCGGCCGGGCGCGGCCTTCATCGCCGCACCGGTCTTCGGCGCGCCCGCCGTGCCGCTGCAACTGCGCCTGATCCTCAGCCTGGCGCTGGGCCTCGCCGCGCTCAACAGCGTGACCATCACCCTGCCGCAGGACGGCGTCGCCAGTTTCGAAGGCGTGATGATGGTCGCGGGCGAAGTCATGGCGGGCCTGGCGCTCGGCTTCGCAGTCCAGATCGGCTACGCCGCCGCCTTCGTCGCGGGGGAGACGATCGGCACCGCGATGGGCCTCAACTTCGCGGCGATGGTCGATCCCTCGTCGGGCCAGTCGACCCAGGTGGTGGGCACCTTCCTGTCCATCCTCGCCACCTTCCTGTTGCTGGGCATGGACGGCCATCTGCTGCTCGCCAGCTTCGTCGTGCAAAGTTACCAGGCGATCCCGCCGGGCGCGGGCATCCTGTCCAACGATACGATCTGGCGGCTGATATCGTTCGGCGGATCGCTGCTGGGGGCGGGCGTCACCGTTGCGCTGCCGGTCGCTTTCGCGTTGGTGCTGGTGCAGATCGTCATGGGCATGCTGGCGCGCGCCGCGCCCTCGCTCAACCTGTTTGCGGTCGGCATCCCCGTCGCGATGATGGCGGGTCTCGTCCTGCTCGCGATCGCCGCGCCGATCATGGCCGAGGGCATGACGGCCTCGCTCAAGGCGGGCCTGGAGCAGGCCCAGATGATCGCGGAAGGACGCTGAGCCATGGCGGACAGTCCCGGCGGCGGCGAAAAGACCGAAAAACCGACCCAGAAGAAGCTGGATGACGCCGCCAAGAAGGGCGACATCCTCCAGTCGCGCGAACTGGGCACGGCGCTGGTGGTGATGGCAGGCATCGCCTGGCTGGCGATCACCGGCCCGTCGCTGATCGACGCGCTCTCCGACATGCTGAGCGATGCGCTGCGCTTCCGGCGGGAGGACATTATCGACTTCTCGCCTGCTGCGCGCGGGGCCGAACTGCTGGGCACGATCGCCATACCCGCTGCGGGCGTGATGCTGGCGACCTTCATCGCCGCGATTGCCGCCCCGGCGTTGCTGGGCTCGCTCGGCTTTCGCCCCGGCGCCTTCGCGCCCAAGGCGTCGAAGATGAACCCCGCCGCCGGTCTCAAGAAGATTTTCGGGACGCAGGGCCTGGTCGAACTGGTGAAATCCATCGCCAAGATCGGCCTGCTCGGCAGCATCGGCATCTGGTTCATCTGGGATCGGCTGACGCAGATCACGGCGCTGGGGAAGATGGGCGTCGCGCCCGCCATGGCGGACCTGGGCAACCTCTTCATCCTGACCTGCCTCATCATGGCGGGCGGCCTGTTCCTGATCGCGGGCATCGACGTGCCCGCACAGATCATGCAGCGCGCCAAACGGCTGGGCATGAGCAAGCAGGAGATCAAGGACGAGCATAAGGAAAGCGAAGGATCGCCCGAGGTGAAGGGCCAGATCCGCCGCCGCCAGTTCGAGGTGCTGAACGGCTCGACGCGGCAGGCGGTGGCCGAAGCCAGCGTCATCATCACCAACCCCACCCATTTCGCGGTCGCGCTGCGCTACAAGCCCGGCGTGGACGCCGCACCGGTCGTGGTCGCGCGCGGGTGCGATGCGATCGCCGCGTCGATCCGCGAACTGGCGGACCAGAATAGCGTGCCCGTCCTCCAATATCCCGAATTGGCGCGCGCCGTCTATTTCACGTCCCGCCCCGGCCAGATCGTCAACGAAGGGCTATATATGGCGGTGGCGACGGTCCTCGCCTTCGTATTCCGGGTGGAAAACAAGATGGCGAGCGAAATGGATCGCCCCTTCATCACCGTGCCCGACGACCTGCGCTTCGACGCCGACGGGCGGAAGCAATAGGCGGCATGGCCGACCGGCTGCGTATCCTGTGGGTCGGGGCGGGCCTGCTGCTGCTGGTCTTTGTTCCCGCCTATCTGTTCACGCTGACGCCGGGGCAGGGGATGCCGCGCGACGGCACGTCTCTGGTGGTAGGGCGCGACTTCCTCAACATCTGGATGTACGGCCGCGCGGCGTGGGAAGCGAACCCCGAAAGATACTACGAGTTAGACACCTATATCGCGGCGCTGGGGCCGATCGTGGGGGCCGGTTATCCGGGGCAGCTCTGGTCCTATCCGCCGGTCGCGATGCTGGTCGCC